>DATBHM010000340.1:0-1636 GCA_036557505.1 Actinomycetota bacterium | reverse complement strand
GACGCGCCGCCCGGTGCGGGGGTCGCGGAGGTCGTCCCCGTCGTCCTTGCAGGAATCGAGGTAGGCCTTCAGGCGCTCCGGTGACAGGCACAGGGTCTCGGGGTCGATGTCGACGAACACCGGCTCCGCGCCCTCGTAGCGCAGGCAGTTCGACGACGCGATGAACGAGAACGACGTGGTGACGACGCAGTCGTCCGGGCCGATCCCGAGCGCCCGGACCGCGAGGTGCAGGGCCGAGGTGCCGCTGTTCGCCGAGACGCCGAACGGGAACCCGCTGAACGCGGCGACCTGGCGTTCGAACTCGTCGGCCTTGGGGCCGAGCGCCAGGCGCCCGCTTCGCAGCACGGCGAGCACCTCCGCCTCTTCGTCCGGCCCGACGTCGGGCAGGGCGAGCGGAATGTTCACGCGCTCGGAACTCGTCACCAGCCCCCCTCGAGGTGGTCGGCGGCGCTCATCTTAGCCGGGTCCCGGGAGCCCGCCGCGGAAGCAACCCGGGCATTTCTACCCGGCGCCGAGCTCGCGGAGACCGGCCTCGATCCCGGCTTCCAGCTCCGGCGTCATGGCCTCCACCTCGCCGGCGACCGGGGCCGCCGGCAGCCCGTCGAGCGCCGCGCGCAACGGCTCGTCGTCGACGTCGTCGCCGTCCCGGGACCACGCGCGGAGGCCGGCGTCGGTCCGGACCAGCCACGACCGGCCGTCGGTGGCGAGGGACATCGGCGAACGGAGCAGCGCTTCCTGGGCGGCCGTCAGCTCGTACGTCGACCCGATCTGGGGCGCCCCGCGGAGGTGGAGCCAGGCCGACTCGTACTGGGCGACGGCGACCGCCGGCGGCCCCGGATACGTGCTGCCGTCCAGCCCGACGGCCCCGGCGATGACCCCCGGCACCGCGGCGAGCGACATGCCGTCGTACACCGGCCGGGCCTCGCGCCCCACCACGGCCAGCGGCACGCGGACCAGCCGTTCGTCGAGCGCCGCCACGTGTCCCAGCCGGTGGCCCTCGCCGAGGTTCTCGCCGTGGTCGGCGGTGACCACCACCACGGTCCGGTCGAGCCGGTCGTGCAGCGCCTCGACGGTCCCCGCCAGGAACGCGTCCGCGTACTCGACCTCCGCCCGGTACAGACGGGCGAGGACCTTGAGCTCCTCCTTCACGATGTCGTCCACGGCGCCCACGGTGTACGCGGCGAGGAACTCCTCGTTCATGTACCTGCGGTGCAGGGCCGGGCCCTTGAACCGGTCGCGCGGCGCGAGCTCGCCGAACCCCCGCGGCGGGAGGTACGGGGCGTGGGCCTCCATCACGTTGACGAACAGGAACCACGGCCGCCGGTCGCCCGTGTCGTCCGCCAGCGCGCGGACGTGCTCCAGCGCCTCCCGCGAGCCGAGGTCACGTCCGCCGCTCGAATCGCGGAGACGTCCGGAGGTGCGCCCGGCCCGCCGGCGCAGCCCCTCCGGCGCGAGGTCGCGCATCCGCCAGTGGTGGTCGGGCTCCGCCACGGGGGGCTTCGCCCCGGCCGGCCCCACCGGGTGGAACTCCTCGAACCCGAGATCGAATCCCATCTCCCCCGAGATCCACGGGTTGGCGGAGATGCCGATCGTGCGGTAGCCGGCCGCCGACAGGACCGAGGGCAGCCACCGGTCG
>DATBHM010000339.1:0-2206 GCA_036557505.1 Actinomycetota bacterium | reverse complement strand
GATGGAGATCTGGATGGGCGAGTGACACGTCCATGCCGGCATCGGTTCGCAGGAGCTGCAGACCCTGGTGAAGGCGAACCCCGACGCGCAGCTGCTGATCCACCCCGAGTGCGGGTGCGCCTCCGCCGCACTGTACCTCGCCGGCGAGGGGGTCCTGCCAGCCGACCGGACCCACATCATGTCCACCGGGGGCATGGTCCGCGACGCGGCCGCGGCCGACGGCGGGAAGTTCATCGTCGCCACCGAGACGGGCATCCTGCACAAGCTCCGCAAGCTGAACCCCACCGGCGACTACCTGGCCGCCAACGAAGCCGCTGTGTGCCGGTTCATGAAGACGATCACGCCGGGGAAGCTGCTCCGAAGCGTTCGAGACGGCGTGTTCGAGGTCCGGGTCGAACCGGCGATCGCCGACCGCGCCCGCCGCGCGATCGAGCGCATGATCGCGATCGGCTGAACAGAACAGCTCGTTTCCGGGCCGAGTTAACAGATGAGCAGTGTCCGCGGCATCGTGTCGATGTCCGTCGACATCGGGTGTCAACGTTCGGTGACGCGGGCACTCCGGAGACCCCGGGCCGGTCCCAGCTGCCGTCGGGGGCGCCCATGCACCCTCGCATCGAGGGTGGTGGATTCCGGACCGGCGTCAAGCGAACGGCGAACTACACTTCGGCCATGTACCCGGCCTCGGGACTGGCGCCGCCCCGAACGCGATCAGGGCTCGCCGCGAGGCTCCTGTCGCTCGTCGCCGCCCTGGTGCTCCTGTGCGGGGCGCTCATGGTCTTTTCCGTCGAGAAGCCGGAACATCCGTATCTGGTCGAGGGGGGCGTGCCGGTCGCCGGCTGCGCGACCCGCTTCGGGATGGCGCCGCGTCCGGGTGACCCCGGGTACCGGCACTACCTGGCGCAGGAGTGCCACACGGTCGTCCCCGATCAGAAGGTCCCCCAGCGGGTCGGCATCGGTCTCGCGACGATCGCCGTGGTGCTCGCGCTCATGGTCGGCGCGTCCCGGCAGGCATCGAGTGTGCCGGCCCCCGCATGACCGAATACGACGCGGGCACCGCGCTGCTCGTCGTCGACGTGCAGAACGACTTCGCCGATCCACAGGGGTCGCTCTACGTCGCCCGCGGCGAGGCGGTCCCGGCGGCGGTCAACCCGGAGATCGCACGGGCTCGGGCGGCGGGGGCGCTGATCGTGTACTCGCAGGACTGGCATCCCGCCGAGACGCCGCACTTCGCCGCGCAGGGCGGCGTGTGGCCGGTGCACTGCGTCGGCGGGACGTGGGGCGCCGAATTCCATCCCGACCTCGACGTGGCGGACGACGCCCTGGTCCTCCGGAAGGGGACCGGGGGCGAGGACGGGTACAGCGTGTTCACCGTCAGGGATCCAGACACCGGCGAGGAGGCCGCCACCGCGCTCGAGCGGATCCTCCGGGAGCACGGCGTCCGTCGCGTGGTCGTCGCCGGACTCGCCACGGACTACTGCGTCAAGGACACCGTGCTCGACGCTCGCCACAAGGGCTTTCCGGTGACCGTGCTCACGGACGCCATCCGCGCGGTGAACCTGGCCGCAGACGACGGCGCCCGCGCCGAGCGGCAGATGCGCGACGCGGGCGCCGATCTCGTCTGAGCCGGACTACTGAGCGGGGGCGTCCTCCGCGGCGCCCTCCCCCGGCCGCGGCAGCACGCCCATCTGGCCGAGCATCCCCATCACGTCGAAGATGCCCCAGTGGTCGGTCGCCCGGCCGTCCGCGATCCGGACGATGTCGTAGTTGTCGACCGTGACCTTCCGTCCCGTCGTCGGCACCCCCATGAACTCCTTGGAGTGCGTCCCGGTGAACGACGACCGGATGAACACCCTGTCGCCCTGCGCGACCATGGAGTGGATCTCCGGCGTGAGGTCGGGAAACGCCTCGAACATCTCCTTGAAGAACGCCCGCGCGCCCTCCCGGTCCATGGAGAACCCCGGGAACCGCACGTGTTCGTGGAAGTCCTCGGCGAGGAGGTCGTCCACCGCGTCGGCGTCGTGCTCGGTGAACACCCGCCGGAAGAACTCCCGGTTGAGCTCCTTGTTCCGTTCGACGTCGTCGGACATCACTCGTCACCCCCCGGCATGACGCCCAGCTGCTGCATCAATTTCGCGGTCTCGATCTGCGCCCACGTCTCGACGACCTTGCCGTCGGCCAGCCGGTACTCGGTGATCCATTCGAAGTC
>DATBHM010000338.1:0-3589 GCA_036557505.1 Actinomycetota bacterium | reverse complement strand
TCTCGACGAGCACGTCGGCGCCGCGCACGAGCCGCACCAGGATCTCGCGGCCGGTCGGAGTGCGCAGGTCCGCCGTCACCGACTTCTTGTTCCGGTTGACGACCTTGTAGTAGAGGCCGACGCCGTCGCGCTCGTGCCCCCAATAGCGCAGCTCGTCCCCCGTGCCGGGACGCTCGACCTTCACGACCTCGGCCCCATAGTCCGCGAGGAACATCGAGGTGAGCGGCGCGGCGAGCAGACTGGAGGCGTCCACCACGCTGACCCCCTGGAGCGGCGCGGGGGAAACGGCGCCGTCGGCCGGCGGCGCCGGCCCCGCGACGGGGCGATCAGGCGTTCCAGAAGACGTCGCCGGCCTCCACGTCCTCGATGAACAGCGAGATCTCGATGATGCGGCCGTCGCGGACCCGATGGACCTCGATGTCCGTCTCGGCCACGGATTCGTGGCCGCGCTCAGCGAACGCGTCCACCAGCACCGCAGCGAGGTTGTGGGTCCCGATGATCTCGTGGACCCGCACGCGGAACGTTCCCGAGGTGAAGTCCTTCATCCGCGCCCACAGGTCCATGAGCTCCGCACGTCCGCGGTACTCCCCGGAGAACTGGTTGTCGCCCGGGACGAGGAACCGGATGGAGGGATCGAGCAGCTCCTCGACGGTCGCCATGTCCCCTGAGGCAAACGCGTCGTACCAGCGGCGAACGACGTCCACGGCTACCTTCATCGTCCCTCCCTCCCCGGGGTCACCCCGGCGCGCGCGATCGTCCGCCGGGCCGCGCGGACGACCGCCTCGTCCACCATCCGGCCGGCGCCGTCCACCACCACGCCGACCTGCGCCGCGGCCGCACGTTCGAACGCGGCCACCGTCTCGCGGGCCGCCTCCACCTCCGTCGGCGACGGCGTGAAGACCTCATTCACGACCAGGACCTGGGCGGGATGGATGGCCTGCCTGCTGCCGAACCCCATCCTGCGGAGCCCCTCGGACGACCTCCTGAACGCGTCCAGGTCACGGAAGTCCGTCGCGACCGGGGCTATCGGCGGCTCGAGGCCGGCGGCGGCCGCGGCCACGACCACCTGTTCACGCGCCAGCAGGAACTCCGGCTCGCCAGGCGACGGCGTCACGCCGAGGTCGGCGGCGAGGTCGCCCTCCCCCAAGGCGAGGGTGGCGACCCCGGGCACGCGGGCGATCCCTGCGACGTCGAGCAGGCCGCGGGCCGTCTCGATGAGCGCCACGACTGCCACCCGGTGCTCGGGCAGGCCGGCCTCCCGTTCCGCGGCTCGAACGCGCCTGACCGTCTCTTCGAGCTCGTCCGGGCCGTCGACCTTCGGGACCACGATGCCGTCCAGCCGGGGGCCCGTCACCGACGCGATGTCGTCCGCCATGTCGCTCCCGGCGTTGACCCGCACCCACACCGACGGGCCACCGGGTGCCCGGTCGCCGAGCCCCGCCAGCCACGACAAGACGGTCCCGCGCGCGAGGGCCTTGGCGTCCACCGCCACGGCGTCCTCGAGGTCGACGACGAGGGCGTCGGCCTCCCGTTCGAAGGATCGCGCCAGCATCTCGGGGCGGTCGCCCGGCACGTAGAGCCAGCTCCGGACGTTCACCTCGACCCCAAACCCCGGTGCCGCGTCGGGCATCACGCAATCGACGAGGCCAGGTTGCGGGCGATCACGATCCGCAGGATGTCGTTGGTCCCCTCGCCGATGGCCATGAGCGGCGCGTCCCGATAGAGGCGTTCGACCTCGAACTCGGTCGAGTACCCATATCCGCCGTGGATTCTCATGGACTCGAGGGCGCAGCGGATCGCCACCTCCGATGTGAACACCTTGGCCATCGCCGATTCCCGGTCGGCCCGGCGGCCGGCGTCGAGCCTCGACGCCGCCCACCAGGTGAGCAACCTCGCGGCCTGGATGTCGGTCGCCATGTCCGCGAGCTTCAACTGGACCGCCTGGAAGTCCCCGATCGGCTGGCCGAACGCCTGCCGCTGCCGGGAGTAGGTCAGCGCCGAGTCGAACGCCGCCTGCGCGATGCCGACGCTCCTCCCGGCGATGTTGACCCGGCCCGTCTCGAGGCCCGACATCACCTGCTTGAACCCCAGACCCTCCTCCTCGCCGAGCAGGTTGCCGGCCGGGACCCGAACATCGGTCAGCACGACCTCGCACGACTCCGGCCCCCGGTAGCCGAGCTTCCCGATGTCCCGGCCGATCTCGAACCCGGCAGTCCCCGCGTCCACCAGCAGGACGCTCATCCCCCGATGACGGGGCGAGGCGGACGGGTCGGTGACCACGAGCACGGGCAGAGGGTCCGCGTGCCGCGCGTTCGTGATCCACGTCTTCGTCCCGTTGACGACGTAGGCGTCGCCGGTACGGACCGCGCGGGTGGTGATCGCCTGCAGGTCGCTCCCCGCATCCGGTTCCGTGAGGGCGATCCCGGTCCGCCGGTCGCCGGCCGCGAGCTCGGGCAGGTAGCGTTCCTTCTGGGCTTGTGTCCCGTGCTGCGCGATCATGCGGCACGCCAGCGAGTGGCTCCCGAGGATCCCCGCGACGCCCATCCACGCCTTCGAGATCTCCTCGAACACGATCGAGAGCGAGACCATGTCGATCTCGATGCCGCCAAACGCCTCGGGGATGGTCATGCCGAACAAGCCGAGGCCCTTCATCACGTCGACGATCTCGTCCGGGTAGTGGCCGGTTCGCTCCCACTCCTGCGCCACCGGGCGGATGTGGTCCCGGACGAAGTCCTGGATGACCTTGCGGAAGAGCCCCTGCTCCTCGCTCAGCTCGAAGTCCACCGCAGCTCCTCGCTCGGTCCGGCTGCCGGGCCGCTCAGCTCCTGACCCCGACGGGGCCGGGAACGGTGAAGGCGCCGCGCGACTCGAGGTCCCGGACGCGGGACGGCGCGTACCCCAGTAGGCCGGTGAGAACATCGTCGCGGTGCTCGCCGCGGAGCGGCGCCCTACGGTGATCCTGCGGAGGGTCGCCGACCCGGACCGGGCTCGCGAGCTGCATCACCTCGCCGAACCGGGGATGCGAAGCGGAGATCAGGAGCCCGCGGGCGATCGTCTGCTCATCGGCGAGGGCAGCGGCCATGTCGTTGACCGGCCCGCATGGCACGCCCGCGGCCCCCAGGCGGGAGAGCCATGCCTCGGACGTGTCCGCCAGGAAGGCGTCCGCCAGGATCGGGAGCAGGTCATCAGCGTGCTCCCGACGGTCGCCGAAGGTGGCGAATCGGGGATCCTCCGCGAGATCGCTCCGACCGATCGCATCGGCGAGCCGGCGCCAGAACTTCTCCTTGGCACACCCAACGACGATCCAACCGTCCGCCGTCTCGAAGTTCTGGAACGGCACCAGCGACGGATGCGCCGAGAAGGGCATCCGACGGGGCTCGTATCCGCTGTTCAGGTGCCAGGTCGCCAGATACGTGAGAAGGCTGATGGCCACGTCGAAGAGGCTGAGGTCGCAGTCGAGGCCGACGCCGTCCCGGCGCGCTGCGTGTACCCCCGAGACCACGGCGATGCCAGCGACGAGGCCCCCGCAGTAGTCGACGAGCGACAACCCGGACTTGGTGGGCGGGCCGGCAGGCTCGCCGGTAAGGCT
>DATBHM010000337.1:0-16695 GCA_036557505.1 Actinomycetota bacterium | reverse complement strand
AGCGGGTCGGGTCATCCCCGAACTCCGCGAGGACCCGGGCGCCGAGGACCGAACCGAGTCCGGGAAGACTGCGAAGGATCTCGGCGTCCGGGTGTCTTTCAAAACTCGCTTCGAGCTCACGGGCCAGCTCGTCGATCTGGGCGGTCATCTCCGCCACGATGCGCACCGTGGATCGCACGACGTCGCCGTAGGCTCGGGCCAGCACCTCGGGCGCTTCCAGCTGGGAGCTCCGAAGGGCTTGTTTGATCTCCTCGGCCCGGGCGGCGGTGCGCCGGCGCCGTCCTCCTCGCTTCAGGGCGGCGGCGATCCGCGAGGTGGACAGGGAGCGGCCCTGCGCCGGCGTGGGTGCCGCCTCGAGCACGGCCACGGCATCGTTCGAGGCCAGGTCGGTCCCGAAGGCCACGAGCGCCGCCGGGTAGAACTCCCGCAGGGCGTTGCGGAGCTGGTTCAGCTGGCGCTGGCGGGACCAGATCAGGCTCTGGTGGGCCCGAGCCAGCACCTTGACCGCCTCGGCCAGCTCGGAGTCGCCGGCCACCTCCCGGTGCAGGTGGCGGTCGGTCCGAACCAGATCGGCGAGCACTTTGGCGTCGCCGGGGTCCGACTTCGCCCCCGACGTTCGGTGGCGATCGCGGTCCCGGTCGACCGACAGCGGGTTGACGGCGTGCACGGCGTACCCGGCGGCGAGGAGAGCGCGGACCAGGAGCCCGCGATCGAGCTCGATTCCCACCGCAACGTCGGACGGCACATCGGCGTGTGCCGCCACCATCTCGTGGAGCCTCGCCACCCCTTGGACGCCTTCGGGCACCCTGCCGGTGGCGACCACCCGACCCTCGACGTCCATGACGCAGACGTCGTGGTGGGTCTCCGACCAGTCGATCCCGACGAAGATCACCGCTCCTCCTTCCCGCGTCGACAGCGAGCCTGGAGGAGTACGCGGCGCCCTAATGGACCAGTGCTCGGATGGCACGACATCCCACCAGCCGTCGGCTCCTCACCGACCGGCGGGGGCACGATCTAGCCCTAGGGTTCGCGACCCTGGAACGCCCAGTGCTCACCCACCGGTGGCTCGGAAAACAGTCTCACCTGTGAGCTGCTCGGGAGCCATTAGGTACGCCTCCCGGTCCGACAGACCCACGACCTCCGCTTCAAAGTCGAGGACCAAGTTGGTTCCGCCCTTGGCCTGTGTCAAGTTGTGCTCCACGAGGGCCGATCACGGTCTTGATGTGAACCTCAGACGCCTTGCGGCCCTCTGCTTCGTGCTTATCGTCAACAGTGCCTGTGGCACTGGTGACGCTGTCTCCAGTCAGCAGGACGCAGTGGCTCGAATTTCTGCTGGGGCAGCGCTCAACGACATGACCGGCCGATACCGCATCGGCCGTCTCCACGTGGATCTCATCAAAGTCGTCTCCCTGGCGAATGACCAGATCGGGATGCAGTTCGCCCTCAGCGCCCCGCGTGGCTCGCTCCCCCGCTGTTGCAGCCTGTTTCCACGGATGGCCCTCCCCGGGCCGAGCCCCCATCCGACGGGCTCGATGAACACCGGGCGGTTCACGACGCGATCACAGATAGACATTGTCGAGCCTCGTTCGTATCTCACTCCCTCCGGGACCATGCGCCTGAGCGTCTTCGGGGGCCTCCCCGAGCGACGGCTCGGATTCTTCACAGTGAACCTGCCTGCGATCCACACCGCTGGTTTCGACGGCGCCGGGTGACATTCGTCACACTGGCGTGGGCCAGCAACGACATGTCCGGCGGTGCCGTTGCGCCGAGGGCTGGCGTTGGGGCTGATCACAGAGCGGGTCAAGCATCTTTCGCAGGTTCTGGCGTGGATCGTGCGCTATTCGCGCCCGCGCCATCCGAAAGGAGCGCTCTGCACCAAGGGTGTCGAGGACCGGTAGGCGTTCCCCCGGACGGGCGATTGGCTGACCACTTGGGAGGACTCGTCCTGGCTCCGGCGTCATTGCCGAACTGGCCTGTGCAAGAGAACTCGCGCCGACCTGGCTACGACCCGGTCGCAGCTCGAGTCGGATGGATACCTCAGCAGCCCATGGAGGCCGAAGAACGCGCCATCACCCGCGGCATGGTGGCGGCCATGTGGAGCATTTGGTCCATGCTCAGCGAGCCGGATAGGCCGTAAACACCTTCGGGGGTCTGGTGGGTCGCCGGCCAGATCAGGTCGACCCAGCCGGGTGCGGTTCTGAGGAGTGCGTCCTGGCCATGAACGCGCACCGCGACCGAGTCCTCGGGTGCACACCCATCGAGCGCCGATTGGCCGAACTGGATGATCAGCGGTCGCTTCGGGCCCATCATCAGCGTCAGTTGCGCGGACTTCATCTGACCCCGCAGCACCGACTGAAACACCTTTGCCTGAGGACCGAATTCGATCCCTGCTGGAAGGTAGGTCGGCAGCGCTACCGGAACGTTCAAGCGCTTTCTCAGGTAGGCGACGGCCGACCGAACCGACGCGAACTTCAGCTCCTTCGTCCGTTCGAGCGCCCCTGAGTCCGGCCTCGCCGGCGCAGTCGGACGGGCCGAGGAAGTCGCGACCGTGCCCACTGTGGAGGCGCCGGGCGCGTCCGAGGGACCATTCCCAGCCGACTCCGACCGGCCGCACCCCACCGCCGTAACCGGCAGGACGAGCATCGTCCAAGCCACGATGATGAGGCCACCTCGTCTCACCTTGAGATCATCGCTTGGGACCATCGTGGCGACAAGGGCCCCCGTCCCTCTTCTGGCTCAACGTCGCCACCGAACATCGACTCCACCAGTGTGATTCCTCCTGGGCTGGTGGCGCATCCCAACGAGGCCCCGACATACTGTCGGGGTGAGGGTGCGAGCGAGACTCCTCGTGTTCGGGCTTCCATCGGCGCCCTCGTCGCCGGATTGGCCGCGGTCGAATACGCGCTTCCGTCACCGCAACTCTGCCCCTCGATCTCGTGCGGGGATCACTTCGACTCGGGGGCGGCGCCGGTCCTCGGAGGATGGTTCACCTGGCCTCAGGTCGTCGTCCTGACCATCGCTGCGGTGCTTGCCTTCGCTGGCATCGCCTGGAGCGTCTGGCCCCGAAAAGGAACGCCTCGGCACCTGGCCACGTGACCGCCTCACGTGGGGATTGAGGAAGACGGCTGATGGCGACTGGGAGGTCGTCCACGAGCACAGCTCAGCACCGGTCGACTTCGACAGCGGGAAGGTTCATCTGCAGCGATCGGCCTGAGGCCGGGCCACCTCGTTCGACGCCGTGCCGCAATCTTGGCGGCGCGGACTCAGTAGTTCGTCGGGGTGACGACGCACCGGTAGGGTGCGGCGACGCCGTGGGTGACCGAGTTCAACTGCATCGCCCGCAGCTGGGTGTCGCCCATGGCCACCGCCCGGACCTGTGACCCGTCGAAGAAGTAGTCGTCGGTCCACTGGGCCTCCTGGGGCGCGCTCGTGTCGTCGAAGACCTCCGCGAGCTCGCCGATCGTCGGCAGCCGGAGCCCCGCGAGCGAGCACGTCGACAGCGCGTTCTCGAAGACCGCCGCCTGGCGGGGCGTGGACTCGAAGCAGAGGTCGAATGCCGTCTGGAGCCCGGACGGGCAGCTCATGGTGAACGACGCCTTGACGTGCGGCGACAGGTCCGTACCCCCGATGGATCCGGGGATCAGGTTCGCGTGATCGCCGGACGGCGGGTGGTGGCCGGCGATCGTGCCGACGGCGACCTGGTGGTTCGACTTCACGATCACGGTCGTGGTCGCGGCCGCGGTTCCGCCGAGGGCGAGGATCAATGCGAGCGTGGACATGACATTGGCGTACGTGAACCTTGTCCCGGCCATGGTCGTGCTCCTTCCGGCTCGAGGTCGCGGCCAGTTTCGCCTGCGGTGCTTCGCAGCGCGACCTGCTTGACCCGCTGTCGGGCCCGGCGGACGATCCCGCTCGTCCACCGACCGGGAGGTTCTTCCATGTCGTCTCGTTCGCTCCTTCGCGCCGTCGCCACGGCCGGCGCCGCGGCGCTGCTCGCGGTCTCGTGCAGCTCGAACGGGCCGAAGCCGAAACCCACCGAGGGAACCGGCGACGCGGGGTTCCCGACGACGGCGCCGTTCACGTCGGTCGCAACGCCGGAGCCACCGGTCACGCAGACGCCGCCCACCGAGCCGCCGTCCACGACCGGCGACCACGGAGGAGGCGGCGACTCCAACGGGGTCTTCCTCACGGAGGGCGGGACGTACCAGATCACGTCCGACCGGATGATCTACATCGCCAGGCAGAAGTACCTGGTCGTGTCGCCCAGGGTGTGGTTCGGCTCCACGTCCACGCCGAAGTTCCCGAAGGGCGCCTACCTCGCGACGGACACCGGGGCGTTCCTGTCCGAGGGCGGGACCTGGACGAACGCCTCCGGCCGCGATCTGAAGGACCACCTGACGCGCGTGGATGCGGGGTCGGTGCTCGCCGAGCTTCGCACCCTGCCGATCTCCACCTGGCACTACCGGGCGGAGGCGGCCGGCGTCCGACACCTCGGTCCCATGGCGGAGGGCTTCTTCCGGGCGTTCGGGCTCGGACAGGACGACCAGCACATCGCCACGGTCGACGAGGAGGGCGTGGCGCTGGCCGCGCTGCAGGCGCTCGCACGGCGGTCGGCGCAGCAGGACCGGGTCATCGGGGACATGCGGGCGGAGCTCGGCCGCCTCGTACGGCGGGTCCGGCGCCTCGAGGCGTCCAGGCACGGCTGATCCCGGGACCGCCTGAGGGCGTCTGCTACCCTGATTCGGCCATGGCTGCGAAGTGCGACGTCTGCGGGAAGACCCCCTTCTTCGGGATGCAGGTCTCCCACTCCCACCGCCGGTCCCCCCGCCGGTGGAACCCCAACGTGCAGCGCGTTCGCGCCATCGTCAACGGCACGCCCAAGCGCCTGAACGTGTGCGCGAAGTGCCTGAAGGCCGGCAAGGTCCAGCGCGCCGGCTGACCTTCAGGCCGCTTCCGACTCCCGCTCCGCCCGGCTCCCGGCCGTCCGCAGCAACGTGCGTGCCTGCTTGTTCCGCCGGTAGGCCATCACGAGGAACAGCGCCGCGAGGGGCAGCTCCACGATCAGCGCCATGGCGATCGCCTGCACCAGCTGATCTCCGGGGTTGGAGGTGAGGATGTCGAACCAGGCGTCGACGACCAGCAGCGTGGCCGTCGCCACCGCGCACATCGGGAACCAGGGGGAGCCGCGCCATGCGGCGATGCCGCTGGAGATCAGCGCGATGGCCATGATCACGTCGAACCCGCCCCACGCGATGTTCCAGTTGGGCGCCAGGTGGCGGTTGGGCAGCGTCACGGTCAGCCACGCAGACCACGCGCCGATTCCGACCGCCCAGAAGATGAACAGCCGGCCCAGCCACGGGCTGCGGCGCTGCCGGTAGACCGCCGTCAGTGGATCGACGGTCGCGCGTTGGTCCCGGTTCCTGCGCACGAACGTGGCCATCGACGTTCCTCCTACCCCGTCACCGGTATGTTCCCACCTACCACCGCCGCAGCAAACCTGCCGCTCAGCCCTGAAACAACGGGTTGACCGGTCCGATTCCCTTCCCGATCGCGAGCGAGTGCCGGATGGCCTCCGTGACGAACGCCTTCCCGGCCCGGACCGCGACGTCCAGCGGGTCGCCGTGGGCCAGCCGCGCCGCGATGGCCGCCGAGAGCACGCAGCCGGTTCCGTGGGTGTTGGGGCTGTCGATCCGCTCCCCGACCAACCACTCGCGGTCGCCGGTCGCCGAGGCAAGGAGGTCCGACGACTCCGAGCCCTCGAGGTGGCCGCCCTTCACCAGCACCGAACGCGGGCCGAGCTCGAGGATCCCGGCGGCGGCACGTTCCATGTCGTCGCGGGACTCGACCGCGTCCATGTCCGCGAGCCCCGCCGCCTCGGGGAGGTTCGGCGTCACCACCACGGCGAGCGGGAGCAGCTTCGTCCGGAGCGACGCCACGGCTTCCGTCGCGAGCAGCCGATGGCCGTGTTTCGAGACGAACACCGGGTCGACCACCAGCCGGTCGATCCCCTGATCCGCGACGGCCTCCGCGACCGCCTCCACGACGGCGGCCGACGCGAGCATCCCCGTCTTGGCCGCATCGACGCCGATGTCGGATGCCACCGCCCGGATCTGGTCGGCGACGAGGCGGGGCGACAGCTCCTCGTAGCCGGTCACACCCTCGGTGTTCTGGACGGTCACGGCCGTGACGGCCGTCATGCCGTAGCAGCCGAGGGCGGAGAACGTCTTCAGGTCGGCCTGGATCCCCGCACCGCCGCCGGAGTCGCTGCCGGCGATCGACAGCGCCCGGGGGCTGCGTTCATCGACGGGCAAGGTGGTCCCACCCCTTCGCCTCGAGCGGCCGTTCCTCGCCGTCAGGGTCCGCCGCGACCAGGCCCGGCGACCGGGTGATCTCGCCGATGTCGGTGAGGCGGACGCCGAACCGCTCGTCCAGCAGGGACGCGACCTCGGCGACGCTCCCGGGCGGCATCGTCGCCAGCAGCTCGTAGTCCTCACCGCCGGACAGCGCCAGCTCAAGGGGATCGACGTCCAGCACGGATCGCAGCTCGCCCAGCTCGGCCGCGACCGGGACGTCGCCGAGGCGGACCCGGGCCCCGACGCCCGACGCCCTGCACAGACGCGACAGGTCGATCGCCAGCCCGTCCGAGACGTCCATCATCGCCGTGGCGCCGGCGCCGGCGAGCGTCTGCCCCTCCCCCACCCGCGCGACCGGCCGCACGTGGGCTTCCATCAGCGAACGCCCCCACGTCGAACCCAGGGCCCGGCGGGACTGCGCCGCCGGTGCCCGGGCCAGCGCGAGCCCGCCCGCAGACGCGCCCAGCGAGCCGGTGACGACCACCCGGTCGCCGGCCCGGGCACCGCTCCGGCTCACGAACCGCCCCCGCGCCACCTCGCCGACCACCGCCACCGAGACCACCGCCACCGCGCCCGACGACAGGTCGCCGCCGACCATCGCCAGCGCGTACTCGTCGCACGCGGTCCGGACCCCGCCCTCGAGCTCGACCACCCACGCGGCGTCGGCATCGGGCGGCACGGCGAGCGACACCAACGCGAACCGGGGGCTCGCCCCCATCGCCGCGACGTCGGACACGTTCACCACCACGGCCTTCGCGCCGAGGTCGCGCGGCGAGATGGTGGACCGCGTGAAGTGGACCCCCTCGACCAGGATGTCGGCCGTCAGCACCAGCTCGCCCGGCCGTGTGTCGACGACCGCAGCGTCGTCCCCGATCCCCAGCCGGACGCCCGGGGACTCGCCGGAGAACACCCGACGGAGGGTGGCCAGCAGCTCGTCCTCGGTCGTCCCCGTGCGATGCGTCTCCGGCTTCACCGATAATGAGCCTACCCACGGTGCACCACGCGAGGAGGGCCGCCATGGCCGTGCTGAACACCATCGAGCTCGAGGGCGTGTCGGACACGAGCTGGGGCGCGGCCGCCCGGGAGGCGCTGCGGGAGGCCTCGCGGACCATCCGGGGCATCAACCGCCTGGAGGTGCTCGGCACGTCGACGACCGTGGAGAACGGCCGGATCGCGGAGTACCGGACGCAGGTTCGCCTGTATTTCGCGGTCGAGGGAACCTGAGGTCCCGGGGCCTGAGGGACGTTCGTTCCCGAGTTGCCCTGCTGGTCGAGGGGTAGAATCGCTGTCCCGCGAACCGAAGACGGACCACGCGTTCCACATCGCGTTCGTCCCGATCACCGACGCCGAACACGAGGAGAAGCTGCCGTGCCCAGCGACATCGAAGCCAAGCAGGTTCACGACAATCCGAGTCCCGAGGAGCTCCGCGCGTTCACCGAGGAGATGCCGCAGACGCGCATGACGGGGTTCGGCAACACGAACACGCAGACCGTGGCCACGTCGCGGAGCTCGGGCAGCACGTTCGTCGTCGGCGAGTCCGGATCCTCGAGCGGCAAGACCATCGGCCGCGAGGAGTTCGACCGCATCGCGAAGCTCCAGGACGACTACATCCGTGGGCAGGAGATGGTCGTCGTCGACGGGTACATCGGCAACGACGACGCGTTCAAGGTCGCGGCGCGGCTCACGATCGAGAAGGCGAACGCCAACGTCGCCGGCATGCAGCAGAAGCTGTATTTCCCGCGTGAGGGCGGCGATCCCCAGGTGCAGGTGATCTACACGCCGAACCTGCCCATCCCGGGCTACCCGGACGACCGGGTCATCGCGGTCGACCTCGAGAACGGCGTCACCCGCGCCCTCAACTCCGACTACTTCGGCGAGTCGAAGAAGGGCGGCCTGCGGATGTGGAACACGATCGTCCTCGACCGGGGCGGCCTCGCGCTGCACGCCGGCTGCAAGGTGGTGCCGACGTCGGCCGGCGAGAAGGTGTTCCTGATCATCGGGCTGTCCGGCACGGGCAAGACCACGACGACGTTCACCACCCAGAACGACTCGCTGCCGGTGCAGGACGACTTCGTCGCGCTGATGCCGGGCGGCAAGGTGTACGGCAGCGAGAACGGCTGCTTCGCAAAGACGTTCTCGCTCGACCCCGAGTTCGAGCCGAACATCTACAACGCCGTCGTCAAGGAGACCTCGTACCTCGAGAACGTGTATCAGGACGACGCCGGCGTCGTGAACTTCTTCGAGACCTCGTACACGAAGAACGGCCGGGCGGTGTTCGGCATGGAGGACCTCGGGCGGTTCCGCGACGCCCGCGACGTCGGCCGGGTCGACTACCTCCTGATCCTCAACTGGAACGAGTCGATCATCCCCGCCGTCGCGCGGCTGTCGCAGGAACAGGCCGCCGCGTACTTCATGCTCGGGGAGACGACCGGCACCTCCGCCGGAGGCAAGTCCGAGGAGGGCAAGTTCCTCCGCGTGCCGGGGACCAACCCGTTCTTCCCGCTGCCCCACGGCGTCCAGGGCAACCGGTTCCTCGAGCTGCTCGACTCGCACCCCATTGAGGTGTTCCTGATGAACACCGGCCGGGTCGGCGGGCGCGACGGCGACGAACGTTCGAAGAAGATCAAGATCCCGACGTCGTCGGCGGTCGTCCAGTCCATCGCCGAGTCGGCGATCAAGTGGACCGACGCTCCCGAGTTCGGCTACGAGGTGGCAGACGAGGTCCCGGGGATCGACGACGTCGAGCTGCTCCAGCCGTGGCGTCTGTACGAGCGCGAGAGCCGGACGCAGGAATACCGCGACACGGTCGAACGCCTGACGGCCGAGCGGAAGACCAGGCTGGGCGAGTTCCCGATCCTCTCCGACCAGATCAAGCGCGCCGTCGGGTAGCGTCTCCACCACGTCCGGGGAGCCCTGATCATGCGAACGCTGATCGCGACGGTGTTCAACTACTCGCTCGACGGGCTGCTCGCCGATCCGGACACGGATTTCTGGGAGTTCTGCTTCGACCAGCCCGAGAACCGTGAGCCCGATGACCCTGGACAGCTCGAGTTCCTCCGCGGCGCGTACGCGCACGTCATGGGCCGCACCGCCTACGAGTCGATCTCCAAGTCGATGACGGAGACGGCCGCAGACCACCCGTTCGCGGACATCCTGAACGCCGGGCGGAAGGTCGTGTTCTCCCGGACCCTGAAGACGGCCGAGTGGGCCAACACGACCATCGCAGCCGGTGACA
The DNA here is from genome assembly GCA_036557505.1 of Actinomycetota bacterium. GTDB lineage: Bacteria > Actinomycetota > UBA4738 > UBA4738 > JACQTL01 > DATBHM01. Next base: position 7,107 of record DATBHM010000337.1, on the reverse strand, counting down.
CGACCGAAGAGGTGGACAAGCTTCGGCAGGGCGGCGACGGCCACGTCATCGTGTGGGGCGGCGTCACCCTGTGGCGTTTGCTGATGGAGCTCGACCTGATCGACGAGCTCCACGTGAGCATGTTCCCCTACGTCGCGGGCGAGGGAACCCGGCTGTTCGACGGCGTGCCGAGCTCCTACCGACTCGACCTGGTCTCCAGCACGTCCTCCGGCAGCGGGATCCTCGAGCTGCGGTACCGCCGGCACCGCTGACCGCGGTCCGATGTCGCATTTCATCGCCTGGTGCGGGTTCGTCGGGGCCTGGCTGTTGGTCCTCGGACCGCTCAACCAGGGGATCCGAGAGGTCCAGGAGGAGGAGTTCGAGCGCGACGCGCTGATGCGTGCGGTGCGGCAAGTCGAGGTGCCGGATCCGGTCTCGGTCTGGTGGTTGGCCCTGCCTCCGGTCTACGTCGTCCTGCGCCGACGACGAAACCACGTGTACAAGCATCGGGTTCGGGACGCCATGTCTCCAGAGGATCTTCAAGCGTTCGCCCACCTTCGCGATGTTGCCGGAGCCTGGTTCCTGGTCGCCGCCGGAGCGTCACTGATCGCCGTGAAGGAAACGTGGGAGCTGGTGGAGGTGCATCAGTGGGCCGAGTGGATCTTCTGGGTTCTGCTCGGAATCCTGCTGGTGGTTGCCGTTGCCGTGGTCGTCGTACGCATCCGGCGTTCCGACCACGCTTGACCATTCAACGCGGGCGACCGTCCAACGGACATCCCGCCGGGGTACCCCAGCGTTCGGAATGACACCCGCGGCATTGATACTGAAGGCATGAGAGTCGAGCTCTACTCGGTTGATGCAGGTACCGGCGGGAGCGTGAGCATCATGGGGCGTCATCGCGGCAATCAATGGCTCGTCGATGAGATGACCGCGGCTCGCCGCCAAGGAGTGGACATCCTCGTCTCGGCGCTGACTCCGGTCGAAGCTACGGAGCTTGGCCTTGAGCGCGAGGCCACCGAAGCCGACTCAGCTGGTCTTGAGTTTCCCGCGCTGCCGATTGCTGATCGCGGATTGCCGATGTTGGATGAGGCGACCCTCACCATAGCGATGGAATGTGGAGCTCCTTCGCCCACGCGAGCGTCATGTCGCCTGGCGATCGCTGCTCGTCTCGGCGTCGGATTCGCTACTCCGCGGTCAACGATCGGGGAGCAGTCCGCAGGTCGTTGCCGGGAACATCGTCGTTCGGCAAATCGGTCGGAGACTCGGAGCGCTACGCCTCGTCCTGGGGAGGCGGGTTCGCGCGGGTGGTCGAGGGTCTGCGGTCGGCGCTGCGGCCGAGCAGGTAGCCGCCGACCAGCTGCATCGCGGCCAGGATCAGCAGGACCATCAGATACCAGCGGTGCTGCGCCCATTCCTCGCTGAACGCCTTCCCCTCGCGCTGGATCAGCCCGGAGATCAGGAAGATCCCGCCCACGGCGAACCACAGCCCGATGCGGCCGGTCCGGTACAGCGTGTACCAGATCTGATCCCGGATGTCGTTGCTGTCGATCGGGCGCCGCGACCAGATCCAGAACGACCGGAACCCGCCTAGGAAGAACAGCCCGGCGATCACGAGCTCGATGATCCGCAGCACGCTCACGGGGACCGGTCCCCCGATGCCCGCAGCGCGGCCACCACGGTCCGGTCGGTGACCTGCTCGAAGTCGCGGTACCACTGCCCCACCGCGTGGAACGGCTCCGGCGTCGCCAGCGCGACCACCCGGTCCGCCTCGGCCTGGAGCATGGGCATGGCCTGGGGCGGCGCGACGGGGACCGCGAGGACCACCTCGCCGGCGCCGGCCGCCCTCGCCCACCGCAGGGCCGCGACCGCGGTTCCGCCGGTCGCGACGCCGTCGTCGACGACGATCGCCGTCGCCGCGTGGACGTCCACCGGGGGCCGGCCGCCCCGGTATGCCTCCAGCCGGCGCTCGATCTCGCGTTCCTGTCGGGCGATCTCCTGCTCGAGGTAGGAGTCGGGCACGCCGAGGTCGCGGATCAGCCGTTGGTCGAGCACGCGGACCCCGGAGGCCACCGCCCCGAGACCCAGCTCGGGATTGAACGGCGCCCCCACCTTGCGCGGCACGACGACGTCGAGGGGGGCGTTGAGCGCGGCCGCCACCTCCGCGGCCACGACGACGCCGCCCCGGGGGATGCCGAGGACGACCACGCGCCCGCCGGCGTCCGAGCCGGCCAGCCGCTCCCCGAGGCGCCGGCCGGCATCCGTTCGGTCGGCGAACGGCAGGCGGAGCGTCACGGTTTCGACCGCTTCCTCGCCATCCTCCGATGATGTCAGGTCGGGCCCGGGGGCTCGTTTGTCGCGTGCCTGGAACCCCGACTAGGATGCGCGCACTCAGGCGGAAACCCCCGCCCGAACGGGATCGGAGGTGCCAAGGTGGTCCAGGCGTACATCCTCATCCAGACCGAGGTTGGCAAGGCCGCCCAGGTGGCCAAGGAGGTCGCCGGCATCAAGGGCGTGACCGCCGCGGAGGACGTCACGGGTCCCTACGACGTCATCGTCCGGGCGGAGGCGCGCAACGTCGACGACCTCGGCAAGCTGGTCGTCGCCAAGATCCAGGCCGTCGAGGGCATCACCCGCACGCTGACCTGCCCCGTCGTCCACCTGTAGAGCTCCACGTCATCGAACCGCCCCGCGCTGCTGGCGGCGAGCGTCCCGACGTGCCAGAATCACACTGGTGTGATTCGTCATGCGTGAGCTCCTCTTCTGCGATGGCTGCGGTCACGCTGCGGACGGCCTGAGGGACCTGATGGTCCTCGATTCCTTCGCGGCGGCCGCAGGTCCAGACCCGGCGGACGACGTCGACGTCCTGCTGGTGCAGTGTCGGTGCGGCGACCGCGCGGAGATGCCCGTCCCCGCAGCGGCCTGACCCGCCCCGCGCCGGGAAACCGTCCAGATGTGATGGAACTCGCCCCTCCCGCGGGCTAGCCTCGGCCGCGCATGCACGCGCTCCCCCCTTCCCCGGCGCGTCGCGGCGTGCGAACGCCCGCCCGGCACGCCGCATGGACCCCATCCGGGCAGCGTCGCCCGACCCATCGTGGGGCCTCCTCCGCGCAGCATCGCGTCCGGCGGCCTCCCCGCAGGCGGCACCGGATCCTCCGCCTCGCGGCGATGCTGGCCGTCGCGGTGGCGGGCGTCGCGGTGGTGACGCACCACGGACACGGGGCGCACACCGCGCCGGGCACCAGCCCGGTCGCCGCCGACCGGCGGCGACCGGTGCAACCCGCGTTCCATGTGTCGATCGCGGCCCAGCGGGCCGCCATCGACCGGCTGATCGCGGCGGGTCGACCCGTGTACTGCGGCGGCACCTCGAAGCCGCTCGTCGCGCTGACGTTCGACGACGGGCCGGGGCCGTACTCGCGGCACACGCTGCAGGTGCTCAGGCGCAACGGGGTCAGGGCGACGTTCTTCCTGGTCGCGAAGGAGGTCGTCGGATGGCCCGGCCTGAAGGACGTTCCGGCGGAGGAAGCAGACCAGGGCGCCGTCGGCGACCACACCTACGATCACGTGTCGCTCGACGGGCTCACCTGGGGCGAGCTGCACCACGAGGTCGCCGATGCCCGGCAGGTCATCTCGGCGGCGGCCGGCGGGAAGCCGGTCCGCCTGTTCCGGCCGCCGTTCGGTGCACACGACGCCGCGTCCGATGCCGAAGTGCACGCCCAGGACATGCTGGAGGTGCTGTGGAGCGTCGATTCGGGCGACTCCACGGGCGCGACCGCGGACCGGATCCTGGCGACCGTGAAACGCGACGCCGGGCCCGGGTCGATCGTGCTGCTCCACGAGAACCGCGGCACCACCCGCAAGGCCCTCCCCGCGATCCTCGACGCGTTGCGCCGCAAGGGCCTGCGGCCGGTCACGGTTCCGGAGCTGTTGGCCGCCGACCCCCCCACCGCGGCGCAGCTGGCGAGCGGTTCCTGTTCCTGAGCCCGGTCAGCGACCCGACCGCTTGGCCTCGCGTTCGAGGCGCTCCACGGCGAGCTCGACCAGGCGGTCGACCAGCGCGGCGTAGGGAAGCCCCGACGCCTCCCACAGCTTCGGGTACATCGAGACCTGCGTGAACCCGGGGATCGTGTTGATCTCGTTGACGATCAGCTCGTCGGTTCCCCGGAGGAAGAAGTCCACTCGGGCCATGCCCTCGCAGTCGATGGCCCGGAAGGCGGCCACGGCGAGGCGCTGGACCTCCTCGAGGACGCCGTCGGGAAGCTCCGCCGGGACGATCAGGCCTGTGGCGTCGTCCAGGTACTTCGCCTCGTAGTCGTAGAACTCGGCCTGAGGCCGGATCTCGCCGGCCACGGAGGCCACGGGGTCGTCGTTGCCGAGCACGCCGCACTCGATCTCCCGGCCCCCTTCGATGCTCCGCTCGAGGACGGCCTTCGGACCGTGCCGGAATGCCTCCTCCAGCGCCGCCGCCAGCCCGACGGGTTCCTTCACCTTGGTGATCCCGACCGACGACCCCAGCGCGGACGGCTTGGCGAACATCGGGAACCCCAGGTGCTCGGCCGCCGCCTCGATCCCCTCGGGGTCGTCGATCCAGTCGCGTTCCCGAACGACCTCGTACGGCGCGACCGGGAGGCCCGCCGCGGCCAGCACCACCTTCTGCATGGCCTTGTCCATGCCGAGCGCCGACGCGAGCACGCCGGCGCCGACGTACGCGATCCCGGCGAGCTCGAGCATGCCCTGCACGGTCCCGTCCTCGCCGAACGGCCCGTGGAGGATGGGGAACACCACGTCGATCGGTTCGCGGGAACCGTCGTCCGCCACCAGCGCGGCGTCGCCGGTGGTGTCGAGCTCGACGGTCGAGCCGGCGTCGTCGCCGACCCGGGGCAGGACGCCGGATCCGGCCACGAGCGCCGGGGGCCCGGCCAGCCGGTGCCATCCGCCCTGCCGGTCGATGCCGATGGGCACGGCCTCGAATCGCTCCGGGTCGAGCGCGTCGATGACGGACCGGGCCGACACCACCGAGACCTCGTGCTCCGCGGACCGGCCGCCGAACAGGATCGCGATCCGGGTCCGACTCACGCTCGCTCCAGCGCCTGCGCGAAGTCCTCGAGCAGGTCGTCGGGTTCCTCGAGCCCGACGCTCACCCGGATCAGGCCGTCCCCGATGCCGGCCGCCCGGCGCGCCTCGGGTGCCATCTGCCGGTGGGTGGTGGACGCGGCGTGGCCGACCAGCGTCCGGTGCCCGCCGAGGCTGGTCCCGACCCAGGCCAGATCGAGCGCGTCGCAGAACCGCACGGACGGCTCCACCCCCCCGGCCAGCTCGAACGCCAGCATGCCGCCGAATCCTCCGTGGAGCTCGCGCGCCGCCACCTCGTGCTGGGGGTGGGTGGCGAGGCCGGGGTAGTGGACGCGTTCGACCTCGGGGTGGCCCTCGAGGAACTCCGCCATCGCCAGCGCGCTCGCCGAGTGGCGCCGCATGCGCAGCTCCAGCGTGATCAGGCCCCGCATCGCCAGCCACGCCGGGAATGCCTCCATCGTGCCCCCGACGTCGATGGCCGTCGCCCGGAGCGCGGTGCGGCCGTCGCTCGACGTGCACACGATGCCGCCGACCAGGTCGTGATGGCCGCCGATGTATTTCGTCGCCGAGTGCAGCACGTAGTCGAACCCGTGCTCGGCCGGCGTGCAGAGCGCCGGCGATGCGAACGTGTTGTCGACCACGGAGGCCACGCCAGCCTCGCGGGTGAGCTCCCCCAGCTGCTTCAGGTCGGCCACCGTCACGTTGGGGTTGGCGATCGTCTCCACGTAGAACATCGCCGCGCCGGGCAGCGCCGCGGCAACCGCGTCGGGGTCATGCGGCGACACGAGGTCGACGGTGATCCCGTAGCGCGGGGCCACCTTTGTGAACAGGGCGTAGGCCCCGCCGTACAGCTCAGGGCTGGCGACGACGCGGTCGCCGGACCTCGCCAGCGCGGTGAGGACGCCGTGGATCGCCGCCATCCCCGAGGCGAACCCGTAGGCCGCCTCGGTGCCCTCCAGGTCGGCCATCAGGCCCTCGAACGCCTCCACGGTCGGGTTGCCGTAGCCGCGGCCGTAGACGTAGCCGGGCTTGCGGAACGAGATGACGTCCGCGTAGTCCTCGGAGGTGTCGAACCGCCACGTCGACGTCTGGTAGATGGGCACCGACGACGGCGTCTGGCCGACCGGCGGCGCGACCCCGCCGTGGACCGCGCGCGTGGCGAACCCGCGCTTGCGTTCGGAGCCGTCCGCCATGGCGGGGCTAGCCTACCGAACCGCGCGGTCGCGGCCTGCGGCTAGCGATCCTCCCAGCGCTTCGGGTAGCGGGTGCGGAGGTCGGCCACCAGCCGGGACAGCTCGGCCATCACGGCGTCGGTGACCGTGCGCAGCGCCTCGATGTCGTCCTTGCGGTCGATGTACTCGGAGAAGTCCATCGGGGCGCCGATCTTGCCCCAGATCGGCCGTCCGAACGTCAGCCCCTTCTGGCCGCCCTTCTGGATGACCTGGTGGGCGCCCCACACGGCCGAGGGGATGACCGGCACGTCGGCCTCCAGCGCGATCCGGGCGACCCCGGTCTTCCCGCGCATCGGCGTGTGGTCCGGGTTCCTGGTGACGGTTCCCTCCGGGAAGATCATCACGCACTCGCCCTCGCGGAGCGCACCCACCGCGGCGTCGATCGGCGCGCGGCTGCCGGATCCCCTGTCCACCGGGATCTGGTGGGCGCCGCGAAGCACCCGGCCGAGGAACCAGTGGTCGTACAGCTCCACCTTGGCCAGGAACCGCGGGCGGCGGTGCCCGTTGACCACGGCCAGCGCGTGCGCCAGGGGGTCGAAGTACGACGTGTGGTTGCACGCGAGGAGCACGGGACCCTCGGCGGGGATGTTCTCGAGGCCCTCGAACCGCCAGTTGAACCACAGCTTGAGCGGAGGCTTCAGCGTGAGCTCCGCGGCTCGGTACCAGGGTTCCAGCGAACGAACCTCCGGGTGCGCGCCGCCGGTCCTTCGCCGGCTCGGCGAGGGTTGGGATTCTACTCCCGGCTTCCCGGGGTCGGCCCGATTTCGGGCCGGGCCGCGCGGGCTCGGAACCTGCCGTCCGGTACCGTTCGGACGGCATGGCCGTT
>DATBHM010000336.1:0-5506 GCA_036557505.1 Actinomycetota bacterium | reverse complement strand
GTTCAGCGGCGGACGAACTCGGAGGCCAGTCGGGATGGCGCGCGGGCGAGCCATCCGTCGGTGATCGCCTCGCGCAGCGCCTTCCTCGTGACGATCCGGAGCCGGATGAGCACGGCCGCGTAGCCGTCGAAGTGCGGGATGGTGAAGAACGCCCTGGCGTTGGCCTCGAGGACGGCCTCCTTCTCCTCGAGGTCCTCCACGCGAACCGCGAGGATCGGTCCCTCGGGCGGCGACTCGTCGCCGAACCGGCGGAGGTCCGCCTGGGTGAACGGACGCTCCCAGGCGAACATCTTCCCGGCCACGATCCACGTCCGGCTGCCGCGGCGCTCGATCTCGACGACCTCGGGGAGCTCCAGCGCCAGCCGGGCCGCGTCGTCAAGGGTGGCCATGGCGCTCAGTCGCGTTCCATCCCGAGCCCCTGCGGCACCCGCACCGGCGACGAGCCCTCCGCGGTCTGCACCGCCGGCCGGAGCTCGAGGATCGAAGCCTCCGGCCGGCACAGGAACCGGAACGGCGCGTACTTGCTGGTCCCCAGCCCGGCGGAGGTGTGCAGGACCGAACGACCGATCCGCACGGCCCCGCTCGCCAGCCGCCGGGGCATGTGCGAGTTGGTCACCAGCGTCCCCACGATCGGCATCCGCACCTGCCCGCCGTGGGTGTGGCCCGAGAGGATCAGGTCCCATCCGAGGGCGGCGAGCTCGGGCGACGGGTCCGGCGAGTGCACCACCGACAGCCCGAACAGGTCCGGCCGCTCCCGGGTGGCCACGCGGAGGTCGCTTCGGTGCAGGTGCGGGTCGTCCATGCCGCACACCTCCGCCTCGAGGGGGCCCAGCGCCGCCGTCCCGTGGACGTTGCTCAGGTGGACCCAGCCGTCGGCCTCGAGCTGCGCGACGAGCTCCGGCGCCCGCCCCCTGCGGAGCATGCGGCGCCTCCCCGGGCGGTGCGACCGGAAGTACCGGACCGGGTTCAGCGGCCTCGGCCGGTAGTAGTCGTTCGATCCGAGGACGAACAGCGAGGCCGCCCGCCCACGGATCGGTGCCAGCGCCGCCACCGTGGGCTCCACGGCCTCGGGCTCGCCGACCAGGTCACCGGTGGCCACCGCGACGTCGCATGCCGGCAGCGAGGCCAGGAACGCCGCCAGCTTCCGATCCCGCCGGATGAAGTGCAGGTCGCTGACGTGCACGATCGAAAGCGGTTGGGAATCCGCCGGTAGGATGTCCAGCCGGTACCGCCGGACGCGGTACCAGTGGTGCTCCACGAAGACCCCGTAGGCGACGCACAGGAGCCCGGCGGCGAGCACGCCGATCACGATCCACAGCACGGAGGCCAGTGTAGCCATGGGTTCCCTCAAGACCCGGATCGCCGAGGAGTCGAAGGCCGCCCTGAAGGGCGGGGAGAAGGTCCGTCTCGGGACTCTGCGCATGCTCTCGGCGGCGATCAAGAATCGCGAGGTGGAGCTCCGCCGCGAGCTCACCGACGACGAGGTCACCGAGGTCGCGATCAGGGAGTCGAAGCGCCGGACCGAGGCCGTCGAGGCCTACGAGAAGGCCGGACGCGAGGACCTCGCGGCGAAGGAGCGGGCGGAACGCGACGTGCTGGCCGACTACGTCCCCCGGGGGCTGTCCGAGGAGGAGACCGCCGTGCTGGTGGACGAGGCGATCGAATCGACCGGCGCCACCTCGATGTCCGACATGGGCAGGGTCATGGGGTTCGTCATGGGCCGGGCCAGGGGCCGCGTGGACGGCGCGAAGGTGCAGGCGCTGGTCCGTTCCCGGCTCGGCGGATGAGGCCTCGGCACCGGGGGGCGCCGGCCCGCGCTCAGCGCCCCCGGTGCAGTCGCTGGTCGACGACGCTGCTCCTGCCGTCGCCGTTCATGATCGACGGCTTGGACGTCGGCGACGGCGGCGGCGTCGTCGGCGGCGGTGTCGTCGGCGGTGGAGTGGTCGGCGGTGGAGTGGTCGGCGGTGGCGTCGTGGGCGGCGGAGGAGGCGTGGACTTGACGAAGTGCCCGACCGAGAGGCTCACCGTCGAGCCGAGCAGCGCCTTCGCGCCGCCGTGCGGCGCCTGATCGAGCACCACGCCGTTCTTCGAGTAGTCCGAGGTGTCCACGAAGTTCACCGCCACCGTGAACCCGGCGCCCGTGATGATCGCGGACGCGTCCGAGTTCCTCTTCCCGACCACGTCCGGCACCACCGCCTTCGGCGGAATCCCGTCGGACGGCGACAGCTGGACCAGGAAGCCGAGCTGCTCGGTGGACCCGCCGCCCGGGCTCTGCTGGGCGATGACCCCCACCGGAAGCGTCGAGTGCACCGGCGGGCCGATCTGGCCGACGAAGTGCGCATCCGCCAGGGTCGACAGGGCGTCGGTCTGGCTCATGCCGACCACCGACGGCACCGTGCCGGTCGCGGGAGGCGGCGGCGCCGGGAAGTCCTTCGGATCGTAGTTCTTCGTGTACTGCTCCATCACGTCGTGCCACATGAGGGCAGGGATGTCCCCTCCGAACATCCCCCCGCCGAACCCCTCGACGTCGATCATCTCCCGCGGGACCCCCGGGTAGCCCATCCAGACGGCCGTGGCGACCTGCGGCACGTACCCGCAGAACCAGGCGTTCTCGTAGTCGTCGGTCGTCCCCGTCTTCCCGGCCTCGGGGCGGCCGTCGGGGAGCTGGGCGTTCGTGCCGGTGCCGTGGGCGATCACGCCGCGGAGCATGTCGGTGACCTGGTAGGCGATGTCCTTGCGCACCGTCTGCTTGCACGTCTTTCTGGGGTCGTGCTGGTACAGCACCTTGTGCTTGGGGCCCGGGCCGATGATCTTCTCGACGCCGTAGTAGGGGCAGTACAGGCCGCCGGCGGCGAGAGTCGCGTACGCGGTCGCCATGTCGAGCGGGCTCGTGGCCTTGGTCCCGAGGGTCACCGAGCAGTCCGCCGGCCCGACCGGCTGGGACAGGTGGATCCCCATGTCCTCGGCGGCCCGGGCGATGTTCGGCGGACCCACGTCGGCGGCGAGACGGCCGAACACCGCGTTGATCGAGTCGGCCGTGGCCGTGTACAGGTTCATGTAGCCGAGGTCGCCGCCGCCCTCCGCGTTGAACGGCTCCCACCCGTTGCAGCGCGACGCGAGGTCGGTGGCCGGCGAGAAGGACGGGTAGACCTGCCCGGGCGGGATGCCCTCCCGGAACGCGGCCACCAGCGTGAACGGCTTGAACGACGACCCCTCCTGGTGGATCGAGTCCCACACGAAGTCCTGCTGGGACTTGCCGAAGTCCCGTCCGGAGGCGAGCACCCGGACCGCCCCCGTCCCGGGCTGCACGGTGGCGATCGCGGCCTCGGGGTCGGTCTTCTGGGGGAGGCGGTGGTTGATGGTGTCGATCGCGAACTGCTGCCACTTGGGGTTGATGGTGGTCTCGATCGTCAGCCCGCCCTGGAACATCGACCTGATCCGCTGGGCCTGGGTCCGCCCGAGCGCGTCGAACTGCCCGTCCTGGTTCTCCGTGATGAGCTTGCGGACGAACCGGACGAACAGCGGCTGCTGGTGGTTCGGCGGCTTGCTGGCGGATTTCACGAGGCCGAGGGGCTTGGCCTCGGCCGCGCGCGCCTTGGCCTCGGGGATGAAGCCGACCTTCGCCATGGTCGCGAGCACCGTGTTGCGCCGGCCCAGGGTGCCCTGCGGATTGGCGATGGGGTCCCACTCGGACGGGTTCTGGATCATTCCCGCGAGCATCGCGGACTGGGCGAGCGTGAGGTTGGAGGCGTGCGTTCCGAAGTACTGCTCGGCGGCGGCCTCGAGCCCGTACGCGCTGTGCCCGAGGTAGATCTCGTTCAGGTACATCTCCAGGATGGCGTTCTTGGTGTACTTCTTCTCGAGGAGCATGGCCTCCTCCGCCTCGCACAGCTTCCGGCTGACCGTGTCGGCCCGTTCGTTCGTGATGACCTTCACGAGCTGCTGGCTGATGGTGGAACCACCCTGCTCCGCGCGCCCGGCCTTGATGTCCGCGATGAGCGCCCGGGCGATGCTCTTCAGATCGATCCCGCCGTGCTGGTAGAACTGGTAGTCCTCGATGCCGAGCACCGCCTTCTTCGTGACGGGGGAGATGTTCTTGAACTTCACGACCTTGCGGTTCTCGAGGAAGAGCCGCGCAAGCTGGGTGCCGTCGCTCGCCAGGATCACCGAACGCTGCGCGACCTTGGGGAGCTTCAGCGTGATGTCCTGCGCGCCGCCGGCGCAGCCCAGCTTGGTGAACCGCTGAGCGGTGTTGCCGATGGCCACCGTGGGCAGCAGGAGCATGGCCGCCACGGAGATCGAGGTGAGCATCACGGCGCCGAGCAGCAGCAGCGGCCGGAGCGGCCAGGCATAGGTGCCCTCACCCCACCGGCGCCGTCCGCGCACGCGTGGAGTCCTCGGTGGTCGATGTTGAGGGAGCGCCATGACCTCGTGGCCCCTCCGGAGGCCGGAGCAAGGATATCGGGGGAGGGCCGTTGTCGGAAGGGCACTCGCCCGGACGGGGTTACGGCCGGCGGGGCGCCCCGGTTCAGCCCTCCAGGAGGTGGCGTGCCACGAGATCCACGCCGAGGCGGTCGTGGACGTCGAGCGGGAGCTCGGGCACCGGCGCGAGGGTCGTCCGGGGATGCCCGCGCGTGAACGCCGCGACCGCCTTCGCGCCGCGCTCCTCCAGGCCCCCGAGCCGCGCCGCCACCTCGAGGCACGCGGCGGCCGCGCGCTGCTCGGTGGAACCGGCTCGCAGCCGGTCCACGACCTCGGGGCCGAACTCGACGCCGGGCGCCCGGCGGCACCGGTTGACGACGACGCCGGCGAGGTGCATGCCCGACCCGGACAGGCGGTCGACGAAGTGGGCGGCCTCGCCGAGGGAGCCGTGGTCGGGCGCCGCCACCACCACGAACCCGGTCTGCTCCTCGCCCATCAGCGCCTGCACGCGCCGGGCCCGCTCGCGAAACTCCTCGTACATGCCCTCGAAGGCGCCGAGGAACTCCGCCGTGTCGCGGAGCAGGTCGGCGCCCGCGATCCGCCCGACGGTGGCCGCGAGGGCCCGCGCGCCGATGTTCGCTCCGCGGAGTCCGGCCTTCCCGGCGCGCCGGTACGGCCACAGCAGCCACCGGAACATCCGCCCGCCCAGGAAGTCGAGCAGCCGCTTGGGGGCATCGAGGAACGACAGCGCGCTCCTGGTGGGCGGCGTGTCGACCACGATCGCCTCCCAGTCACGCTCGACGTCGGTGGCCAGCTCGTACAGGCGTTCCATGGCCATGTACTCGTGGGTGCCCGTGAGCGAGTCCGACATCCGTCGGTAGAACCCGTTGCCGAGGATGCGCTCCCGGCGGTCGTCCGATCCGGCGTACCGGGCCACCAGCTCGTCGAACGTCCGCTTGGTGTCGAGCATGATCGCGTCCAGCCGGACCCCGTCGTCGAGCCGGACCGTGCGCTCCTCGCCGGGCGCGCGGGGGAGCCCGAGGGCGGCGACCAGCCGGCGGGCGGGGTCCACGGTCATCACCAC
>DATBHM010000335.1:0-9172 GCA_036557505.1 Actinomycetota bacterium | reverse complement strand
CCTGCTCGCCGCGGTGGCGTTCCACGAGGCGAATCCGGGGCACCACTTCCAGATCTCGATCGAGCAGGAACACGCCGAACGCCCGCTGCTCCGGCGGTTCGGGGGAATGCTCGTGGGAAGCGCGTTCTCGGAAGGGTGGGGCCTGTACTCCGAGCGCCTGGCCGACGAGCTCGGCCTCTACGCAGACGAGTACGAGCGGATCGGCATGCTCGAGGCGCAGGCCTGGCGGGCAGCACGCCTGGTCACCGACTCGGGGATCCACGCGCTCGGGTGGGACCGGGAACGGGCGATCGACTACCTGCACCGGGCGACGGGCGGATCCCGGCTGAACGCCGAGATCGAGATCGACCGCTACATCGCCTGGCCGGGGCAGGCCCTCTCGTACAAGATCGGTCAACGCGAGATCGAACGCTACCGGGCCGAGTCCGAGCGTCGTCTCGGCAACGCGTTCTCGCTCCGGGACTTCCACGACCGGCTGCTGGAGCTGGGATCGCTGCCGCTCCCGGCGCTACGTCGCGAGCTGGCCGACGCGGGCTGAGTCCGACCGGAGCGGCGCGGGACTGGTCCGACAGGAGGAAGGACGGCGGGCTGATTCCGGCCAAGAAAGCGGAAACCGCCGGAACCCGAAGGTCCCAGCGGTCTCCGTCCCGAACCATAGGCGTCCCGCCCGGCATCGGTCAAGTCGAGGTCGCGGGTTTGTCACTCTTTCCCCGACGGTTCGGTCCGCGTGCTTCGCGGGTAGGGTTCACGGATGTCCCACGAACAGCGCTGCCCGGTGTGCGGCCAGGGGGTCCTGCAGCATCTCGGCGCGGAGGACTCCGAACACATCCAGCGGCCGGAATCGCCGATCATCGAGACGTACTCGTGCGGGCACGAGGTGACCTCCGAGCCCCTCGCGACCGCCGACGCCGATCGGCTGGAGGTCGAGCGCCGCGCCAGCGAGGAGACGGTGGACTCGGTCGCCGGGAACGAATCAGAGAACCGTCCCGGTGGGCACACCGTGGACTCCGTCTCCGAGGACGAAGCGGAGAACTCAGGCTGAGACGGGACTTGGCCTCGCCGCTACGGCGAAGGGCCGCGGGGCCCGGTTGAGATCAGCGTCCGATCCGGTCTCCGGAAGATCGGGCGGCCGTCGACCATCTCGACCCCGAAGCCCTCGTGCGTCAGCCTATGGTGGCGCCTGCACAGCAGGACCAGGTTCGACAGGTTGGTCGTTCCTCCGTCCGCCCAGTGGCGAACGTGATGGGCGTCGCACCAGCCGACCGGCCTGTCGCAGGCCGGGAACGCGCAGCCACCGTCCCGCACCGCGAGTGCGCGCCGGAGCGCCGGCGACACCACCCGGGTCGACCTGCCGACGTCGAGCGGTACGGAACCGCCCGACACCACGACCCGGGACACGGCCGCATCGCACGCGAGCCTGCGGAGCCCAGCCGGCGGGAGCCGGGTTCCCTCGGAGGTCGACGCCGGAGCGAGGGCACGAGGAGCGGCGGCCCCTCCGTCTCGCAGCGCCAGGAGGTCGACCACCACGGTCAGGTGGGGGCGTTCTCCACGCACTGCAGGACGGTCGGGGTCGTCGAGCCAGCGCCGGCAGATCTCGCCGAGTGCGTCGGCCCGCCGCTGGGCGGGAGATCGGACATCGTCGGCGGAGCGTCCCCAGCCATCCGTGACCGATCGCAGCGCCGTCAGCAGCGTTCCCCCGGTCTCGGGATCGAGATCGCCGTCCACCCGAACCATCCCGTCCGCGGTCGGCGTCGCCCGCAGGCCGCGCCGTTCGAACCGCTCGGCGTCCTCCCGCAGCACACACTCGCGATCCGTCGCCGTCTTCCACTGTTCGACCGCGAGTCGGAGACCACGCGCCGGCAGGGAACGCGCCGCGGCCAGCAATGCTTCCGAAGCCCGATCGAACGCCACCGGATTCGACTCCCGCGCTGCGACCAGCGTCAACGCTGCCGAGGTGGCCACCTCACCCTCCGCCAGAGCATCGCGGACGTCGGGGAGCGCATCGAGACCGCGGGCCAGGCGGACATCGCGAGCTGCCTGGGACCAGGTCTCCCCGAACCGCGCCTCCACCCACGATGTGATGGACAGATGCCCGTCCCGTTCGAACGACCTGCGGCGCTCGAGCTCCGCGATGCGCCGCGCGCTCTCGGCCTCGAGGGCACGGATCGCCGTCTTGATCTCCACGACGTCCGACTCGATGGTGGCGTCCGAACACGAACCGAGATCGGCGGTTCGGTACTCGTCGAGGCCCGATCGAAGCGCTCCCATGTCGCCCAACATTCTCGAACATGTGTTCGCCCGCGTGAATAGCACGACCGGGTCATCTTCGAATCGGGTGACCCGAGGCCGATTCATCCCCCGGCGCTCGGACCATCCGGCGCTTCGACTTCCAGTCCCGCCCGATGCCTCGGCCCGCCCGATGCCCCCCGCGGTCTGCGGCCCGACATGGCGAACTCAAAGAGAGCTCGCTACCCGCTCGAGCCCCCTTGCGCCTTCTGCAGCCGTTCCACCGGCCCGACCAGCCGGTGCTCGCGCGCCAGCGACTCGAGCCGGTCCGGATCCGCCTGCTCCCGCGTCAGCGAGACGTCGACGTCCGTCCTGATCGGAACGATCCTCCGCATCGCCGCCAGGTAGTCCCCCGAGTCCCGGAGTGTCGCGACCAACCGACCGGCCCCCTGCAGCGGCCCCGGCGACCTCCGTTCCGCCCGGGCCTCCGCCAGCAGATGGTCGAGGTCGCGGTACCCCATGGTGAGCGCACGCGCGGTCTTCTCGCCGACTCCGCGGACGCCGGGCAGCCCGTCCGACGGGTCGCCCCGCAGGATGGCGAAGTCCGCGTAGCGGGACGCGGGCACGCCGTAGCGCGACTCCACCTCGGCCTCGTCGAACTCCCGCAGCTCCGACACCCCGCGGAGCGTGAACAGCACCCGCACGACCGGATCCCGCACCAGCTGCAGCAGGTCGCGGTCGCCCGTCACGATCTCGAACCGGTCCCCGCGCCCGCCCCGGGCCGTGAGCCCCCCGATTGCGTCCTCCGCCTCCCATCCCTCGGACTCGGCGTGCGCCCAGCCTCCCGCATCGAGCACGGATCGAAGGAGGTCGAACTGCTCCGGCAACCCTTCGGGGTCGGCCGCCCGCTGTGCCTTGTAGCCCGCGTACTGGTCGACCCGCCACGCCGGCCGCCAGTCGTTGTCGAACACGTGCACGCAGTCGTCGGGGTGGAATCGGTCGATCAGACGAGCCGTCATGTCGAGGTAGCCGTGCACGGCGTTCACGGGACGCCGGTCGCGCCCGACGATCGTCGCCGGCACCGAGAAGAACGCCCGGTACATGAGGCTCGACGTGTCGAGCAGGATGTTCGTCTTCACGGAAGCACCGGCGACGACACCACCAGCGACCGCAGCACCGGCGACGGCGGCATCAGCGACCGAGGCGACGGCCACCGCGACTGGAGCCGCCCGGTCAGGACGCGTCGACCTCCGAGAGGACCTGGGCGAACACCGGCAGGGCCCGATCGATCATCGCATCCGACCCGGTGAGCGAGATGCGGAAGTACCCGGGCGACTCGAGCAGCGACCCCGGCATCGTGAACACCTCGCGTTCGGCGAGCATCCGCACGAACTTCTCGTCGTCCTCGATCGGCGATCGGGGCAGCAGATAGAACGCCGCCTCGGGGACGTGCACCGAGTAGCCCGCGGCACGCAGCGCGCCAACCGTGCGGTCGCGCCGGTCCTGCAGGCGCGCGACGTCGACCGACAGTCCCTCGAGCTCGCGGGTGGCGTGCTGGAGCAGGGCGTTCGGCCACATCCAGCCGTTCACCACCTGGGCCACCCCGATGGCCCGGCTCAGCTCCTCGCGGTGCGGCATGTCCTGGCGGATGGCGACGTAGCCGAGCCGCTGCCCGGGCGTCAGCAGCGTCTTGCCGTAGGTGTAGATCAGGAACGACGGCGCGTAGAAGCGGGTCGGGCTCTCGAACCGGTTCCCGTCGAACACGATCCGCTGGTACGCCTCGTCGGAGAGCAGGTAGATCGTGCGGCCGTTCCTGGCCGACGCGGCGGTCAGGACGTCGGCCAGCGCTCGCAGCGTCGACGGCGGGTAGATCCGACCGGTTGGGTTGTGCGGGGAGTTGACGATGATGGCGCGGGTCCGCTCGGTGATCGCCGCCCCGATGGCGTCGACGTCGAGGTCGAAGTCGTCCTCGCGCATCCCGACGCGGACGGCGCCGGCGCCGGTGCCCATGATGATCGGCTCGTACAGGAAGTGCGGCGGGCTGATGATGATCACCTCGTCGCCGGGATCGCACACCGCGCGGATCGTCACGGCGAGCCCCGCCATGGCCGCGTTCGTCAAGTGGATGTCCTCGGGACGGTAGTCGCTCCCGATCGTCGCGTTCAGCGACTCCGCCGCCGCTTCCTGCGCCTCGGGCAGGCTCATGGCGTACGCGAACCACGTGGGATCGTCGGATTCGCTGTACCTGCGAAGCGCCTCCCCGTAGCCGGCGATGACCCGTTCCTGCGGGTTGCCCGCGACGAGGTCGGAATGGTCCGGGCCCGCCTGCGCGACCATCGGCCCGTAGTCGGAGAAGAACTCGAAGAACCGCATGGCCCTCGTTGCGATGCGGTTGATGCTCTCGGAGACCGGACTCTCGGCCATGCTCCTCCCCCTGGGGACGTCGCCCGTCAGGGTATACCGGATGGACGAACGGACCCGGGGAGGGGATGGGGTGAAGCGAGCGGAGACGCCTCCGCGAGCCGGCCGCGAGACGGGCACCCGGGCCAGCCGCCGCGTTCCCCCGTGAACTCGACGCCTCCACGAGCCGGCCGCAGGCGGGGCACTCGGCCCAGCCGCAGCGAACCCCCCGGGAACTCGACGCCTACGCGAGCCGGCCGCAGGCGGGGCACTCGGCCCAGCCGCCGCGTTCCCCCGTGAACTCGACGCGGCTCCCGCAGCTCGGGCAGGTCCGCACGTCGCGGTGCTCGAGGTTCGGGCCCTCCGGCCGCGGCCGGTCGCCCAGGTTGCGCAGATACCGTGCCAGCAGGAGATCGGTCGTTCCGTCGGGATTGGTGGCCGCGTCCGGGGGGCGTCGCCGCCGACGCTCCTCGACCTCCACGTACCGCGCGAGCATCGCGTCCTCGTCGATGAGCTGCTCGGCTCGAACTGCCATGGTCGCCTCCTTCGCCGAACGGGCTTCCTCTTCCTCCTACCCGGCGAGACCGGTGCGAATCACCGCAGATACGACGAGAGCGTCGCCGTGGCTCCACGAGAGACGGGCCGAACAAGCGGAAACCGCCGGAACCCGAAGGTCCCAGCGGTCTCCGAGGCGAACCATAGGGGCTCCGCCTCCGGCGGTCAAGCCGAGGGCCCGTTCTTGTCACTCTTTTGGGTGTGGGCGGCCCGCCGGATGGGCAGCCCGCCGGTGACGGGAGTACGCTTCTCGGCACACCACGGGAGGGCGCGATGACCACGGTCCGTGACGTGATGAACCCCGACCTGGTGATCGTTCGCCCCGAGGCCACCGTGCAGCAGGCGGCGGGCGGCATGTTCGCGAGCCACACGGGCTCGACGCTGGTGATGGAGGGGGACCGCCTCCTCGGCATCTTCACCGAACGCGACATCGTCAAGGCCCTGTCGGGGACGTCCGACGCGGGGCGCTCGTCGATCGTGCGGGAGCGCATGACGCCCGACCCCCAGATCATCGGCCCCGAGGCGACGATCGGCGAGGCGCTCGACCGGATGTTCGACGGCGGGTTCCGCCACCTGCCCGTGGTCGACGGGGGACGGGTGATCGGCGTCGTGAGCATGCGCGACCTGGCCGAGGCCGCGACCCGCCACCACGCGACGCGCTAGGGGGGCGAGCCCGTCGCGCGCGGAGCGGCGCCCGCCACCTCCGCCGCCGAATCGCGGATGATCCCCACCGCCTCGTCGATGCGGTCGCGGTGTGTCCGGTGGCTCACGACGCAGGCCCGCAGGAACATCCGCCCGCCGACCATCGTGCTCGACAGGAAGATCCGCCGGGACGCGTTGATGCGATCGAGCAGCGCCCGCGTGTCATCCTCTGCGCCCATGCGGAACGCCACGACCGAGAGCTCCGGCTCCCACGGGATCTCGATCCCGGGCGCCTCGCGGATGCCCTCGTACAACACCCGCGCGAGGTCGAGCTTCTCGTCGAGGGCCTCACGAAACGCGGCCAGGCCGTGCAGCTTCAGGGGCAGCCACACGCGGAGGCCGCGGAAGTCGCGCGAGAGCTCGGGGGAGAGGTCGGAGAAGTTCGGGGTCGTCTCGTGCTCGGCGAGGTCCTGGAGGTACTCGGCCTCGTGCACGTCGTGGGCCTCGCGGAGGCGCCGGCCGTCGCGGACCAGCAGGCTGCCCGTCCCGTACGGCAGGAACATCCCCTTGTGCGGGTCGAGCGTGATCGAGTCCGCCCGCTCGACGCCGGCGAACGCCGCCCGGCCGCGTTCGGTGAGCTGGAAGAAGCCGCCGTAGGCCGCGTCCACGTGGAGCCACAGCCCCTCCGCCGAGGCGACGTCGGCGACCGCGGCGATCGGGTCCACCGCTCCGGTGTTCGTCGTGCCGGCGCTCGCCACCACGAGGAACGGCCGGAGCCCTCGCGCCCGATCGTCGACGATCGCCGCACGGAGTCCGACTGGGTCCATGCGCAGCAGGTCGTCGCCGGGCAGGGCGCGGACGTTCGCCCGCGGGATCCCGGCCAGCACGGCCGATTTCAGCGCCGAGACGTGGGTCTGTTCGGTGACGTAGACCACGCCGCCGGTGACGTCGTCGCCGAGCATCGCGCGGCGGGCGGCCACGACGGCGGAGAAGTTCGACATCGAACCGCCCGAGGTGAGGATGCCGCTCGACTCCGCCGGATAGCCGAACGCGTCGGCCAGCCACCGGATGGTCTGCCACTCCATCTGGACGAACACGGGCGCGGCGTTCCACACGCCGACGTAGCGGTTGAACGCGGTGGCCAGGAAGTCCGCGACCGCCGCCGACCACAGCCCGCCGCCGGGGATGTAGGCCAGGTAGCCGGGCCCCGCCGTGTTGAACCCCCGCACGGCCGCCTCGCCGATCTGCGCGAGGAGCTCCGCGAACTCCGAGCCGCCTTCGGGGGCCGGTTCGCGGAGCGCCGCGACGAGCTCGTCGATGCCCTCGAAGCTCGACGCGGGCTGGTCGGGAAGCGACGCGATGTGCTCGACCAGCACCGCCGAGGCCCGGGCGGCCATGTCCCGCATCTCGTCGGGACCCGGTTCCAGGGGATGGGCGGAGGGCATCGGCGGCGAGGGTAGCAGCCGGGTGCGGTCAGGCCGGAGGATCGACCGGCGGGCCGCCCGGCGCGATCGCCGATCGGCCACCGGACGCCGAACCCTCCGGCTCGAGCGTGAGCTGTCGCTCGTACGGCCCGTGGCCGGTCAGGCACGTCGCGCCGCACCGCGCCCCGAGGTCCAGCGCTTCCTCCAGCGGCATGCCGGCACCGAGCCCGTAGGTCAGGCCGCCGGCGAACGAGTCGCCGCACCCGTACGCGTCGGCGACCGGGCCCGGAACGGGCACCGGGTCCCACCGGCCGGTTCGGCCGTCGGACGTGGACCACGTCCCGCCGGCCGAGCTCGCCGTCATGACCACGGTGTCGGGCGCCGGTTCGATCGGCTCGTACGTCTCGCCGGCGTCCCGGGCGCTCCCGATCACCGCGTCGATCCGAACGCCCGCCTCGAGCAGGACCGGCTTCGCGCGGAGCGCGGCAACGACCACGCGCGCGGCCCGGGCCCTCCGCAGGGCGCCGGCGTCTCCGGCCGTGAAGTACACGGCGTCGTAGCCGGCGAGCTCGTCCCACGGCAGGTCGTCGTCGCCGCTCGGGCCGAGTCGGTCGCCCATCACGGTGATCGTGCGTTCGCCGCGGTCGTCGAGGTAGGTGAACGCCCGCCGCTGCGCCTCGGGCCGGAACCTCGCCTCGACCCGCAGGCCGAGGTCGCGGAGCCCCTGCAGGGTCCGGTGGCCGAGCTCGTCGTCGCCGAGCCCCGTGAAGAAGGTGCACGCCCCGGCCAGCCGCATCAGCTGAACCGCCGTCACCGGCCCGCCGCCGGCCGGCACCGCGAAGAACGACGACGCATGCAGGATCTCGCCGGCCGACGGCACGTGCGGCACCCGGGCGAACTCCACCCATTCGACGTGCCCCACGACGGCGACCCGAACCGAGCCCACGGGGACAGTCTTCCACCGCACGCTCCAGGTGGGTGATGCCGGGGAGCGCGGGCGGTGCCCAGGAGCCGAAGCGCTACGTCGCGGAGACGGTGTCCCGGTTCGACAGGTGGAGGATCAGGTCGGCGACGAGCGCCGTCCACCCCGTCTGATGCGACGCCCCCAGCCCCTCGCCGGTGTCGCCGTGGAAGTACTCGAAGAACAGCAGCGAGTCGTTCCACGACGGATCGGTCTGGAACTTCCCCATCCGGCCGAACGCCGGCCGCCGCCCGTCGGCGCCGCGGAGGAACAGCGACACCAGGCGCGAAGCCAGGTCGTCGGCCACCTCACCGAGCGTGCAGTGCCGCCCCGATCCCGTCGGGAACTCCACCGTGAAGTCCTCCCGCAGGTACCGGTGGAACCGCCGGAGCGACTCGATCAGCAGGTAGTTCACGGGGAACCACACCGGCCCCCGCCAGTTGGAGTTCCCCCCGAACACGCCGGACGTCGACACGCCCGGGTCGTAGCCCACCCTCGCGACCGTCCCGTCGAGGTCCAGCTCGAACGGGTGCTCCAGGTGGTAGCGCGACACCGACCTGATGCCGTGCGGCGAGAGGAACTCGTCGGGGTCGAGCATCTCCTGCAGGACCTGCACGAGGCGTTCGGGCGACACGATCGACAGCAGCCGGGCGACGCGGTCGTTCCCCAGGTCGTCGACGGCCACGACGCGCGCGTACTCGTTGCGGTTGCGGAGGAACCACTGGAGGCGGGAGGAGAATCCCGGCAGGCGGGCCAGCGTGTCCGGGCCGAGGGTCGTCGTGGCGCACAGCGGGATCAGCCCGACCATCGACCGGATCCGCATCGGGATGTCCTCGCCGGAGTCGTGCCGGTGCAGCAGGTCGTAGTAGAAGCCGTCCTCGGCGTTCCACAGCCCCTGGTCGTTCATCGCGGTGGCGATGTAGGTGAAGTGCTCGAAGAACTTCGTGCACATGTCCTCGTATGC
>DATBHM010000334.1:0-13251 GCA_036557505.1 Actinomycetota bacterium | reverse complement strand
CCCCGTCCACGTGGGCCAGGCGCCGGTGCCCCAACGCCACCAGGTGCTCGACGGCGAGCCGGGCCCCGAGGCGGTCGTCGTTCGCCACGGAGTCGACGGAGGGCGAGCGCCGGGCCACGAGCACCAGCGGGACGGCGGAGGCCGCGGCGAGGATCCGGGCGGCGGGGAGCACGGTCCCGGCCAGGATGACGCCGTCGGTGCGCAGCTGGAGCAGGGTCTCGAGCGCATCCCACTCCCGGTCCGGCTGGCGGGCGCCCGTGTTGATCAGGGCGCGGTACTCGGCGGCGTGGGCCTCGGATTCGATCCCGTCGACCACCTCCACGAAGTATTGGTTGTGGAGGTCCGAGAGCATCACGCCGACCACGTTGGTGCGACGGCTCACCAGCGACCGGGCCACCGCGTTCGGGCGGTAGCCGATCTGATCGGCGGCGCGCCGGATGGCACGCCGCTTCTCCTCGCGGACCCTCGGGTCGCCCCGCAGCGCCAGCGACACCAGCGACTTCGACACGCCGGCCTTCCGGGCGACGTCCACGATCGTGGGATGGGCGGGGCGTCCCGGCCTCCCGCTGCCTCCGGCCGTGGTGGTGCTCACACCCCGGTCCGTTGGTGCTTGCGTTCGGCCTCGTGCTGGGCCCTGGCAACCACCACCTCCTCGCGCTCGGAGACCTCGGGCACCCCGACGTCCCACCACGCGTCGCCCCCGGTCCAGGCGTTCGGATCGGTGCGGACGACGATGACGGTGGTCCGTCCGGACCCCCGCGCACCCCGGAAGGCCTCCTCCAGCTCGGCGAGCGTCTCCGCCTCCACGGCCACCGCGCCCATCGACCGCGCATGCGCCGCGAAGTCCACCCGTATCTCCCCGCTGCCGCGGACGTGGTCGAACAGGTTGTTGAAGTGCGCCGCGCCCTTGGACACCTGGAGCCGGTCGATGACCGCGAAGCCGCCGTTGTCGCACAGGACGAGCACGAACGGGTGTCCGGATACGACCGAGCTGTACACGTCGGAGTTCGCCATCAGGTACGAGCCGTCCCCGCAGAACGAGACCACCGTCGACGGCCGGCGGGCCATCGCCGCGCCCCACGCACCGCCGATCTCGTAGCCCATGCAGCTGAACCCGTATTCGCAGTCGAAGCTCGCCACCGCGGACGCCCGCCAGTGCTTGTTGAGCTCGCCCGGGAGCCCCCCCGCCGCCGACACGACGTAGTCGTCGCCGGTCGCCAGCCGGTTCACCGTCCGGATCACGGCCGCGTACGAGGGCGGGCCGCCCCGGGTGGGGGGTGCCGCCGCCTCGTCCAGCCGGCGGTTCCAGGACGCGTACTCCTCGGCGGCCGACTGCGCCCAGGTCGCCGGCGCCCGCCACCCGTCGAGGGCGGCGCCCAGCTCCTCGAGCCCCCTCAGGGCGTCGGCCACGACCGGCAGGGCCAGGTGCTTGACGGCGTCGAACCGGGCGGCGTTGAGGGCGATCAGCTCGAGGTCATCGTTGCGGAACACGCTCCACGAGCCCGTCGTGAAGTCCTGCAGCCGCGTGCCCACCGCCATCACCACGTCCGCGTCGGCCGCCAGCGCGTTCGCCGACGAGCTGCCGGTCACGCCGATCGGCCCGGCGAACCGTGGATGGTCCCACGGCAGACTGGACTTGCCGGCCACGGTCTCCACGACGGGCACCCCGTGGCGCTCCGCGAACCGGGCCAGCTCCTCCTCGGCGAGCGAGTAGTGGACGCCGCCGCCGGCCACGATCAGCGGCCGCCGCGCCCGCCGGAGGGCCACCGCGGCCGCCGCGACCTCCCCCGGGTCGGGACCCGGCCGCCGGATGCGGTGGACCCGCGGCTCGAAGAACGCCACCGGACAGTCGAACGCCTGCGCCTGCACGTCCTGGGGCAGCCCGATGAACGCCGGCCCGCAGTCGCCGGGATCCAGCATCGTGGCCACGGCGTGGGGCAGCGAGTGCAACACCTGCTCGGGGTGCACGATGCGGTCCCAGAACCGGGTGACCGGCCGGAATGCGTCGTTCACCGTCAGGGTGGGGTCGTGGAAGTGCTCGACCTGCTGGAGCACCGGGTCGTTCAGCCGGCCGGCGAACGTGTCGCCCGACAGCAGCAGCACCGGAAGCCGGTCGGCGAGGGCGATGCCCGCGGCCGTGACCATGTTCGCCGCCCCCGGGCCGATCGAGCTCGTCGCCACCATGATCTGGCGACGACGCATGGCCTTGGCGAACGCGATCGCCGCCATGGCCATCGTCTGCTCGTTCTGCCCCCGCCAGGTGGGCAGGGCGTCGGCGGCCGCCTCCAGCGCGTCGCCCAGACACGTCACGTTGCCGTGGCCGAAGATGGCGAACACCCCGGGGAACAACGGCACCTCTGCGTCGTCAACCACCGTTCGCTGCGAGATCAGGAACCGGACGATGGCCTGGGCCGCGGTCAGTCTGGTCGTCTCCATCGCTCCCTCCCCGGCTCCGCATCCGCCGCCGACTTGACAGGCGAGCAGCGTGGTCCATATCGTACGCCGCATCCTTGGAACGTTCCAAATCCGGACGGCCTCGCCGAGGGATTGGAACGTTCCACGGAAAGAGCGTCACTCCAGGGGTGGGTACGGACGATGCGGATCGGCGTCATCGGGGTCGGCCGGATGGGAATGGTCCACGCGGTCACCCTCCGGTCGGTCCCCGGCGTGGAGCTCGCCATCGCCGACGCCGACCGGGACCGCGCCGAGCAGGTCGGCGGGGAGCTCGGGGTCGACGTCGCCGCCGACGTCGAGTCCCTGATCTCCTCCTCCGACGCCGTCGTGGTGGCCGCCGCGACCGACGCCCACGCCGATCTCGTGCACGCGGCCGCGGACGCCTCGCTGCCCGTGTTCTGCGAAAAGCCCATCTCCCTGGACCTGGAGTCCACCGCCGACGTGGTCGCCCACATCGACCGCGCGGGGGTGCCGTTCATGATGGGGTTCCAGCGCCGCTTCGACGCCGGCTACGTCGCCGCCTGCGAGGCGGTCCGGCGCGGGGACGTGGGGACCGTCTACGTCGTGCGGATGAGCGGCCACGACCCCGCTCCCCCGCCCGAGGGCTACATCGCCTCCTCCGGAGGGATCTTCAGGGACTTCGGCGTGCACGACTTCGACGCGCTGCGGTTCGTCACCGGGCAGGAGGTCACGAGCGTATACGCCGACGGCGCCGTGGTGGGGTTCCCCGTGTTCGAGTCGTACGGGGACGTCGACACGGCCGTCGCCGCGCTCCGCCTCTCCGGCGGCTCGCTCGGGATCCTGTCCGCGACCCGCCACGACCCGCTCGGCTACGACATCCGCATGGAGCTGATCGGCTCGAGGGACAGCGTCGCGGTGGGCGTGGACGAGCGCACGCCGCTCCGTTCGCTGGAGCCCGATGCGCCGCGGACGGCCGCGACGCCCTACCGCGATTTCCAGGACCGGTTCCAGGGCGCATATCGTGCGGAGATCGAGGCCTTCGTGGAGGTGGCCTCGGGGCGTCGTGAGAGCCCCTGCACGGCGCAGGACGCCCTGGAGTCGCTTCGGATCGCGGTGGCCTGCGACCGGTCGCGCGCCGAACGGCGGCCGGTCGAACTCGGGGAGGTGGGATGAGCGGGATCCTCGACCGCGCGGCCGGGGCCCCCATCTCGTGGGGCGTCTGCGAGGTCCCGGGCTGGGGCGAACAGCTCCCCCCGGAGCGCGTCCTGGGGGAGATGGCCTCGATCGGCCTGCGAGCCGCCGAGCTCGGCCCGGACGGCTGGCTCCCGACCGACCCGTCGGCCCTGCGCGACGTCCTCGACCGGTACGGGCTCCGGCTGGTCGGCGGGTTCCATCCGGTGGTCCTCCACGTCCAGGAGGGGCTGGACGAACGCCTCGAGGCCACCACGGCGTACGCGGACCGGCTCGCCGCCGGGGGGTCGGACGTCCTCGTGCTCGCCGCGGCGGCCGCCGCGGAGGGCTACGACGAGGCGGCCACGCTGAACGCACACGAATGGGCTGTCCTCGCCGACGCGGTCGGTCGCGTCGTGGACATCACGGGCGAGCGCGGGCTCGCGGTCGCCGTCCACCCGCACTACGGAACCGCGATCCAGACGCCCGGGGACATCGCGCGATTCCTCGAGGTGTCGGACGCACCCCTGTGCCTCGACACCGGCCACGTCCTGGTGGGCGGTGGTGACCCGCTGCGGATCGCCGAGGACGCCCGGGGGCGGATCGCGCACGCGCACATGAAGGACGCGGACGTCTCGCTGGCCGAGCGCGTCCGGGCCGGCGAGCTGACCTACGCGGAGGGGGTGCGGGCGGGGATGTACCGGCCGCTCGGCTCCGGCGACCTCGACGCCGGCGGGATCGTCCGGTCGCTGGAGGAATCCGGGTACGAGGGGTGGTTCGTGCTGGAACAGGACACCGTGCTCGACGCGGCGCCGGACGCGGGCGAGGGCCCGGTCGCGGCCGCGACCTCGAGCCTCGAGTTCCTCGGCCGGGTGGCGGCCGAGGTGGCAGGGACGCCGGCCGGCCAGGCCGGGGAGCAATGGGCGGCGCAGAGTGCGGCGTCCGCGGGACGGGAGGAGGTCGGATGAAGCGACGGTTGTGGGGAGCTCTGATCCTCGTGCCGCTCGTGGTGGTGGCGTGCTCGAGCGGCGGGAAGAAGACCCAGTCGCCGGGGGCGTCGTCGAGCGGCGTGAACCAGTCGAGCTTCCGGATCGCAGTGGTCACGCACGGGCAGGCGTCGGACCCGTTCTGGTCGGTGGTGGCGAACGGCATCAAGGCCGGCGCGGCGGACATGGGCGTCACGGCCGACTACAACGCGCCGCCCACGTTCGACATGGTCGCGATGAGCCACCTGATCGACGCCGCGGTGGCGTCCAAGCCGGACGGGCTGATCGTGAGCATCCCGGATGCCGACGCGCTCGGGCCGTCGATCAAGAAGGCCGTACAGGCCGGGATCCCGGTCATCTCCATCAACTCGGGGAGCGACACGTTCAAGGACCTCGGCGTGCTGGCGCACATCGGCCAGACCGAGGAGGTGGCGGGGCAGCTGGCCGGCGAGAAGATGAAGGACGCCGGCGTCACCAAGGCCATCTGCGTCAACCAGGAGGTCGGCAACGCGGCGCTCGACCTGCGCTGCAAGGGTTTCGACGAGGGCCTGGGCTTCCACGCCGACGTCGTGCCCGTCGACCTGAACAACCCGACGGGCATCACGCAGACGGTCGCCAACAAGCTCAGCTCGGACTCGTCGATCAACGGGGTCCTGACGCTCGGGCCGTCGGCCGCCACGCCGGCGCTGCAGGCGCTCCAGCAGGCGAACGCCACCGACGTGAAGCTCGCGACGTTCGACCTGTCGACGGACGTCCTGAACGCGATCGACCAGGGCAAGATGCTGTTCGCCATCGACCAGGCCCAGTACCTGCAGGGCTACCTGGCGATCGTGTACATGACCCAGTACCTGAAGACCGGCGCGCTGCCCCTGGGGAGCGCGGACGGCGTGACGCTGACGGGTCCGCAGTTCGTCACCAAGGACAACGCGTCGCAGGTCATCAAATACACCCAAGAGGGAGTTCGGTAGGCAGACGCTCGCGGGGGGCCGGGAGCCCGGCCCCCCGCACCACCAGCGGCGATCGAGGAGGAGGTCCATGGCGACCACGGCCGTGCCACCGGTTTCGGCTCCCGCCGACGAGCGCGTCCGGAGAAAGTCCCTCGGGGCGAGGCTGCTCTCGCGCCCCGAGATCGGCGCGCTGATCGCGCTCGTGCTGGTGTGGGTCTTCTTCGCGATCGTGGCCCATCAGCACAACTTCATCAGCTGGGCGACCACGGCATCGGTCCTCAACACGGCGGCCCCGCTCGGCATCATCGCCGTGGCGGTCGCGCTGCTGATGATCGCGGGCGAGTTCGACCTGTCGGTGGGGTCGATCATCGGATTCGCCGGCATGTCCATCATGCTGCTGGTCACGCCCTCCATCGGGGGCGGCTTCGGGTGGCCGCTGGTGCCGGCGCTGATCGTGTCGCTGGTGCTGTCGCTCCTCATCGGGGCGTTCAACGGGACCGTGGTGCTCGCCACCAAGCTCCCCTCGTTCATCGTCACGCTGGGCACGCTGTTCGTCTTCCGGGGGCTGACGATCGCGATCACCCGGCTGAAGACGTCCCGAACGCAGCTGGGGGGGCTCGACCAGATCAGCGGGTTCTCGATCGCCCGGAAGCTGTTCGGCAGCAACCTGACGCTGTTCGGATCGCAGTTCAGCGTCGCCATCCTGTGGTGGCTGGTCCTGACGATCATCGCCACCTGGATCCTGCTGCGGACCCGGGCGGGGAACTGGATCTTCGGCACCGGCGGCGCGGTCGACGCCGCCCGGAACGTGGGCGTGCCGACCCGGCGGGTCAAGGTGGCCCTGTTCATGACGACCGCGTTCGCCGCCTGGCTGGTGGCCGTCATCGAGGCCGTGCAGTTCACGGGCGCGGACGTCCTGCGGGGCGAGAACCAGGAGTTCCAGGCGATCATCGCCGCCGTCGTGGGCGGGTGCCTGCTGACCGGCGGCTACGGCTCCGCGATCGGCGCGAGCCTCGGCGCGCTGATCTTCGCGCTGGTCCAGCAGGGCATCGTGGTGACGGGCGTCGACGCGGACTGGTTCCAGGTGTTCATCGGCGGCATCCTCCTGGGCGCCGTGATGTTCAACAACTTCATCCGGAGGAGGGCCGCGCTGCGATGAGTGCCAACGGAACGCCGCTCCTTGACGTCCGGCACATCTCGAAGTTCTTCGGCAGCGTGATCGCCCTCAAGGACGTGTCCATGTTCTGCCGTGCGGGCGAGGTCACCTGTCTGCTCGGGGACAACGGCGCCGGCAAGTCCACGCTCATCAAGACGCTCTCGGGGGTGCACCGGCCGGACGAGGGCGAGTACGTCTTCGACGGGCGGGCCCGGGAGTTCACCTCGCCACGCGAGGCGCTCGACCTCGGGATCGCGACCGTGTACCAGGACCTCGCGATGATCCCGCTGCTGTCGATCTGGCGGAACTTCTTCCTCGGGTCCGAGCCCACGAAGGGGTTCTGGCCGTTCCGCCGCTACGACGTCAAGTTCGCGAAGGAGACCGCCCGGCAGGAGCTCTCCAAGATGGGGATCGACATCCGCGACCCGGACCAGCCGGTGGGGACGCTCTCGGGTGGCGAACGGCAGTCCGTCGCGATCGCCCGGGCCGTGTACTTCGGCGCGCGGGTCCTCATCCTCGACGAGCCCACGGCCGCGCTCGGCGTGAAGCAGGCCGGCGTCGTGCTGCGGTACATCGTCCAGGCGAAACAGCGCGGGGTGGGGGTCATCTTCATCACGCACAACCCCCACCACGCCTATCCGGTGGGCGACCACTTCGTGATCCTGCGAAGGGGACAGGTGTTCGGCGACTTCCCCAAGTCCGAGATCGGCCTCGACCGGCTGGTGCAGATGATGGCGGGCGGCGAGGAGCTCGAGAACCTGGCCCACGAGCTGGAACGAGCCGTGGGCAAGTCCGAGGCGAGCGAGGAGCTCGTTCGGGCCGCCCAGGCGCTCGAGGCGGAGGCCGGCGGGCTCACCGAACGCGAGTCGCCGGGTCCTCGGCCGCCGGCGACGGAGGCGCCACCGTCGGCGGAGGTTCCCGCGGATCCCCCCGGAACCGGGGCGGCTCGCCCCGGTCCGGACGACTGAGGTCGTGGCGTTCCCGTCCCCGCCCTTCGACGTCCTCACGATGGGGAGGGTCGGGGTCGACCTGTATCCGCTGCAGAGCGGAGTGCCGCTGGCCGAGGTCCGGACGTTCCAGAAGTTCCTGGGAGGAACCGCGACCAACGTCGCGGTGGGCGCGGCGCGATACGGCCACCGGTCGGCCGTGATCACGAAGGTCGGCAACGATCCGTTCGCCCCCTACGTCCGCGGCGCCCTGCGCGGGTTCGGCGTCGACGATCGCTACGTCGGGACGGACGACACCGGCCTGCTGACCCCGGTGGTGTTCACGGAGCTCCACCCTCCGGACTCGTTCCCGCTGCTGTTCTACCGGCTGCCCAGGGCGCCCGACATCAACCTCCGGCTCGAGGAGCTCGACCTCGACGCGGTCCGGGACGCGAGGATCTTCTGGACCACGGGGACGGGGCTCTCCGCCGAGCCGAGCCGGATGGCCACGCTGGGCGCGCTGGAGGCAAGGGGCCACACGGCGATCACGGTGCACGACCTCGACTACCGCCCGATGTTCTGGCCGTCCCCGCAGGAGGCCGGCGCCCTCCAGCGCCGGGCGCTGGCGTTCGCGACCGTCGCGGTGGGGAACCTGGAGGAGGCCTCGGTCGCCGTCGGCGAGGGGCCGCCCGAGGAGCTCGCCGGCCGCCTCCTCGACATCGGGCTCGACCTGGCGATGGTCAAGCTGGGACCCGACGGCGTGCTCGCCGCGTCCCGGGAGGGGATGGAGCGCGTGCCGCCCGTCGCGGTGGACGTCGTGAACGGGCTCGGGGCCGGGGACGCCTTCGGCGCGGGGCTGTGCCACGGGCTGCTGTCCGGCTGGGACGTCGGCCGGACGATCCGCTTCGCGAACGCCGCCGGGGCCTATGTCGCGGGAAAGCTGGCCTGCGCGGACGCGATGCCCACCGAGGCCGAGGTGGAGGAGCTGCTGGCCGGTGCCTGAGTCACCCGCCCCTCCCCCATCGCCGGATCGCGGCCAGGGCCTTCGGCCGGATCACCACGAGCGGGCTCGGCTGCGGGCCCAGCACGACCTGGATGGCCGCCTGGGCGAACTGCTCCGCCGGGATCGCGCCCCAGCTCGGGCCGTCGCGCCACCGCGCATCGGTCGGCAGCCCCTGGGCGGCGAGGAACGCGGTACGCAGCGGGCGGTCCGGGCACGAATAATCGAGGTGATGGGCGAACTCGTGCACGATCGTGGCCGACAGGTTGGGCGCCGTCCCCGGGATCCGGAGCGTCACCAGCCGCCGAGCCGGCTGGTACCGGCCGGCCGACCGGAACGTCCAGGCGGTGGCGAGAGTGACGTCGGGCACGCACGCCACGCGGGCGGGGAACGCATCCAGGAACCGGCCCCACGTGGTGGCGGCGAGCCGCCGGACGTCCTCCGGCACGCCCACCGCGAAGTTGATCGTGGGCCGGCGTGTGGGGGCGCCGTCGGCGGCGGCTCCCAGCGCGAGCAGGCCCACCGCGCCGATGGCCACGATCACCGCCGTCGTTCGCCGGACTCCCACGGCGGGGCCCACGATAGTCCACGACGCACCGCCGGGACCGGCCCGCCATGACGGCCGACCTGCTCCGGCCGGCGGGTTCGCTCGCGGCGGACGGCGATCCGGTCACGCTCACCCCGGAGGACGCTGGCTGGTCGTTCGCCGGGCTGCGGGTGATGGCCCTCGCCACCGGCGAACGGCGCGTAGTGCGGCTCGAGCGCGACGAGGCGGCGGTGCTGCCGCTCGCCGGCTCGTGCGCGGTGGAGGTCGGGGGACGGACGTTCGAGCTCGAGGGGCGGGACGATGTCTTCTCCCGGGTGAGCGACTTCGCCTACCTCCCGCTCGGCACGGAGGCGGTGCTCTCGTCGCATGGGGGCGCCGAGGTCGCGCTCCCCACCGCGAGGGCCGAACGGGCGCTCGAGCCCGCCCACGTCCCCGCCCGGTCGATCCCCGTCGAGGTCCGCGGGGGCGGCGCGGCGACCCGGCAGGTGACCAACTTCCTGGCCGCCGACGCGTTCGAGGCCGACCGACTCATCGCGGTCGAGGTGCTCACGCCAGACGGCAACTGGTCGTCGTTCCCCCCGCACAAGCACGACGAGCACACCGAGCGTGAGGTTCCGCTCGAGGAGGTGTACTACTTCCGGGTTCGGGGCCGGAACGGGTTCGGCCTGCACCGGACGTACACGCTCGACGGGGAGATCGACGAGACGGTCACCGTTCGGGGCGGCGACGTGTTCCTGGTCCCGCGCGGATACCACGGGCCGTGTGTCGCCGCCCCCGGACATGCGATGTACTACCTGAACGTGATGGCCGGCCCCGCCGAACGGGCGTGGCGTGCCTGCACCGACCCGGCGCACGAGTGGCTGTGGGAGCTGTTCGAGGCGCTGGGTCCCGATCCACGATGTCCGATGACGACGGCCGACGGACCGGCGGAGGGTTCGTCCAGGAGGTGACCGACATGGAGCGCATCAGCCACTTCGTCGGGGGCAAGACCATGCCCGGCGAGTCCGGACGGACTGGGCCCGTGTTCAACCCGGCGACCGGCGAGCAGACGCACGAGGTGGACTTCGCCTCCGTCGAGGAGGTGGACCGGGCCGTCGAGGCCGCGAGGGAGGCGTTCCCGGCCTGGCGGGCCACGTCGCTGTCCAAGCGGGCGGACATCATGTTCCGGATCCACGACCTCGTGGACCACCACCGCCGCGACATCGCGGAGCTGATCACGCAGCAGCACGGGAAGGTGCTGTCGGACGCGATGGGCGAGGTGGCCCGGGGCCTCGAGAACATCGAGTTCGCCTGCGGCATCCCGCACCTGCTGAAGGGCGGCTTCACCGAACAGGCCTCCACCGGGGTGGACGTCTACTCGATCCGTCAGCCCCTCGGCGTGGTCGCGGGGATCACGCCGTTCAACTTCCCGGCCATGGTGCCCATGTGGATGTTCGCCGCGGCCATCGCGTGCGGGAACTCGTTCGTGCTGAAGCCCTCGGAGAAGGATCCCGGGCCCGCGGTGCTCGTCGCGCAGCTGCTGCAGGAGGCCGGGCTGCCCGACGGCGTGTTCAACGTGGTCCACGGCGACAAGGTCGTGGTCGACAGGCTGCTCGAGCACCCGGACGTCGAGGCGGTGTCGTTCGTCGGCTCGACGCCGGTGGCCCGGCACGTGTACAGGACCGGGACGCAGCACGACAAGCGGGTGCAGGCGCTCGGCGGGGCCAAGAACCACATGATCGTGCTGCCGGATGCCGACGTGGACATGGCCGCCGACGCGGCGGTGAGCTCGGCGTACGGCTCGGCAGGCGAACGGTGCATGGCCATCAGCGTGATCGTGCCGGTCGGCGACGTCGCCGAGCCGCTCGTGCAGGCGATCCTCGACCGGCTGCCGCGCCTGCGGATCGGCGACGGCATGGAGCCGGACTCGGAGATGGGCCCGCTCGTCACGAAGGAGCATCGGGACAAGGTGGCCGGCTACCTCGACCGGGCGTCGGAGCAGGGCGGCACGGTCCTGGCCGACGGCCGCGACCTCGAGCTGTACGGGTCGTCGGAGGGGTTCTTCCTGGGCGTATCGCTCATCGACAACGTGACGACGGAGATGGACTGCTACCGGGACGAGATCTTCGGGCCGGTCCTGTCCGTGGTGCGCGCCGATCACTACGACGAGGCGCTGAAGCTGGTGAACGAGAACGAGTACGGGAACGGGACCGCGATCTTCACCCGGGACGGCGGTGCCGCCCGGCAGTTCCAGTTCGACGTGGACGCCGGCATGGTGGGCGTCAACGTCCCGATCCCCGTGCCGGTCGGGTACTTCTCGTTCGGTGGGTGGAAGCGATCGCTGTTCGGCGACACCCACATGTACGGCCCCGAGGGCGTCCATTTCTACACGCGGGGCAAGGTCATCACCTCGCGGTGGCCGGACCCCGCCACCAGCGCGATCGACCTGGGGTTCCCCCGGACGCGGTAGCCCCCGGAATCCACGTCACCGGGTCGCGGCGAACGTGACGTGGCCCGTGAAGCCGACACCGTCGATCTGATACGCGTAGCACCCGGGGCCGCGCACGTACGTGACGGTCGGGACGCTTCGCCACAGCGCCGTCGCCCCCGGTGGCGCAGTCATCCGGTCCGCGAGGAGCTCGTGCTGCTGCGGCGTCATGGGATCGAACCGGAACCGCATGGGCCCGGGGCGGTCGATCCGTCCGCCGCGGATGAGGAACGGCCCACGGTACGTCCCGTCCACGACCCATACGGCCTTGACGGCGTACCAGCCGGCCGGGGTTCGGTCGGAGGGCCGGAGCTGCACGTGCGGCCCGGCGAACGTGAGGGCCACGTGCCCCGCGCGCTGTGCGGTCGTCGTGCCCGTGAATCCGGCCCCCGGCCCGGGGGTGATCGTGACGGCCGGTGTGGCGGGACACGCGGCCCCGGGCGCCATGGACGGCAGCGAGAGCGGCCTCGAACGGAGCTCCACCGCCACCGCCGAGCTCGCCGGCGCCCCCGTCCCCCCGGTGGCGGGGACCGCGGGCCGGGCCGAACCGAACGCGTTCCAGGCGATCACCGATCCGCCGACGACCACCGCCGTCACGAGGACCACACCCGCGAGCGTCACGGCCATGCCCCGACGAGCGCGTACCAGCAGCGACCCCGGGGGGACCCGGGCCGGGGGGATCTCGCCGCGGATCCGGGTCAGCTCCGCCCGCATCCGCTCCTCCATCGACGTGCCGTCGTTCATCGCTCTCCACCCTCTCCCAGGTCCCGCCGCAACGTCTGCATCGCGCGGAACACGAGCTGTTTCACGGCACCCGTCCGGCACCGCATGACGGCCGCGATCTCGCGTTCGGGCAGGTCCTCGTAGAACCGGAGCACGAGCGCGGTTCGCTGTCTGACCGGCAGCCGGAAGATCGCGTCCCGAAGGGTGAGGCCGACCGCGAGGTCGGGCTCGACCGTCGGTTCCGACCCGGAGAGCCCCTGGAGATGACGCCGCTCGACGCGGCGTCGCCGGAAGTGGGAGTTCGCCAGGTTGACGACGGAGCGCCGCAGGTAGGCGCCGAAGGCGTCGGGGTCGCGGAGGTGGACGAACCGGGCGGTGATCCGGACGAACGCGTCCTGGACCAGGTCCTCCGCGAGCACACGGTCCCCCGTCAGCAGGTACGCGAGGCCGATGGCGTCGTCCGCGTGCCGCTCGTAGAGCGTGGCGAGGGAACGGCGAGCCTCCGCGCTGTCGTCGATGCTTCCCACTGCGCTTCCCATCGTGACCGGAAGACGCCCGACCCGGCCATGAGGTCACGCGCGTCGAGAGGATTCGCACCACCTGACACGGCTTCGCCCCGGTTGGGATTGTCCATGGCTTGGCAATACTCGGCCGATCCGGACCGGGTTTTTCGTCAAGATTTGACAAACTCCGCCGGGGAGCCGGACACTCCACGGATGGACCGGGGTGTCCCCCAGGGCATGCTTCGCGACGGGAATCGGCGGCGGGTCCTGGGCCTGCTCCAGCAGCACGGGCCGCTGACCCGCGCCGAGCTCGCCCGCCAGGCCCTGCTGTCGCGTTCGACCGTCTCCAACATCGTCGGCGAGCTCGTGCAGTCCGGCCTCGTCAGCGAGATCGACGAGCCCGCCAGGTCC
>DATBHM010000333.1:0-2410 GCA_036557505.1 Actinomycetota bacterium | reverse complement strand
GACGCGCAGGCCCTCCACTCCGTAGCCGGCCAGGACGGCGAGCGACAGGATGGCCGCGAACCTGAGCCTGCTGGGCGCGTGGAGGTAGTCGGCGACGAGCGAGGACCCCGCCAGCCCCTCGAACCGCTGCGCGACGTGGTGGATCGACAGCACGTAGCTCAGGACGGCGAGGACCGTGAACCCGGCCACCATGGGGCGATGCTTCCGGGAGGCCCACCCGGCGCCGGCGAGCGCGAGGGCCGCCGCCCCCACGTACAGGCCTGGGGAGCGCAGGAGGTCGAAGATCCACGTCGCCTGGAGCCGGTATCCGGTGAACAGGGTGTGCCCGGAGTGCCCGACGAGCTGCTCGGACAGCTCGCGGAGCCGCACGTACCCGAGCCCGAGCGAGGTGCGGGGCAGGTACGCGAGCCGGGGAACGATCACGGCCAGGTTCACGATCGGGAGCGCGGCGACCAGGAGGGCGAGGTGGCCGATCGCGGCCCGCGGCCCGAGGAGGTGCTCGCGGACCCTCGTCCACGTCCGGATGGCCACGGCGAGCACCACCGCGATGGTCGCGATGGCCATGCCGTCGCTGAAGTGGGCCGCGGCCACCTGTCCCCATGCGAGCGCGGCGGCCAGCAGCCATCCCAGTCGTCTGCTCCACCGGTCGGCGCGGACGTACCGGGCCGCGAACGCCAGCAGCACCGCCGTCCACGCCAGGGACGACGAGAACGGGACGTAGGGACCGAAGAACGAACCCGCGATGACCAGGGCCAGCACCAGCCCCCCCGCCGTCGCGGCCGGCCGCGAGGTCTCGTCGGTGCGAAGGAAGGCGTACAGGCCGAGCCCGCCGATCACGGGCTGGAGGAACAGGTACAGGCGGAGCGCGGTTCCGCACGGTGCCGCCGCGAACAGCAGCATGGCCGGAAGGTTCAGCCATCCCGACTGGGGGTCCGCCGCGAACGGCACGCCGATCATCACATGGGGGTTCCAGGCGGGGATGTGCCAGGCGGCGAGCGACTTCCCAAGGAAGCAGAACTGGGGGAGCCAGAACGACATCAGGTCGATGTGGGACGCGATGACGCTGCCGAACAGGAGCTGGTGCAGGACGACGACGACCGCGACGACGATGAGGGCGGGTCCGGCGAACGGACGGAGGCGACCGGGGAACGCCCGGCCTCGGAGGAGCGCCTCCGGGGTCGGATCGGAGCGAACCCCGGACCGCATCGGATCGGTCAGGAGATGTCGGCCGGGGGTTCGGCGGGCTCGGGGGGATCCGGGGGCTCGCCGCCGGTCGCCAGCGCCTCGCGGGCCAGACGGAGCGCCTCCTCGTGGACGTCGCGCGCGGGGACCCCGGCCTCCCGCGCCGCGCGGGCGCAGTCCTCGTATTCCGGCGCC
The DNA here is from genome assembly GCA_036557505.1 of Actinomycetota bacterium. Taxonomy (GTDB): domain Bacteria; phylum Actinomycetota; class UBA4738; order UBA4738; family JACQTL01; genus DATBHM01. The sequence continues at coordinate 1,033 of DATBHM010000333.1, read as the reverse complement.
ACCGTGACGGGGTGGCCGTCGAGCAGTCCGATCTTCACGGCGACGGTGCCGGCGGACGTCTCGACCTTCAACCACTCGCGCTCGAGCGCCACCTTCGTCACCGGCGTCGAGCGCACCCCCAGCGTCCCGGTTTCCCGGAACAGGATCCGGCGGAGCGCCGGCGCTGCCGGCCCGGCGCAGAGCACCGACACCGTGACCGCCGGCCGTCCCTTCTTCATCACGATGGGGGTGAGCCAGGCGTCCTGGGCTCCGCCCTCGAGCAGGCGCTCCAGCACATATCCGTACATCTCCGGGTTCAGGTCGTCCACGTTGGTGGCGAGGACCACCTCTCCGGTCCCTCCGGCGTCCTCCGGCTCGGCCGACCTCCGTTCCGCCTCCGTGCCGACGAACACCCGCACCACGTTGGGGAACTCCAGCTCGTGCGACCCGGCCCCGTAGCCGACGGATTCGACCTCCATGAGCGGGAGGTCGCCGAACCCCTCGGCCGTCGCCGCCAGGATCGCGGCACCGGTCGGCGTGACCAGCTCCACGGAGATGCCACGCGAGTACATCGGCGCCCCGCGGAGCAGCTCGGCCACGGCCGGTGCCGGCAGGGGCAGCAGGCCGTGCTCCGTTCGGACCATCCCGCTCCCGGTCGGGACCGGCGACGCGAACACCCGCTCGATCCCGAGCAGGTGCAGAGCCAGCGCGGTGCCGACGATGTCAACGATCGAGTCGATGCCGCCCACCTCGTGGAACGTGACCAGCTCGACCTCCTTGCGGTGGATTCGGGCCTCCACCTCGGCCAGCCGCCGGAAGATCCGCTGCGCCGTCGCCTTGGCCTCGGCCGGGAGGGGAGCGTCGTCGAGGAGCATGCGGATGCTCGAGTACGTTCGGACGAGCGCGGTGCTCTCCGCCCGGACCGTGACCTTGGTCGCCCGGAGGCCGCCGGACTGCCGTTCGTCGACATCGATCTCGTACGGCTCCAGGGGGAGCCGGCCCAGGTGCTCCCGGAGCTCCTCGAAGTCCAGCCCCGCGTCCAGCAGGGCACCGA
>DATBHM010000332.1:0-3925 GCA_036557505.1 Actinomycetota bacterium | reverse complement strand
CGAGTCGAGCACGATCGCCACGTCCTTGCCCATCTCGGCGAGGCGCTTGGCCCGTTCGAGCACGAGCTCGGTGACCTGGATGTGCTGGTCCGGTGGCTTGTCGAACGTCGAGTACACGACCTCCGCCGCCGCCACCGTCCGCTGCCAGTCGGTGACCTCCTCCGGCCGCTCGTCGACCAGCAGGATGATCATGTGCAGCTCCGGGTCCGCGTTGATGAACCCGTTCGCGATCTGCTTCAGGACCGTGGTCTTCCCGGCCTTCGGCGGGGACACGACCATGCCTCGCTGGCCCTTCCCGATCGGCGCGATGAGGTCGATGATCCGCTCGCTCACCGCGGTCGGCTCGTTCTCGAGGCGGATGCGCTCGTCCGGGAACAGCGGCGTCAGCTTGTCGAACGTCGGCCGCAGCTTCGCGGTCTCCGCGTCCATGCCGTTCACGGAGTCGATCCGGAGCAGCGCGTAGTACTTCTCGTTGTCCTTGGGACGCCGGATGGCGCCCTCCACGGTGTCGCCCTTGCGCAGCGCGAACCGACGGATCTGCGAGAGCGAGACGTACACGTCGTCCGGGCCCGGCAGGTAGCCGGAGGTCCGGAGGAACCCGTAGCCCTCGGGCAGGACGTCGAGCAGGCCGACGCGGACCGGGGCCTCGGCGAGCTCCTGCTCGCGCTCCTCGACCTCGCGCTGGCGGCGCTCCTCGCGGTTGCGGCGGCGCTCCTCGCGGCTGGGACGCCGGCGCTGGCCGCCCTGGCCCTGGTTCTGGCCGCCCCCCTGGCCGCCCTGGTTCTGGCCGCGATCACCGCGGTCTCCTCGATCACCGCGGTCGCCCTGACGGCGGTCGCCGCCCTGACGGTCGCCGGAGCGCTCGCCCCGGTCGCCGTCCCGGCGATCGGTCCGCTCCTCGGTGGGGACCGACCCCTCGCCCGCCGAGTCCGCCGGCGGCGGGGACTCGGTCTCCGTCGTGGCGGGCGCGCTCACCTTCCCGTTCGGGACGGACTCGGACTCGATGCCCGGCCCGCCCGGTTCGTCGGCGAGCACTTCCCCAGCGGCGGGTTCGCCATCGGGCAGCCCCTCACCGGAGACGCCGCCGTTGCCGGAGGAACCACCTCCGTTCGACCTCACGATCGCCTCGATCAGCTCGGCCTTGCGCATGCCGCGCTTCACGCTGACCCCGAGGGTCTCGGCGATGGTCTGCAGCTCGGCGACCTGCTTGCCCTCGAGGGTGGACTTCTCAACTGTTTCGGGGGCCAACTCAGGCTCCTTCCTTCTGTGCCGAGCCGCCAGATGACAGCTCGTCGTGCAACTTCTTCCAATCCGCCTCGAACTGGACCAGGCCCTTGTCCGTCAGCGGATGCCTGACCATCTTCTGGAACACGTCGAACGGCATCGTCGCGATGTGGGCTCCGGCGAGCGCAGCGTCCACCACATGCATCGGGTGGCGGAGCGAGGCCGCCAGGACCTCCGTCTCGTAGCCCTGGACCTCGTAGATCTCGCAGATCTGGCGAAGGGCGTGCATCCCGTCGGCCGCGGCGTCGTCGATGCGTCCGATGAACGGCGACACGATGTACGCGCCGATCTCCGCCGCCAGGATGGCCTGTGTCGGCGAGAACACCAGCGTCACGTTGATGCGGATGCCCTCGTCCGTGAGGCGCTTGCCGGCCTCGAGCCCGGCCGGTGTCATGGGAACCTTCACGACCGCGTTGTCGCCCTTGGCGGCGAGCTTCAGCCCCTGTTCGTACATCGGGCCGGCCTCGGGCTCGGTGGTCTCGAGCGACACGTCGCCCTGGACCTCCGAGAGGATCTCCTTCCACACCTGCTCGGGGTCGGCGTGCTCCTTGCCGACCAGGGTGGGGTTGGTGGTCACGCCGCGGAGGACGCCCCACCGGTTGATCTCGCGGATCTCCTCGATGCTCGCCGTGTCCAGGAACAGCCTCATGTCGTGCTCCCCTTGCTCTGCGCGACGGGCTCCGCGCCCGCCTGCTGCTCGTGGTCGCCGTCGACGACGACCGCTTCCACCGATGCCTCGCCGAGCGACACCGGGCCCTCCCCTTCGGCGGGGGCCTGCCCGGCCGGCGCGTACTGCGTCGCCCGCTCCACCACCAGGTCGAGCACCGCGGCGATGGCCTGGTCCAGGCTGTAGTTCGGGATGACCGGCACCCCGTGCGACAGCGCCTGGCTCCGGATGAACTTCTGGATCCGCCGGATGTTCTCGAAGCCCTTCGAGTAGCGCTCGGCCGGCCGGGACATCACGTCGTTGGCCCGCACCGCGAAGTGCATGCGGTGCACGTCCTCGTCCTCGACGGTGACGACCACCGGGATGGCCAGCACACGGCCCTTGGTGGAGTCCACGTCGACGAACCCCGGCACCACGTGCGCCCCCTCGATGATCACGCTGGTGCCCTCCAGGGCGGCGCGCTCGAGGAACGCGTTCAGCCCCACCGACACCGCGGCCGTCTGCTCCCGGAACCCGGCGATCACGCGGTCGCCGCCCTGGAGCCCGGACTCGCGGAGCATGCCGCCCGCCTGGAACGACGATGTGTGCAGCGAGGGCATGAGCTCCGGCGAGAACATCGCCCGCATGACCTCGCGCACCGCGTCGGTCGCCACCACGCGCACGATCCCGAGCCGGGTGGCGAGCTGCGTCGCGATCGTCGACTTGCCGACGCCGGTCGCCCCGCCGATCAGGATCACGAGCGGCACGTCCAGGCGTTCGACCCGCTGCCACTTCACGTAGTTCTTCGCGTAGCGCTCCCCGGCCACGTCCCGGATGACGTCGACGGCCACACGCCCCAGCTCCTCGGACGTCACGGTGGGCTGCCCCCGCTCGAGCAGCACCTCCTCGATCCGCTCGGCCGCCTGGTAGGCGCGGATGGCCGACAGGCCGGTGGCCATCACCCGGGAGGCCATGAGGCCCTTCGAGTACGGGAGGCCGGGTTCGCGGTCGCTGATGATCACCGATGAGGGCTTGCGGCTCTCGTTCATCGTTCGGTTGGTCGCTCCCTGGATGTCCTCGTCATCCCCGGCGGTGGCGTTCCACCGCCAGCAGACAGGTCTCGCGCAGCAGGTCGGCGAGGTCGCCGTCGCCACCGGTCGTGACCGGGCGGTTGTCGAAGAACACGACCCCGGCGCCGCGCGCCACCGCGCGCTCGCAGGCCACGTCCACCGCCGCCGCCTTCAGCTCGGTCACGAGGATGTCGAACTCCCCTGCTGCATCGAGGTCCTCGTTCAGTCCCCCGCGGTCCGCCAGGCGAGTGCTGAACCCGACCACCCGGCATCCGTGGGTTGCCTCCAGATGCCCGATCTGCTTGGAGGCCGCCTCCGGTGGAGCCGTGGTGGTGAGGTACACGCCCTTGCCCCGAACCTCTCCGAGTGGCGCCGGTTGGAAGTCCGTTACGACGTATCGGGCATCCGCGCGGAGCCGCCGGACGTGAGATCTGAACGGGAGGAGGTGCTTCGGCTCGTGTGAGCCGTCACTCATTGTAATGACGAACAGGTCCGACTGCAATATCCGGTACGGTCCGAGATATCCGGTCAGATATTCGATGGGAACGCCCGCGGGGGCCACCAGTATTCCCGAGTCCCACGGGAGCGGCGGGATCGACGAACCGCTCCCCTCGAGGATCACGAGTCGGGCGCCGAGCTCGACCGCCTTCATCCCCGCCTCGCGGACGTTCGTGGCGAAGGGCATCCCGGCGAGCCCGCCCCCGACCCGCCGGGCGCCCACGGTGGTCACGCCGGTGAACAGGGCATCCTCGAGGTAGTCGCTCGCCGCGTGCTCGCCGCGCCGGACCCGGTCGAGCAGGGACTCGACGGTCACCGTGCCGGCCTCGGCCACCTCGGGCTGGGGCGGTCCGCCGCGGCCCATGGCGACCACGACGGGGTCCAGCCCGTGCGCTGCCGCAACCCGGGCCGCCTCGCCGGCGATCGC
>DATBHM010000331.1:0-24444 GCA_036557505.1 Actinomycetota bacterium | reverse complement strand
CGCACTCGGCGACGGCCTCGGCGACGAGCGTCGCCGGATCGACCTCCTCCCGACGGATCGTCGGCTGGCCGGTTTCCAGCTGGCTCGCGTCGAGCAGGTCGTTGATGAGGTGCTCCAGCCGGGCCGTCTGACGGAGCATCGTCTGGAAGAACTCGGCCGTCTCCGGCCCCGGCCTCATCTGCCCGGATGCGAACATCGACAGGTACCCCTTGAGCGGCGTGAGGGGCGTGCGCAGCTCGTGCGAGATCGCCGCGATGAAGTTCGTCTTCGCCTGCTCGGCCTGGATGTCCGCGGACACGTCGCGCGCCACGACGACGACGCCGGACGAGGCCCCGTCGTGCCCGCGGAGCGCGCCGCTCGAGAACCGAACCCAGCCGACCGACCCGTCGGGGCGTGTGAACGACGCGGTCTCGATCCCGTCGCCGGGAAGGTGGTCGGGGCTCCGGAGCCGATCCCATGCCTCCTCGTCGTCCGAGGGCGCCCGGACCACGTCCCACAGCAGCCGCCCCACTGCGAGCTCGGCGGACGCACCGGTGATGCGCTCCATGGCCGGGCTCCACGTCGCGATACGGCCGTGGTCGTCGATCACGAAGATGCCGTCCGACGTGCTCGCGATGATCCTCGCGAGCTCGTGCTCCCTGGCCACCGACCGGGCGAAGACGGCGGTGTGTCGGAGCTTGACGTAGACCTGGGCCGCGAGGGCCTCCAGCAGCGATCGCTCGGTGGACGAGAGCGGCGTCCGGCGGAACACGGCCAGGCTCCCGACCTCCTGGCCGGGCGCTCCGATGACCGCGCACTCGACCTCGTCCTCCTCCCGTTGCTGGTGGAACGCCACGGCGGACGCCGGCTCCGTGTCCGGGGCGGCGACCCCCGTCACCACCCCCGAGGATCCGTGGATGGTCGCGGTCCCGTCGCGGACGAGGACGATCTCCGCGTCGGAGGCGTCCATCATGCGGGCCACGAGCTCGAGGAACGGCGAGAAGTCGCCCACCGTCTCGAGGCGGTCCAGCAGGACCTGGCCCGCCCGGTACAGGTCGTGCATCCGGTCCCGCTGACGGATGCTGCCCAGGGCGCCCGCGTAGGCCATGTAGGACAGCAGTACCGGGATGGCCGCCACGAAGACCCCACCGGGCGCCAGCGCCCACATGACCGCCACCATGATGCCGATCGCGATGTTCCCGATCGCGTGGAGGCAGTCGAGGCCGAAGGACGACAGGACGACCGATCGAAGGGGTTCGTCCTCCATCAGGCTGATCACGAGGCCGACGAGCGCCTCGTTCACCACGAAGTTCGCTGCCATGGCGAGGATCGCGGCCGCCCATGTGGCGGCGTCGAGCGGACCCCCGTGCGGGATGGCGGAGAAGACCAGTTCCGCGATCCACATGGCGACGACGAACTGCCCGGCGTTGAATGCGATCTTCCGCAGCGACATGCCCCGGGCGGTCTGTGCGGCCAGCACGCCGGCGGCGACCGCGATCAGCAGCACGGACCGCGGGGCCAGCACCAGCGCGGCGGTCCACACCACGTCCGTGACCGAATAGGTGGCAGTCTCCGTGGTGTGACGCAGGTGCAGGGGGAACAGCTCCGTGAGGAGCGTGGCCCCGGCGAGTGCGGCGGCCGCCAGCAGCTCGGCGCCGGACCAGTGGAGGGCGGCGGCGACCTGTCCGGCGACCACGGCGATGCCGGCCGCGGTGACGGCCAGGATCAACGCCTCCGCGAGCCTGCGGGCCCGTACCGCATCCCGCGACGACCTCGTGGCGCCCTCGGACGTGCGTTCGACATCCGCCGCCGTGTCCGGGCCGGCTCCGTGCCGCTCGCCCGCGCCTACCCCCACGTGACCGCCGACCAGGACTTCGAGCTCCACGACTTCGCCGACCAGTCGTTGGCCGACCAGGACTTCGCGCTCCACTGGGCGTCGCTCCAGTTCGCCGAGCTCCACGAGTCGCCGGTCCACGAGCTCTCCGACCAGTTGGCCGAATCCCACTCCATCCCGGACCACGACTTGGCGGACCACGAGTCGTCGCTCCAGGACTTGGCCTCCCACTGGGAGCCCATCCAGGCGTCCGTGGACCACGACTTCGACGTCCAGGGCGTCCCGTACGCCGTGACCTCACCGGTCAGCAGGCCGACGACACCGTCGTTGTCGGCGTCGGCGTACACGTGGTCGGTGCCGCGGGAGGCCTCGAGCGAGCCGGTTCCCCTCGAAGCGACGAGCCCGCGGTTGGCCGAGGTGAGGAGGCCGAGGAGGTCCGTCACCGCGTTCACGGCCGAATTCGCGTTCACCTCGCCCGCGCCCGAACCGGTCTGGTTCGGCAGCCTCGTCGCCGTCCGCATCAGGATGGCCTTGATCTGGTTCGGCGTGAGGAGCGGATTGGTCTGGGTCATGAGCGCAACGACGCCGGACACCATCGCGGTCGCCTGGGAGGTTCCGCTGCCCTTGAAGTAGGAGTCGCCGACCCGCGCGAGCGGGTGCTCCTGATCGACCGTGGAGTTCGGGTCCCGCGTGGAGACGATGGAGATGCCCGGCGCCACGACATCCGGCTTGGCGAACCCGTCGTGCGTCGGCCCCCGGGCCGAGAACGGCGCCACCGTGTCGTCCGACGTGGTCGTGGTCTGCTTGGTGTCGACCGCACCCACGGTGATGACGTAGGGGTCGTCGGCCGGCTTGTCGATGGAACCGGCCCCGGGGCCGCGGTTCCCGGCGGACGCCACGACCGCGATCCCGGACCGCCAGACCTGCTCCACCGCGAAGTCGAGCGGGTCGATCACGTACGGCTGCTGCGAGTCCGTCCCGAACGAGAGGTTGAGGACCCGGATGTTGAAGCGCGCCTTGTGCAGGACCACCCACTGCAGCGCGGCGATGATCACCGAGACGTCGGTCGCGCCGTCGTAGCCCGCGACCTTCAGCGAGACGAGGTGCGCACCCGGGGCCACGCCCGTGTACTGACCGTTCGATGCGGTCCCGTCGCCGGCGACGATCCCGGCCATGTGCGTCCCGTGGCCGTACCGGTCGAGGCCGTCGTGCTCGGGAGTGAAGTCGACCCGGTACGCGACGTGGCGCCTGAGGTCCGGAACCGGCACGACGCCGGTGTCGATCACCGCCACGCCGACCCCCGAGCCGTTCGCCTTCAGCAGCGCCTGCAGGAGGTTGATCGCCGAGCGCCACACCGTGTTGACGGGGTACGAGTCGTACTGGTCCATGTCGTAGCCCGACATGTGGACGCGGCCGTCGCCCCACACCCGCAGGACATCGGGCGATGCCGCCAGCCGGCCGAGCCAGCGACCGGGCACCACGGCGGAGAATCCGCCGACGATCGACAGCTCGTGGGTGACGTGCCCGTGGAGCGTGCGCACGAGGCGCTCGGCGCGGTCGGACCGAGGCCTGGACTCGCGAACGATGACCGGGATCCCGGTGCCGGGATGGCGTGCCGCCATCCGGGTGAGGCCGGGATCCACCTTCGCCGTTGCCGGCCGGTGACGGACGGTCGCCGGCGTCAGGAACGTGCCCGCCAGCAGCGGGACGAGGACGGCCCCCAGCAGCGCACGGCCGTGCCCGGCGAGCGGGGTCGTACCGATGTTCGGGGAGCGAGCACTACGCATTTTTGGGGTCGTCCTTCTGGTCGATCGCGACGAGCGTTGGATACCTGAAAGAGTTATCGCCCCGATACCCGTGGAGCTTCATCGTCCGGACGGGCCGAGTTCGACACAGATGAAGCGGATATCGCCGGTGGCCTGAAGACCTAGAGCGAACGCGGGAGTCCCGGCCATCCGTCCACGTCGCTGGGACTCTCGGCGAGCGGCCGGAACCCCGGCGGGCACGCGTGCCGGCACCGCGCGCGCGAATGCGGACCCCCGGGTTCGCGCGACGCCCGGCCGCGAACGATGAGCCGTTCGGCCGACGGCGAGGCAAGCCCGATTTCGTATTGTGGCCGGACATGCGGATCTCCGTCGTCGGCACGGGACATGTCGGGCTGACCACCGCTGCGTGCCTCGCCCACACGGGCCACGACGTCCTCGGTGTGGACGACGACGGCGAGAAGGTGGGGTCGATCGCCCGCGGCGTCGTGCCCTTCTACGAGCCGGGGCTGACCGAGTTGGTCCGGGAGGGCCTCGACACGGGCAGGCTGCGGATGTCCAACGACCCCCGGGAGGCGGCGCCGCACGGCGAGGTCGTGTTCATCTGCGTGGGGACGCCGACCAGGGAGTCGGGGGAGGCGAACCTGGTGCAGGTGGAACGCGTGGCGCGGATGGTCGCCGACACGCTCGAGGGACCCACCGTCGTGGCGGAGAAGTCCACCGTTCCCGTCGAGACCGGCCAGTGGATCCGCCGGACCATCGAACGACAGGCCCGCTCCGGGGCGGAGTTCGACGTGGCCTCCAATCCGGAGTTCCTCCGGGAGGGCCGGGCGGTCGAGGACACGCTGCAGCCCGACCGCGTGGTCGTGGGGAGCGACTCCCCGAACGCGGTCGAGCGTCTGCGGGAGGTGTACCGGCCGATCGTCGACCGCTCGGGGTGTCGGTTCGTCGTGACCGACCTGGCCACCGCCGAGCTGATCAAGCACGCGTCGAACGCCTTCCTCGCCACGAAGATCTCGTTCATCAACAGCGTCGCCGACATCTGCGAACGCACCGGTGCCGACGTCGAGACGGTCGCCGCGGCGATGGGAATCGACGAACGGATCGGCCACGCCTTCCTCCGCGCGGGGATCGGGTTCGGCGGCGAGTGCCTCCCCAAGGACGTGCGCGCGTTCCGGTACAAGGCCGAACAGCTCGGCGTGGACTTCGGGCTCCTGGCCGAGGTGGAACGGGTCAACATCCGGCGCATCGACGCGCTCGTCGACCGGGTGCGCGAGGTCGTGTGGAACCTCGACGAGAAGCGCATCGGGCTGTGGGGACTGGCGTTCAAGCCCGACACGGACGACCTCCGCCACTCCCCCGCCCTGGAGGTCGCCGCCAGGCTGGTCGCCGGGGGTGCGCACGTGACGGCATTCGACCCGGTGGCCATGCCGGCGGCGAAGCCGCTGCTGCCCGGGGTGGCGTTCGCCGCCGACCCCTACGAGGCCGCACGGGACGCGGACTGCCTGGTGATCTGCACCGAGTGGAGCGTGTTCGCCACCGCGGATCTCGAACGGCTCCGCGGCGAGATGACCCAGCCGGTGGTCGTGGATGGCCGAAACGTGATGGCCCCGGGGGCCATGGCCGAGGCGGGCTTCACCTACGCGAGCATGGGCCGCCGCACGGTGGGCCCGGCGGCGTCGCGGCCCGACTGAGCGTCCCCGCCGGCTACCCGGCCGCGGCCGCGATCCACCGATCGAGGACGTCCGCCGCGGCTCCTGAGGTGAGCGCCTCGGCGGCCGCCGCGACCCCCGACGAGAGATCGGGGGAGTGCCCCGAGATCCACAGCGCCGCCCCCGCGTTGAGCACGACCACGTCGCGGGGGGGTCCACCGTCGCCGGCCAGCACTGAACGGGCGATCTCGACGTTGTGCGCGACGTCTCCACCCCGGAGGTCGTCCGCCGTCGCCGACGGCAGGCCCGCGTCCTGCGGGGTGAGGACGCCTTCGGTGACCGAGCCCTCCGTCACGGTGAAGACGTGCGACGGCCCGGTCGTGGTGAGCTCGTCGAGCCCGTCGTCGCCCCGGAACACCAGCGCCCTGACCCTCCGCCGGGCGAGGACCTGGGCCACCAGCGGCAACATCCGCTCGTCGGACACCCCGACGATCTGTGCCCGCGGCCGGGCCGGGTTGGTGAGCGGGCCCAGGAAGTTGAACGCGGTGGGGACGCGGAGCTCCCGCCGCACGGGACCCGCCTGCGCCATGGCCGGATGGAACACCGGGGCGAACATGAACGCGATGCCGGCGCGTTCCACGCATCGGCGGACCCCGGCCGGATCGAGGTCGATCCGGACGCCCAGTGCCTCGAGGAGGTCGGCGGATCCACAGCGGGATGAGGCCGCCCGGTTGCCGTGTTTGGCGACGGCGACACCGGCGCCGGCGCACACGATGGCGCCGAGCGTGGAGACGTTGAGGGTTCCCGCCCGGTCGCCTCCGGTGCCGCACGTGTCGATCACCGGGACGGGCAGGTCGACCGGCTGCGCCAGCTCGAGCAGCGTCGCCGCCAGCCCGTCCAGCTCGTCGACGGTCTCGCCCTTCGTCCGGAGCGCCATCAGGAACCCCCCCAGCTGCGCCGGGGTGGCCTGGCCGAGCATGATCGTGCGCATCGCCTCGGCCGCCTCCTCCACGGACAGTGACTCGTGCCGGGCGAGCCTGGTCAGCATGTTCGGCCAGAACGTGGGCGACGGCTGGATCTCGGGCGTGTCGTCGCGGGATGCCTGCTGGGCGGGGCCGGTCATGAAGCGGCAACCGTAGCAGGTGCCGCTCGGCGCCTCGGCTCCGCCGGTTGCTAGAATCCCGCCCTCGGGGACCTCCGGGCCACTCGTGCGGATGTGGTTCAATGGCAGAACGCAAGCTTCCCAAGCTTGAGACGGGGGTTCGATTCCCCTCATCCGCTCCGCACTCCGCGTCGCGAGCCGCTTGACTGCCCCCCCGGCGGTCCGCCGCGGCGCAGGCGGGCTAGGTCGAACGTCGCGGCGGCCGGACCGCCCTCCGTCCGATGCAGAAGGGCGATGCGCCCGCGTACCATAGGGCGATGGATTCTCCGTCCCGCAACGGTTTCCGCACGCCCCGACGCACCTCCCAGGGCGTGCTCGTGACGCGCCCGCCCGCGGTTGACGGCGCGCCGGCCGTTCGGTTCGAACACCCCGATCACCGCCCACCGCTTCCGTGCTGAAGGACGACACGCCGGCCAGCGCGGCCCCCCGTCCGACGTCCGGAGTGCCCAAGGGGGCCGGTGCCCTGCGGAGCGACGTCAATGGCAGGCGTCGGCGCGTTCGACGGCTCGTCCTGATCCTCGCCGGATGCCTCGTGATCGTCGTCGCCGCCGTGATCGTCGACGGCTACCTGCAGGCGCTCTCGTACGGACGGGAGCTCCGGGGCCTGTTCCCCCGCATCGAGCAGGCTCGCTCCGACGTCCTGCACGGCGAGAGCCGGATCCCGCAGGCCGTCGGCGACGTGCAGCGCGTCGTCGCGGACGTCCGGCACGCGAGGTTCACGTTCGGGCTGACGGGCATGCTCCCGTTCCTGGGCAGACCGGTCGACGCCGTCCGGCTCGGTGCCGACGCCGCCGATCAGGGAGGCCAGGCCCTCGCGATCGTCCAGGGGATCGTCGACGACCTCACGGGCACGGGCTCGAGTGGGAAGCGTCTGATGTCGAACGGCCAGATCAACCTCCCGCTGCTGCAGACGTTCGCTCCACGCGTCGGCGACGTGATCCGCCACCTGCAGGCCGGGTCCGCCGACATCCGGGCCATCCCCCACATCCCCTTCGTCGGCCAGCTCGACGGGATGAAGGCGGAGGCCCTGACCGGGCTGCGCGACGCGCTCGCATCGGCCCGCCGGGCCGACTCTGCCGCCCGGCTCATCCCCTCGCTGTTCGGGGCCTCGGGGCAGCGCACGTACTTCGTCGCCCTCCAGAACAACGCCGACCTCCGCGCCACCGGCGGGGCGTTGCTCGCCTGGGGGATCATCCGGATCGACGCGACCGGGCATCTCCGGCTGGCCAGCGGTGGACCGATCAAGACGCTCGACACCCGCCACTACATCCGGGTCGATACGTCGCCCGGGATCGAGTGGTACCACGAGATCACGGACCGCCCGTACATCCTGAACAACGGCTTCAACTACACGCCGGACTTCCCGAGCGTCGCCGAGGCGTGGGCCGAGGCCGTGCGGCACCTTCGCCACACCCCGATCCAGGGCGTCATCGCCATCGACCCCGTCGGCGTCCAGGCGTTGATGACCGGCCAGCCGCCTATCGTCCTCCCGTCCAGCCACCGGGTCCTGCACGCCGCCGACATCCCCCGGTTCACGGAGCACGACCAGTACACCCTCTCGTCCGCCGAACAGCACGAGCTGCCGTCCCAGCTGATCCGGGCGGCGTTCGACGGGCTGTCCCGCTCGGAGCGGCTCCCCGAGACGGTGAATGCCCTGTCGAAGGCGATCTCGGACAAGCGGATCCAGCTGTGGTCGAACGACCCCGAGGCCATGCGCCTGCTGACCGGGATGGGCTGGGACAACGCGATCCACTCCGGCCCCGGGGACTACCTGTACCTCACGGACAACAAGCGGAACGCCAACAAGGTCGACTTCTTCTCACACACCTCGATCGTGGACAACGTCCGGATCGACGCCCAGGGCACCGCCCACAACACGGTCACGGTCACGTTGACGAACGACACCCCGCCCGGCGAGAACGGGTACATCGTCGGCCCGTGGAACCCGTACGCGCTGAACGTCGCGATGATGACCCTGTACGTCCCACGGGAGGCCCGGCATGTCGTCGTGACCCCGGCGGCGCCGGTCCGGTTCCACACCCTGCCCCGGACGCTCGTGACGAACGTGGAGGCCGGCCGGCTGGCCCTGACGAAGGTCGTCCTCGCATGGCCCGGCCACCCGGCGACGCTGACGTACTCGTACGAGACGCCGGGGGTGGTCACCGACACACAGGACGGCAAGCGCTACGAGCTCGCGATCCAGCACCAGCCGCTCATCAATCCCGCCCACCTCGAGGTGAACGTGACGCTTCCGGCGAACGCGCACGTCACCGACGGGGCCGGATGGGTGGTGCACGGGACCCGGGCCACGTTCAGTGGGGACCTCGACCAGGATCTGTCCACCGCGATCGGGTATGACCTGGCGGGGTCGCAGGGTGCGGCCGGTGGGACCGGCACGGTGCCGGCGTCCGCCGCGGCGGGCGACGCGGTCACCGACCCGAAGAGCACGACGTGAACCCGGGGGCGGGAGTGGACCGCTCGATCCAGGGCTCATGATCTTCACCGAGACGGATCTGAAGGGTTCCTTCGTGGTCGGCCTCGAGCCGATCGAGGACGCCCGCGGGTTCTTCGCCCGGGCCTGGGCCGCCGATGAGCTGGCCGGACATGACCTCGAGGACCGGGTCGTCCAGTGCAGCCTGTCGCTCAATCGCCGCGCCGGCACCCTCCGGGGGCTGCATTTCCAACGAGCCCCGCACGCGGAGGCCAAGTTCGTGCGATGCATCCGGGGCGCCTTGTGGGACGTCATCGTGGATCTCCGGCGGGACTCCCCCACGTACCGGCGATGGGTGGGGGCCGAGCTCTCGGCGAGCAACCGACTGGCCATGTACGTCCCCCGGGGGTTCGCCCACGGGTTCCAGACCCTCGCCGACGACACCGAGGCCTTCTACATGATCTCCGACCCCTACGTCCCGGACGCGGGGGGCGGGTACCGGTGGGACGATCCCGCGTTCGGCATCGAATGGCCACTCGGCGCGCCGACCGAGATCTCGGACCGGGACCGGTCGTGGCCCGAGTTCCCGGCCTGAGCCGACGGGGACATCGCCGTCAGGGTCGGGCGGAGGAACTCCTGCGCTCCCGCGGGGCACCGGCGAGGAAGCGCGGGGCCGTGGGGCACAGGTCGTTCAGCGGGCAATCCTCGCACCGCGGGCGGCCCGGCTTGCAGATCTCGCGGCCCAGGCGGATCAGTCCGACGTGCATCGACACCCGCAGCCGGGGTGGCACGACGTCCGCCAGGACGTCGTGCGCCCGGTCGGCGCCGGTTCCCGGCGGGATCCAGCCGAGGCGCCCGGCCACGCGGTGGACGTGGGTGTCGACCGGGATGACGGGCCGTTCCAGCGAGAACGCCAGCACGCAGGCAGCGGTCTTCGGCCCCACGCCGGGGAGCGTTCGCAGGTAGGCGCCGATCTCGTCGTCCGGCGCGTCGCGCATCCATTCGAGATCGAGCTCTCCGTCGCGGTCCCGGATCTCCCGGAGGATGGCGAGGATCCGCGGTGCCTTGATCCGGGACAGCCCCCCGGGCCGGATGGCCTCGGCGACGTCGTCGGGGCTCGCGCCGGCGAGTGCCTCCCAGGTGGGGAACCGCTCGCGTAAGGCGGCGAACGCCCGGTCACGGTTGACGTCGCTCGTGTTCTGCGACAGGACGGTGAGCACGAGCTCCTCGACGGGATCCCGCCGGGTCGGCGGAGCGAGGGGCCCCAGCCGGCGCGCCAGCCTGCGGTGGGCCTCGCGGACCAGCTTCGGGTCGGGAGGCTGCCAGCTCACCCCTTGTAGAGGTTCCGGAACCGGATCAGCTCGTCGGAGAACGCCAGCTTGATCGTCCCGGTCGGCCCGTTCCTGTGCTTGGCGACGATCAGCTCGGCCTCCCCCTTGACCCAATGCCCGTCCTCGTCCTTCTCCCGGTGGATGAACATCACGACGTCGGCATCCTGCTCGAGAGCCCCCGATTCCCTCAAGTTGGACAGTTGCGGCTTGGCGCCCTCGCGGCGCTCGGGGTCGCGGTTCAGCTGGGAGAGCGCGATCACCGGGATGTCGAGCTCCTTGGCGAGCAGCTTCAACGAACGGCTGATCTCCGCGATCTCCTGCTGACGGTTGTCCACGCGGCGGTGCGGGCTCATCAGCTGGAGATAGTCGACGACGATCAGCGACAGGCCCTCCCGGGAGCGCAGCCGCCGGGCCTTCGCCCGGATGTCGAGGATGGTGACGTCGCCGGAGTCGACGATGTACATCGGCGCGTCGTGCAGCGTGTCGGCCGCGTCGGCGAACGAGCTGAAGTCCGCCGCCGCGATCTTGCCCGCACGGACCTTGGACATCGGGACCGCCGCCTCGCTGCACAGCAGGCGCATGCCGAGCTCCCACCGCGACATCTCGAGCGAGAACAGCGCGACGGTCTTGCGTTCGGTCACCGCCACGTTGCGGGCGATGTTGACGGCGAGGGCCGACTTCCCTGCGCCCGGCCGCGCCGCGATGATGATGAAGTTCGCGGCCTGCAGGCCCGACAGCAGCTCGTCGACGTCGCGGAACCCCGTGGCCAAGCCGGCGAGCGCCGACTCGCGCTGCTGAATGTGCTCGATCTCGTCGACCGCGGCGGAGATGACGGGCTGCAACGCGACCAGGGCGGTCTCGTCCTCGTGGCGCGAGGCGGCGTAGATGCGTCCCTCGGCCTGCTCGGCGGCCATCCGGGGGTTCTCCGGGGAGCTGTGCGCCAGCTCGATGACGTCGGCGGCGGCGGAGATCAGACGGCGGAGCAGCGCGTTCTCGGCGACGATCTTGGCGTAGTGCGCGGCGCTGGCCGGCGACGGGACCAGTTCCACGAGCTCCTGGATCCGGAGCGCGCCCCCGACGTCCTGGAGATGGCCCCGCCGCTTGAGCTCCTCCATGGCGGTCACGGCGTCGACCGGCTCGCCGCGCGCGTACATCGCGAGCAGCGCCTCGAAGATCGTGCCGTTCGCCCTGCGATAGAACTCGTCCGCCTTGAGGATCTCGATCACGTCGGCGATGGCGTCCGACGACAGCATCATGGCGCCGAGGACCGAGTCCTCCGCGTCGAGGTTGTGGGGCGGGACCCGGTCGCCCCGGACCCGCCTGATCTCCTCCGTCGCCTGCGCCATGTCAATCCCCGTCCCCGTGAACGGCTGAGGCTAGGCCCGGCGCGGATATGCCGGAAGGGGAAATGGTGCGGGATTTCGCTGGGGAAAACGGGCCCCGCAGGTCGGGAGCACGGCGCGATCCCGGAAATCGTGTCACACCCGCACCGACCTGTGGTGCGGGGCTGTGGGGAAGCATGGGGAGAAATGTAGAAGGCACCGCTGACACGAACGTGCGGGCGTCGGGCCCCGTTCCTTGACGCCCCTCCCCGGCGCGGGTGGAATGGTGGCCATGGCCGGCTCGAGGACCTCCAGCTCGGCCCCGACCGCCGGCCCGAGCGGGACCGCCCTCACCGATGCCGGCGTCGAGGCGCCCGACGACGCCGCGTCCTCCGCCGCGCGCGAGCCGCTGCACCGCCGCCTGGGCCGATGGGTCATCCGGACCCCACGGGGGCGGGCGACCGGGGCGTTCGGGATCTACCTCGTCGGCGGCCTCGCGATCTTCGGCGTCCCGATCCTGCGGCACCCGGGGTCGACGTTCGTCGGATGGGGCACCGACCCAGCGTCGTTCATGTGGTACCTGGCCTGGCTGCCGCACGCGATCTTCCACGGCATCAACCCGCTCGTGACCCACGACGTCTGGTCGCCGGTGGGGTTCAACCTCACCCACGCCACCGCCGTGTACGGGCCCGCGTTCGTGCTGATGCCGGTGACGTTGCTGTTCGGGCCGGTGGTCGCGTACAACGTCATGGCGCTCGCCCCGCCCGTCCTCTGTGCCTGGACGGCCTACCTGCTGTGCCGCGAGGTCACGCCCTCGTTCCCCGCAGCGCTCGTGGGCGGGTGGCTGTTCGGGTTCTCCGTGTACGTGACCGGCCAGATGCTCGGTCATCCGAACCTGGCCCTCGCGTTCCTGGTGCCGGTCTGCGCCCTGATCGTGCTGCGGAGGATCCGTGGAGAGTTGACCGCCCGCCGGGCGACGCTGTGGCTGGCCGCGGCGCTCGTGGGGCAGTTCCTCATCTCGCTCGAGCTGTTCATGACGATCGCGATCTTCGGGGTGGTGGCGCTGGGGCTCGCGGCGCTGGCCGTGCGCCCGCACCGCGGGGAGATCCTCCGGGCGGGGTGGGTGCTCGCGGGCGGGTACGGGCTCGCCGCGCTCGTGATGTCGCCGCTGCTGTGGTCGTTCTTCTCCGCCTCGAACCACGCCCCGATCTACGACTTCTACCCAACGATCTACGCGAGCGACCTGGTGAACTTCGCGATCCCCACCGAGCTCACGGCCGTCGGCGGCACGGCGTTCGCCGCGGTGACCGGGCAGTTCAGCGGCGACATCTCCGAACAGTCCGCGTACCTGTCCCTGCCGGTGCTGCTCATGGTGGGCGGGTTCGCCATCGCGTGCTGGCGGACCAGGTGGGCACGGTGGTTGCTGGCGTTCGTTGCGGTGGTCGCGCTGTGCTCGATGGGGCCCAAGCTCCACGTGGCGGGCACCGAGACCGTCACGCTGCCGTGGAAGGCCGCATTGCGCCTGCCGCTCGTGAAGTACGCGCTGCCGGGGCGCTTCATGGTCTACGTGTGGCTCGCCGCCGCGGTCATGGCGGCGGCGTGGCTCGGCCTCGGCCGCGGCCGGGGCCGGTGGGTGCTGGCGGTGCTCGCCGTCGCGATGCTGTTCCCGAGCATCAGGGGGCCGTGGTGGCACACCCCGGTCCAGCGGCCGGCGTTCTTCGCCACCGACGCGTACCGGCAGGTCATCCCCAGAGGCGCCAACGTGCTCGTGGTGCCGTTCGGCCCGCTCGGCGACAGCATGTTGTGGCAGGCCGAGACCGGGTTCTGGTTCCGGATGCCCGTCGGGAACGTCGGCGTGCGCCCGCCCCCCGAGTTCGGCGCCTGGCCGGCCATGGACACCCTGTACACGGGGACCCCCGGCGGGGGCACCGACCGGCAGATGGCCGAGTACCTGGGGGCGAACGACGTCAGCAGGGTCGTCGTGATCGACGGGACCCCGGGTCAGTGGGACCGGGTCTTCGCCGAGCTGGGCCCGCCGCGGCACGTCGCGGGGGCCATGGTGTACGCGGTACCCGAACGGATCCTCCGGCGCTTCGCGAACACGCCCCGGCCGCCGGGCTGAGGCGTGGGACGCTCGGAGGTCACCGACCGGGTGGCCCGGATGTGGTTCCCAGGCGCCGACAACAACGCGTTCCTCATCCGCGCCGGCAGGGAGACCACGCTCGTCGATTGCGGTCCCCCGAGCGGTATGGCGTCGCTGGTCAAGGCCGTCCGGGTGGGCGGGGGGCGGGTCGACGAGGTCCGCCACGTGGTGCTCACCCACTGCCACACCGACCACACGGGGAACCTGGCGTCCGTCGCGGCGGCCGCGGGGATCACCGTCTACGGGCACCCGATGGACGCGGAGATCGTCCGCGACGGCGCCGAGCGCCCCCGCGGCGTCGCGAACCGCCTCCTCGGACGGATCATGCTGGCGATGGCCGGGGCCTCGAGCCGGGCATCGGCCGCCCCCGTCCACGTGGACGTGGCCGACGGAAAGGAGCTTGACGTCGCCGGGGGGCTGCGATGCGTGCACACGCCCGGCCACACCGCCGGCCACGTCTCCTACCTGTGGCCGGAGGGGCGCGTGCTGTTCGTCGGCGACGCCGCGACCAACATGTTCCGCCGCCTGGACGTGGCGCCGATCAACGAGGACGACGCGGCGTCGAGGAAGAGCTTCGCGACGCTCGCGGAGCTCGAGTTCGACGTGGCGTGCTTCGGACACGGCTCGCCGATCCGGGGCCGGGCCGCCGACCGGTTCCGCCGGCGGCTCGACCACGTCGCGAGCCGGGGTCGCAGGTAGGGCGGTCGCCGGTCAGCGGCGCTCGAGCCGCAGCCACATGCCCCCGCGCGGCCTGAACGTCGCCTTCGGCGCCGGGGCGACCGGATGCCCGGGCACCGGCCGGAGACGCCATCGCCTGCCGATCTCGGCCAGGAACAGCACCGCCTCGAACGGCGCGAACTCGTCGCCCAGGCACCGCTTGGACCCACCGCCGAACGGGAAGTAGGCGAAGGGGTGCCAGCCGGCGCGCCGCTCCGGAAGGAATCGGCCGGGGTCGAACCGGCGGGGCTCGGAATGGAACCGGGGATCCCGGTGGATGACATAGGAGCTCGTGATGACCGTCGCGCCGACCGGAACGCGGTAGCCGTCGAACTCGTGCTCGGCGACGGCCCGGCGCGAGGTCAGCCACGCGCCGGGGAACAGCCGTTCGGCCTCGTCGAACACCCGCCGGCACGCCCCGAGCCCGGCGTAATCGCCGGCCGTGGGCTCTCGGTCGCCGACGACGGCGTCGATCTCCGCAAGCACCTGCTCCTCGATCCCAGGGTGGCGTGACAGGAGGTACCACATCCAGCACAGCGCGGTCCCGGCCGTCCGGTGGCCACGAAAGATCGACAGGGCTTCGCTGTTCACCTGCGCGTCGTCCATCCCCGCCCCGTCGTCGTCGCGGGCACGGACCAGGTCGGCCACCACGCCGCCTCCCGCCGGCCCGGCGGAGCGAGCCCGGGCGATCACGGGACCGACCAGCGAGTCGAGCCGGGCCTCGGCGCGATCGAACCGGCGGTTCGCCCCGAGCGGGAGGCGCTCGCTCACGGCCAGGAAGGGAGCCGGCAGGTGTTCGAGGGCGTCGACCGCCTCGGCGAGGGCGGCGGAGAGCTCGCGGCCCGGCGGTTCGTCCACGCGACGGCCGAACATCACCTCGACCATCACGTCCGTGGTCGTCCGGGAAAGCAGGTCGAAGACCTCGACGACGTCGCCGTCGCGCCATGCGGACGCCATCCGGCGCGCGCCGGCGACCATCTCGCCGGCGTGACGCTCGAGCGCCTCGCCGTGGACCGCCGGGTACAGCAGCCGATGCTGCCGTCGGTGAAACCCGCCCTCGCTGACGAGGACCCCCTCCTCGAGCAGTCGCCGGCCGAACCGCTGCTCCCCCCGGGCCTTCTCGAACCGGTGCTCGTTGGTCTCGAGCAGGTCCTGGGCGTGCGCGGGCGAACTGAGCACGTAGACGTGGAGGGGACCGACGACGATGCATGCGACGTCGCCGTGGTCCCGCGCCACACGCTCGAGGAACCCGGGCAGATACCGCACGGCCCCGGCCGCGGTGGACACCACGTTCCGCGACCTGGGCCCGGGCGGCAGGTGGCGCTCGCCCATGTCCGGGCGAGGCTATCCGGCGCGCCGGGCGCGCCACAACCGAACCGGCCAGGTCGGGGGCCGGAGGGGTCTAGCCCTCGGGCTCGACCTGGACCGAGATCGTCGCGTCCACCTCGGGGTGCAACCGGACCGAGACCTCGTGGGTACCGAGGCTCCGGATGGGCTCCTCGAGATGGATATCGCGTCGATCGACGGTCTCGTTCAGCTGCGCCTGGATCTCCTCGGCCAGATCGGCGGTGGTGATGCTGCCGAACAGCCGTCCCTCTTCTCCCGCCCGGGCCCTCACGAGGATCGGCTTCGCGGTGAGACGCGCGGCGAACTCCTCCGCGGCGGCCTTCGCCTTGTTGACCCGGACATCGTGGGCGCGGCGGAGGGACTCGGCGTGGCGGACGGCGCCCTTGGTCGCGACGATGGCCATGCCCCTCGGGACCAGGTAGTTCCGCGCGTAGCCGTCCGCCACGGTGACGACATCACCCGGCACGCCGAGCTTGTCCACTTCCTTCTGCAGGATGATCTTCATGGCGTGGTCAGCTCCCCTACCGCGTGCTGTACGGCAGGAGCGCCATCTCCCGCGCGTTCTTCACCGCCGACGCGACGTCGCGCTGGTGCTGGGAGCAGTTCCCCGTCACCCGGCGAGCCCGGATCTTCCCCCGCTCCGAGACGAACTTCCGGAGCAGGTTGGTGTCCTTGTAGTCGACGTACGTGACCTGGTCCTTGCAGAACTGGCAGAACTTGCGCTTGCCGCGCTTTGCCCAGCCCTTGTCTTCCTTCGCGTCCTTCCGCGGACGCTTCCGGCTCGTTGAACTCGACTTACCCGGCATCCAGTGGCGTCTCCTCATCCGCGCCGACGCCGACGGAGACGCGGTCGGCGCCGCTGCCGGCGCTCCACTCCCCGCCGCCGGACCGGCCCTGCTTCTCCACCTTGGCGGTGGCCCACCGCAGGCTGGGCCCGATCTCGTCGGCCTCAATCTCGATCACGGTTCGCTTCTCGCCGTCCTGGGTCTCCCAGGAACGCTGCTGCAGGCGCCCCACCACGATCACGTTGGCGCCGCGGGTCAGCGTCTCGGCCACGTTCTCGGCGAGCGTGCGCCACGCGTTGACGGTGAAGTACGACGTGTCGCCGTCGCGCCACTCACCGGACTGGTCCTTGTACCGCCGGTTGACCGCCACGCGGAACTTGGCCACGGCCGCCCCGTTGGGCGTGTACCGCAGCTCGGGGTCGTCGGTCAGGTTGCCGACGATCGTCACCTGTCCCATCGCCATCTGAACCACCACCTTCTCGCCAACTCGTCCCCGCCCGGCGATGGCATACCGGGCGCGGGGGGAAGCACCATCCGGTCGGTCAGGCCGCCGGCTTGAGGACCACCTTGAACCTGATCACGTCGTCCGCGAGGTGCAGGACCCGCTCGAGCTCGGTGAGCGCGTCGGGATCGGCCTCGAGGTCCGCGACCAGGTAGTAGCCCTCGGACTGCTTGGCGATCTCGTACGCGAGCCGCCTGCGGCCCCAGCGGTCCAGCTTTCCGACCTGGCCCTTGCCGTCGGCGAGGGTCTGATTGATCCTGTCCACGACGCGGGTCACGACGGACTCGTCGCTCTCCGCGGGCAGGATCAACATGAGCTCGTACTGACGCACAGCCACCTCCTGTGGACTGAGACGGCCCCCGAAGGAGCAGGAGTTGTGGACTCCCCCAGTGTACAGATCGCCCCATGTCCCTCCACCGACGAACGGCACGCTAGCACCCGGGGGTGACACGGAACCCCCGGGACCATGTGGACCCGATGCCTCGCGTGCTCATGGGATCGCGGCCGGCGTTCGATACCAATACGAGCATGCGACGTTCCCTGATCGCCGCCGCGGCGCTCTCCGGTCTCCTCGCCGGGTGCGCCGACTCCACGCCGGCCTACTCCGGCGCCGTCACCACGTGGCGACCGGTCGACGTCGGTCGGATCTCCGTGACCTACGACGTGCGGAACGACGGCGCGGTCGCCACACGCGTCGGATGCATCCTCGACGCGGTGATCCCATCCGGGAACACCATCGAGAAGATGTCCGTTCCGGGTCGCGAGATTCGCCCCGGAACCTCGCTCCGAGCTTCCGACGTGATTCCCATCCCCGACCAGGGGGCGTTCCTCGTCGGTGACGTCACCGCCGGCCGGTGCGAGCGGTTCCGCGGCCGGTCACACCCGGCCCCGGCCGGGGAGTAGGCGCCTCACCTGGACGACGAGGACTTCGATGACGACGAAGACGCGCCGGAGTCCTTCGTCTTCTTCTTGAACCACTTCCGGTAGACGAACCGACCCCCGAAGAACAGCACGATCACCGCGAGCAGCCCCCACCCGAACCGCGAGAGCACCTTGTCGATGGTCCCGATCTGGTGCTCCAGGAAGTACCCCAGCAACGAGATCCCGACCGCCCAGATGACGACCGACGGGATGTCGAACACCAGGAATCGCCGGTACCGCATGTTCGACATCCCGGCCACGAACGGCAGGAACGTTCCCGCCACCGACACGTAGCGCCCGATGAACACCGTCTTCCCGCCGTTGCGCGCGAAGTAGTCCTCGGCCTTCGACAGGTCGGCCCCCCACCGCCGCAGGATCGGGATGTGCGTCAGCAGCCGCCGCCCGTAGCGGTTCCCCAGCCAGAAGCCGGTCGACTCGCCCATGAGCCCGGCGACGGCGCCGACCGCCATCACGTACGGCAGGAACAGGTCGCCCTTCGCGGCGAACACCCCCCCGAGGGCGAGCACCACGTCGCCCGGGACGATCAGCCCGAGGAACGCCGAGCGGTCGGCGAACACCCCGGCGAACACGATGAAGTAGCCGGCGACGGCGAAGGCCGGGCCGAGCCAGTCCACCAGCCGTTCAATGATCCCGAACACGCGACGGCAACCCTCCCCGGCTCCGCGAGACGACCCGGGCGGCGGCCGCCCCCGGCACGCCACCCGCCACCCGATCGTAGCGCCGTGGCTCGGATCGGCACCTCACAACCGGGGGTAGACTCGACTCCGACACAGGCCGTGCACTCACGGAAGGGAGGCGCGAGCAATGAGCATCACCGTCCGGGACCTCCGGGCCTTCAAGGCACAGGGCAGGCGTTTCGCCATGCTCACCGCCTACGACTACCCCACGGCGCAGATCCTCGACGAAGCCGGGATCCCCGTGCTGCTGGTGGGCGATTCGCTGGCGCAGACGATCCTCGGGTACGACACGACGCTTCCGGTGACGATGGAGGAGATGCTCCATCACACCCGGGCCGTCGCCCGCGGTGCGACCAAGGCCCTGATCGTCGGGGACATGCCGTTCCTGTCCTACCAGGTATCCATCGCCGACGGCGTGGCGAACGCCGGCCGGTTCCTCAAGGAGGGCGGCGCCCACGCCGTGAAGATCGAGGGCTGGATGCCCGAGCTCGTCGAACAGCTCTCCACCCACGGCATCCCCGTCATGGCGCACCTGGGTCTCACGCCCCAGTCCGTCCACGCGATGGGCGGCTACCGGGTGCAGGGCCGCTCGGAAGAGGACGCCCACCGGCTGCTCGAACAGGCCATGGGCATGGAGAAGGCGGGGGCGTTCTCGCTCGTGCTGGAGGGGATCCCGTCCGACCTCGGCCGCGAGATCACGCGGTCCCTCGATATCCCCACGATCGGCATCGGGGCCGGCCCCGACTGCGACGGCCAGGTCCTCGTGCTCACCGACCTGCTCGGGATGAACAGCGGCCACTACCCGAAGTTCGCCAAGCCGTACGCGAACCTCCGTGGCGAGATCTCGAAGGCGGTGATCGCGTTCGCGAACGACGTGGAGGGCGGCGCCTTCCCCGACGAGGAGCACTCGTACCGGTAGCGGCGGGGTCGGTCGCGGCTCGGATCGACGAACCGAGAGACGATCGCGCTGACCGGCGGTCAGTGGGATCATCTCGGACAGCGAATCGATCGACGCCCACGCCCGAGAGGCCACGACCATGCGCGAGTTCAAGCTGTTCATCGGGGGGGAGTTCGTCGACGCGGCCTCCGGCGAGACCATCGAGACGCCGAACCCGTCCACGGGGGAGCCCGCCGGCCGGGTCGCCGTCGGGGGCGCCGAGGACATGCAGCGGGCCATCACCGCGGCCCGGAAGGCCGCCGACGAGGGTCCCTGGCCGGGGATGAGCCCGCAGGAACGCTCGCGGATCATGCTCGACGCGTTCGCCAGGCTCTCCGAGCGGGCGTCGGAGTTCGCCGGGATCGAGACCGAGGACGCCGGGCACACGGTTCGCATGTCGAACCTGTTCACGGTCCCCTACGCGAACGAGTTCTGGCGGTACCTCGCCGAGCTCGGGGCGCGCTTCCCGTACACGGAGAAGGTCGAGCCGTACGGCTTCCCCACCGAGTCGTGGGAGTGGGTCGAGCGCGAGCCCTACGGCGTCGTCGGCGCGATCATCCCGTGGAACCTCCCCTACATGATGGCGATGTGGAAGCTCCCGCCGGCCATCGTCACCGGGAACACCATCGTGCTGAAGCCGGCCCTCGAGACGCCGCTGTCGGCCATGGCCCTGGCCGAGGTGCTGGCGGAGACCGACCTCCCACCCGGTGTGGTGAACATCGTCCCCGGGCACGGCCCGACGGCCGGCGAAGCGCTCGTCACGGACGACCGCGTCGACAAGGTCGCGTTCACCGGCTCCACCGAGGTCGGCCGGCGGATCATGCAGCTCGCCTCCGGCAACCTGAAGCACGTCTCGCTCGAGCTCGGCGGCAAGGGCCCGAACATCCTGCTCGACGACGCCGACCTCGACATCGCGATCCCCGGCTCGCTGTGGGCGACGTACATGCACCAGGGCCAGTTCTGCACGAGCGGAACCCGCCTGTTCGCGCCGGCCGCCCTGTACGACGATGTGACGGCCCGCCTGGTCGAGCTGGCGGAGTCGCTGCACGTCGGCAGCGCCGAGGACTTCGCATCCGACATGGGCCCGGTGCTCAACAAGACGCAGTTCGACACCATCGACCGGTACGTCCAGGTCGGGCAGGACGAGGGCGCCAAGCTCCTCACCGGCGGCCACCGGATCACTCAGGGCGTCCCGGAGGGCGGGTTCTACTACGAGCCCACGATCTTCGGGGACGTCGACAACGCGATGGTCATCGCGCAGGAGGAGATCTTCGGCCCCGTCCTGTCCGTGATCCGCTACGAGTCGGTCGAGGACGCGATCCGCATGGCGAACGACACCGTGTACGGCCTGACCGGCGGTGTGTGGTCGCGGGAGGTCCCGCGCGCGCTGGCGATCGCCCGCCGGCTCAAGGCCGGGTCGGTGTGGATCAACGACTGGCACCTGTTGTCCCCGGCCGCGCCGCACGGCGGGTACAAGCAGTCCGGCCTCGGCCGCGAGCATGGCCCCTGGGGCCTCAACCAGTACCTCGAGACGAAGTACATCCGCGTGGCGCAGGAGACCACGAAGGACCAGCGGTTCTGGTTCCAGGTCCTGGGGCTGTGACGGCCATGCGCGTCACGGCCACCCAGCGGGCCGAGGCGGCGGTCCGGGAGGTCGAGGCCTCGGGCCGCACGGACCTGGTGATGGTCCTCGGAACCGGGTGCTGCGACTCGACCGCCCCCTTCCTGTACGACCGGGGCTACTACCCGGGCCCCGACGCCGTCGCGGTGGGCGACGTGGCCGGCGTGACGGTGTTCGCGCACGGCTGGCTGGCCCGGCTCTACGCGGACGGCGGCCTGGTCGTGGACGTCGACGAGGGTGTGGTGGCGGACTCCTTCTCCCTCGAGACCGAGCAGGGACGTCGCTTCACGCTGCGGCTTCCGGGCCGCGGCTGATCGCCGGGAAATCCACCACGTCGTGCCTGGGCGTCGGTACACTCGGCCCCGAGCAGGCGGGATCGCGGTCGCCCGCTCGGAGGAGCCGCCGTGGCCGAGGGATCTGACCGACACATCACGCTGCTGATCTGCGACGACCACCGTCTGCTCACGGAGTCGCTGGCCATGGTGGTCGAGGCCGAGGAGGACATCGATCTCGTCGGCGCCCCCGTGGACGATCCCGGCGTGGCGATCGATCTGGCACGGGCCCACCACCCCGACGTCGTGCTCATGGACGTGGCGTTCAAGACCTCGTCGATGGACGGTTTCGCAGCCACTCGCCGGATCAAGGAAGCCAGCCCGGCGACGAACGTGATCATCATGACCGCGTCGGATGACGAATCCGCACTGGTGTCGGGCGTCGAGGCGGGCGCCGCCGGGTTCCTCAACAAGACCGAGGCGGTCGACGAGGTGATGGCCGCCGTGCGCGGTGCCGCCGAGGGCGAGGTGTTGATCGACCCCAGCCTGCTCGCGAAGGCGCTCCAGCACGTCGCGAAGGACCGGGAGACCCGCCGTCAGGCCGAGCAGCTGCTGGGGCAGCTCACCGAGCGCGAGCTCGAGGTCCTCCGCATGCTCGCCCAGGGGAACCGGAACGAAGCCATCGCCGACACCCTGGCCATCAGCCAGCAGACGGTCCAGACCCACGTGCGGAACATCCTCGCCAAGCTCCGGGTCCACTCGAAGCTCGAGGCGGTCTCGTTCGCCGTCCGTCACGGCGCGGTCCAGGTCTGATCGCAGTCGCGGGGGGGCGGGACGGCGTCAGCCGACCGTGGACTGAACCGACACGCTGGACCCACCCACCGTCGCGGTCGCCGTGACGAGCGCCGAGCCGTTGCCGTTCGGCAGGTTCACGGTGAAGGCGGTCCCGGACTGTGAGGCGTTCTTGGCGATCGACACGGGGCTCCCGGTGACGGAGCCGTTGCTCGTGGTGATGACGACGCTGATTGCGCCGGTCGACGAGTTCTTGGCGATGTTCTGGTAGGCGTCGATGAGGGATGCGTTCGCCGTGAAGAATCGGCCGTTCCCGGACCCATTGTCCGGGGAGATCGCGCAGACGAACGAGGCGGAGCCGACGGCGCCCGAGCAGGTCACCGTCGCCGCGCCCGACTTCGTGGAGGCATTCGTCCAGATCAGGCCGGCCGCCGCCCCGGCGTTGACGGTGAACGTGGCCGACGTGCCGGTGATGCCGTTCGCGGTGTCGGTGGCCGTCAGGGAGACACCAGTGCCCGCGTCGACGACGGTCATGGAGCCCGCCGGAACGGTCCCGACGCCGTTGGTGAACGAGATGGTGGCGGGATAGGTCGGCGAGGTACCGTCCGGCGCGGCGTCCGGTCCGCTGAACGTGATGGCCTTTGTTCCCGTGTACGCGACGCCGTTGAACGTCGTCGCGGCGCTTCCGTTCTCCCGCAGGCTGATGGTCTTGGACGTCGACGGAAACGCGGTCCCCGCGGTCTGCGCCCCGGGGCTGAACACGGTGAACGTGTACACGTTCGCGACGGTGACCGGCACGACGGAGGTCGTGGAGTTCCCGACCTTGTCGGTGATGACCGCCTGCACGTCATACGGGCCGTTCGCGAGCGGAGCCGTGTTCCAGTTCACGGAGTAGGTCGGCCCCGTCGAGCTCGAGCCGATCGAGGTCGCCGGTGTGCAGGGGGCCGGTGTGCAGTAGGTGTAGGCCACGCTCGCCAGGCCGGACCCGGCGTCCGCAGCGGTGCTCGACTGCATCGACACCGTGCCGGTGATGGATCCGGACGGTGACGTGAGGGACCCCGTCGGGGCGGTGGTGTCCGGGGTGACGGTGAACGTCGAGGAGGCGGACAGCCCGGCCTTGTCGTACGACGTGACCGTCTGCGCTCCTGAGGCCCCCACCGCTCCGGACCACGTGTAGGTCGTCGAGTACGTCGAGGTGGTGTCGGACCCGCCGCCGCTCGTGAAGTCCGACAACGCCGGGAAGTCGACCCGCAGGATGCCGCTGTCCGCGTCCGTGGTGGTCGCCGCGGCCTTGAAGGTCCCCGACCTTCCGGCCTGGGCGTTGATGAAGGCCGTGGTTCCGCTCACGAAGGTGTTTCCCGTTGCGGTCGAGAGGGTGATGGCCGGAGCCGAGGGAGCGGTCGTGTCCACCTGAACGGTCGTGGAGATGCTCGCCTGGTTGCCCACGTTGTCCGTCCCGGTGAGCGTGTACAGGTAGCAGGCAGGGCCGCTCTGCGACTGCGCCGGCGCGCCGACGATGACCACCGGGCTGCCGTACGCCGAGCACGTGCCGGCCGCGATGCCGTTCGACGAGGAGAGCGTGCCGGTGCGCAGGGTGAGCTGGGAGGACGCGAGACCGGATGCGGCGTCGGTGTAGTCGGTCCGGGAGATCGCGAACGTCCCGGTCGCGCTGTAGCTGGACGAGCCGCCGGTCGTCGCCACGGCTCCGTTGACCGTCAGCGCGCCCGCGGTCGGCGCCGTCTTGTCGTTGACGAAGTGGACCGACGTGGTCACCGGATTGCCCACCGCGTCGCTGCCGGTGATCACCTGGTCCGGCGGGTTGGCCGCTCCCGTCCCCCACGTGTACGGGCTGGACGTGTAGCCGACCGTGGGCGGCGAGCCGGTGCCCGACGACACGGTCTCGCCACCGTGGCTCCAGCCGACCGCCCCGTTCGCAGGGAATTGTGCCGAGGCCGGTCCGCTCCCCGAATCCGTCACCGTATCGACGATCTGGAACGACCCGGTCGACGTGTTGGTGCTGTTCCAGTACAGGGTCGTGCCGACGAGGTACGCGCTCGTGGCCGCCGTCAGCGAGAGCGACTGGGTTGGCGCGGTGGCGTCGATCGAGAACGTCGACGTGGCCGCGTAGGTGGTGCCGGTCTCGGCGTTGCCCGCCGTGTCCGTCGTCTGCACGTGGACGACGTAGGACCCGTCGGCCGGGAGTGACAGGGCAGAGCCCCACGTGGTGGACGCGGC
>DATBHM010000330.1:0-10820 GCA_036557505.1 Actinomycetota bacterium | reverse complement strand
CCCCGCTGCGAGATCGGCGCCTTCGAGCGCCAACCCTGACGAGCCCGGCGGATCTCAGCCGAAGGTGACGATCCGAACCCCGATGCCGCTCCCGCTGAAGCTGGTCGACCCGAGGTTGCACGCCCGCACGGTGATCGAGGTCGACGACACCACCTTGAGGGGCCCGAGGACGATGTTGGGCGGCACCGTGCCCGTCCAGGACAGCAGCGCGACCTGACCCGCCACGGCACCGGACACGCTCAGGCCGAGCGTGCCGCAGTGGCCCGCGCTCAGTGTGAAGGCGATCGACCCCGACCTGTCGGTGCCATTGAGATCGGAGAGCGTGAGGGAGTTGGGGGCAACGTTCGCGCTGCCCACCGAGTCGACCCCCAGCTTCGAGTTCGTCACGGCGCCGGCGCCGATCTTGGAGTTCGTCACCGCGCCGGCGCCGATCTTGGAGTTCGTCACCGCCCCGTCCGCCAACTTCGTCGACGTGACAGCCCCGTCGGCGAGCTTCGTCTCGGCGATCGAACCGTCGGCGACCTTGGGGCTGGACACGGCACCGGCGGCGATCCTGCCGGAGGTCACCGCGCCATTCGCCAGCTTGCCGGTGGTGACGGCGCCGCTTCCCAGGTCCTGCGTCGTGACCGAGTTGACGAACAGGTTGGAGTGCTTCCCCGCCGGCGGGTTGTGGCCGGCGACGGTGTTCGGGCCGATCTGACTGTTGCTGGAGACGAGGAACCCCGCGTACGCGGTCCCTCCGAGCGCGAGAACGATCGCGATCACTGCGAGGACGTTCTTCGCGAGGAAACGTGCGATCCGAATGCCCACAACTCCCTCCCATCTCCCTGGATGACCGAACCATGGTTCTCGGGCGTCCCCCGCCCGTGGTGACCCTCGCCGCGAACCTCGAGCGGCGGGGGCTGCTGGCGCTTCCGGTCCTCGACCCCTTTCTGCACACGGGGAGGTGCACGGACCAGTCTGAACCGACGGACTCAAGGGCGTCGTGCCCAGCAGGGGGTTGCTTCACGCGCCGGACGCTGTGACAGTGACCCTCCCCCGAAGGAGCGTGTTCATCGATGAGCCGTTCGATCCGCCGCCTGTCGACGGCCACGGCCGTGGTCGTGCTGCTCGGTTCACTGGCTCCCGTCGGGTTCGCCTCGACGAGCTCCCACCGCCGAGCCACCCACCGGGCCGGCGGCGACTTCAACGGCGACGGGTTCTCGGACCTCGCGATCGGCGTGCCGGGTGAGGGCCCGCAGGAGGAGGAGGGCGCGGTCAACGTCCTGTACGGCTCCCCCACGGGACTGAAGGCCGCGAACAACCAGCTGTGGACCGAGGACTCGCCCGGCGTCCCCGGCACCGGCCAGCCCGGCGACCTGTTCGGCCGATCGCTCGCCGCCGGTGACTTCAACGGCGACGGCTTCGCCGATCTCGCGATCGGATCGCTCGAGGCGGGCGGCGGCCAGCTCGAGGCCGGTCAGGTCACGGTGTTGTACGGCTCCCACGCGGGCCTGCGCACGAACGGCAGCGTGGTGCTCACCCGCCAGTTCGTCGGAACGAGCGGCGACCCCGATCACTTCGGGTGGGCCCTGGCGGCGGGGCACCTCGGGGGCAGCACCCAGGCCGAGCTCGTCGCCGGCGTCCCCGGAGCCGACGTCGCCGGCAACGACGACGCCGGTGCGTTCGACGTGTTCACCGGCTCCCCCACCGGCCTCCACCAGGTCGACATGCAGGAGTTCGACCTCAGCTCCACCGGCGTCCCCGGCGACCCCGCGCTGGGCGACCAGCTGGGGTTCTCCGCCGCCACCGGCAACCTGGGCAAGAGCAGAGAGCTCGACCTGGTCGTCGGCGTCTCGGGGCGAACCGCGGACGGCCACCCGAGTGCCGGGGCGGTCCTCGTCATGTACGGGACGCCGGCCGGCCTGACCGCGACCGGCTCGCGGCTGTTCGACGAATCCACCACCGGCGTTCCGGGGAATCCGCAGGACGACGGCCACTTCGGCGACGCCGTCCGAGCGGGATCGTTCGGGCGGTCGAAGGAGCTCGACGTCGCGGTCGGCGCGCCCGAGGAACAGGTCGGGAGCGCAACCGGCGCAGGTTCGGTGACCGTCCTGTACGGCTCGCCGGCCGGCCTGCGGACGACGAACGCCCAGCGGTTCACCCAGGCCACGCCGGGGATGGCCGGCGTCCCCATGACCTCCGACCACTTCGGCGCGTCCCTCGCCACGGGGAACGTCGGCAGGTCGCCGCAGGGCGACCTGGTCGTGGGCATCGAGTTCGACACCTTCGGGGGAACGTCCAACGCCGGCTCGATCGCGGTCATCTACGGGTCGCCGTCCGGACTCACCGTGGCCGGCAACCAGGTGTTCAACCAGGGCACGCCGGGCGTCCCCGGAGTCCCGACGGACGTGGAGCAGCTCGGCGCCGCGGTCGGCGTCGGGCAGTTCGGCCGCGGCGGCCCGGCCGACGTGGCGGTGGGGGTTCCGTTCGACCGCGTCCCCGGAAAGGGGTTCCCGGGCGGCGTGAACGTGCTCTATGCGAAGAGCGGCGGGCTCTCGGCCGCCGGCAGCCAGCTCTGGAACCAGGACAGCCCCGGCGTCCTGTCCACCGCGAAGAAGGACGAGCAGTTCGGGGACGCCCTCGTCCCGGCGAGGGCCTGAGCACGTCGGGACACGCCTCAGCGCTGCGCGCGGCGGGCCCGAACGACCTTCAGGTCCTTCGTCGCGCGGAGCCGTTCGAACTCGGCCTCGGCGAGGTCGAGCTCGCGGAGCGCATCCGCTGCTCCGCCGCTCCCGGCCAGCGCCCGAGCCAGGTCCACCCGGGTGCGGGCCTCCTCGTACGGGATTCGAAGGGCGACGAACCCGTCGATCGCCTGCTGCAGGAGCCCTGCGGCCCGCGAGGGATCGACGGAGATCGCGGCGCGGCCCTCGAGGCGGTCGGCGAGGGGTCCCATCGTCTGCGATCCGAACGCGCCGTGGGCCCTGGCCTCCCGGATGGCGTCGGGCGCCTCGTCCCACGCCTCGGTCGCGGCGACCAGCGCGCACCGTGACTCGTAGACCCCCGACGCATGGATCCGCCAGGACGCCGGCCGCTCCGCGAGGTACGCGCTCGCCCGCTCCACCTCCCCGCGCTCGAGGAGGAACCGCCCGAACCACGCGTAGAGCCGTGACGAGAACCCGGTTCCGATCGCCGTCAGGAGGTCGGCCAGCCGGTCGCTCTCGAGGCGTTCGCCCCGGGCCTCGCGGATCATCCCGGCCACCGCGTAGGCGTGCGAGACGAAGTACGGCGGCTCGTCCCGCCGTTCGGCCAGGAGCTCGCCGACCCGCTCGAACCTGGACAGGGCCTCGTCCCACTCGCCGAGCCGCTCGAACGTCACGACCTGCCACGACACGGCGTGCACCTCGGCGATCGCGGAGAGTCCGGCCACCTTCGGGATCCCCTCGTCCGCGATGGCCCGCGCCTCCGGGTACCGCCCGAGCTCGCACATGAGCCAGGCGCCGGCCGCGACGTGATCGCCGATCTCGAGCACGTCGCGGAGGACGGGCTCGAGCTCCGCGCGCCTGCGCCAGATCGGCAGCGCCAGATCGTACCGCCCGGCGGCGACGGTCCCTCCGGTGGCCGCGTCGAACGCCGCCGACGCGATGTCGGGCAGGCCGAGGTGGATCGCCATCTCGGCCGCCTCGAGACCCGTCCGCTCGATCGCGCCGAGCTCATGCTCGTCGACGGTCCGCGGGAACGCGAAGGGCCAGCCGGCCCGGTGGGCGAGGAGCCTCGCCCGCTCCTCGCTGTCACCGTCGGGCAGATGGGCGAACCCCAGGTCGAGGATGGGCTGGACCTCGCCCTCGGGCTGCGGCCTCCGCATCGAGCCCGGCCACCGGACCGGGACCTCGACGGCACGCGCGGCCAGGTACGCGACCTTCGCGGACTCCCCCGGCTCCGCCCGCGCCCGCGTGAGCGCGGCCTCCCTCAGCGTGCGCCACGCGGGATCGCCGTCGTAGTCCGCGATGAACGCGAGCCCGAGCGCCTCGAGCGCCACCGCACGCTCCAGATCGGAGGACGCGATGCCGAGCGCCTCCTCGGCGAGGCGTTCGGCCTTGCTGATGACCTGCTTGCTGCGGTTGTCCTTCGAGGCGGCCACGAGCAGGTCGAAGGCCTTGCGACGGAGGTCGTCGTCCGCGCCCGGCGACTCGGCGAGCGCCGTGGAGTAGTGGTACGCGAGGAGCTCGACGAACTCCCTGGAGCGCATGCCGGCCGTTCGCTCGATCCACGCGGCGACGGTTGCATGCGCGGGTCCCCGATCGCGCCGGGGCAGGCTCTCGTAGGCCACGTCTCGGGTGAGGATGTGCTTGAAGATGAACTCGGCCTGACCGGCCATCGACGAGCCGAGGCGGGAGATCACGAGCTCCCGCTCCTCGAGCGTCTCGATCTCGCCCGAGACGTCGTCGCTCCCCACGAGCTCCTCCACCGGCCCCGGCCAGAACACCCGGCCGACGACCGCCGCGGCCTGCAACACGCGCTTGGTCGCCGGCGGGAGGAGGTCGATCCGGGCCGCCAGGACGCCCTGCACGGTGTCCGGAACCTCGACGTCCTCGATCCCTCCCCTCGCACGCCAGCGGCCCTCCTCCCGCACGACCGCGCCCTCGTCGATGAGCTGCCGGATGATCTCCTCGAGGAAGAACGGGTTGCCCTCGGCGCGCTCGAGGATCCTGCTGCGCGCGGCGGCCGGCAGGTCGTCGATCGCCAGCAGGAACCCGATGAGCTGCTCGGACTGCTCGGGCGTGAGCGGGTCGAGCGCGATCGCGCTGTGGTTCCTGCGTCCCCCGCCCCAGCCCGGCCTGCGGGCCGTGAGCTCCGGGCGCGCCGGACACAGGAACAGCACCGGGCCGGCCACCCGCTCGGCGAGGTCCTCGAGCAGGTCCAGCAGGGCCGGGTCCGCCCAGTGGATGTCCTCGATCACCACCACGGCCGGAGCGCCGGCCGACAGCGCGGAGAAGAACCACCGCCAGGCGGCGTGCACCTCGGCGCGCACGGCCTTGGGATCCATGGACGCGAACTGGAACTCCGGATCCTCGACCCCCACGGTGAACGCCAGCGCGGCCGTCGCCCGTGCCGGGTCCGGCGCCACGTCCTCGGAGAACAGGTCGTGCCCGGTCTTGCGGATCCGTTCCAGCGCGGTCTCCGGTGGGTCGGTGTCGAGGATGCCCGCGTGGGCCTTGAGGATCTCGGCCAGCGGCCAGAACGTGACGCCGCTCCCGTAGGGCAGGCACCGCCCCCGGAACACGACGGGGCCGTCGCGCTCGATCCGATCGAGGAGCTCCCGGGTGAGGCGGCTCTTGCCGACGCCGGCGTCGCCGTACACGGTCACCAGGTGGGGCCGGCCCTCCCTGCGGACGCGTCCGAAGAGGCTCGCCAGCAGGTCGAGCTCCGGATCCCGCCCCACGATCGGCGCCGACAGGCCGGCGACCCCTCGCTCGGGCGGGACCTCGCTCTCGCCGTCGACCCGGAAGGCCCGGACGGGCTCCTCCCTCCCCCGCAGCCGCAGCGGGCCGAGGTCCTCCAGACGCCACCCCCTGACGGCGCGAACCGTGCGTTCGGCGGCGACGATCTGGCCCGGGGCGGCCGCGGCCTGGAGCCGCGCCGCCGTGTTCACCGCGTCGCCGGTGACCATGGGCTCGCCGGGCCGGGGATCGGTCGTCGCCAGGACCTCCCCGGTGTTCACCCCGATCCTGATCTCGAGCGTCACGCCGTGGTCCCGGGCGAGCCTCGCGTTCACCTCGCCCAGCCGGCCGAGCATCCGGTTCGCCGCGCGCAGCGCGCGAACGGGGTCGTCCTCGTGCGCCACCGGGACACCGAACGCGGCCATCACCGCGTCGCCGATGAACTTCTCGACCGTTCCACCCTCCGCCTCGATCTCCTCGCGCATCGAGTCGAAGTACGTGCGGAGGACGTCCCGCAGCCGCTCGGGATCCAGGCGCTCGCCGAGCGTCGTCGACCCCGTCACGTCGGCGAACAGCACGGTGACGAGCTTGCGTTCCTCGCCGGCCGCGACGCGCGGGACGAGCGTGGTCCCGCAGCTCGAACAGAAGCGCGCGTCGTCCGCGACCGGAGCGCCGCACGACGGGCAGGCCGCACCCAGCGGCGACCCGCAGCGCGAACAGAACCTCGCCTCCTCGGCGTTCGTTGCCCCGCAGGCGGCGCAGGCCGGCATGACGTGAGGCTACCGCTCCCAGTCTTCGTGGCCGAGGTGAAGGACAATCTCCGTCCGGACATGGACACGGCACCTGCGACGCTGCCGGCGGAATCCCCCGCCCTGGCGCGGGGGCGCCGTCTGTGGCTCCCGTGGCGGCCGCGCTTCCGTCCGATCTTCGCCTTCCCCCGAGGCTGGCACCTCGTCGTGGTGGGACTGGACCGCTTCGACGCATGGGCTACCCCCCGGTTCCTGTCCCGGGGCCGGCCCCTCGTCGTCAGGATCATCGGGTGGGTGGTGCTGCTCCCCGCGTTCATCGTCGTGCGGTTCCTCGGCCTCGTCGCGGTGCTGGAGGTCACGATCGTCGCGTTCGGCGGCGCCCTGTACCTGGTCGGGGGTGAATGGCTGTTGCTGCTCGTCCTGTTCCCGATGGTCCTCGTGGCGAGGCTCGCGCGTGCCCTGCCCTGGCGGGTGCTGGTCCGGGGCGGCGAGTGGGACCTGACCGCTCGGATCCGTGGATGGGGGCCGAGCCGGCAGGCGGCCGTCGACGCGGCGCATGCGCTCGAGCGCGGTACCGGGCGAGCCGTGCCGCCGTGGTCCCGGAGCCGTCACCGGGCCCGCGTCTGGACGTAGCAGCCGGGCCGCGGCACCGCGGCCGGTGGCGTGCACCGAGGTCTCCCCTCCTGGTCGATGGGCACGTTCGGTCGTGGGCGCGTCGGTCAGGCCGCGGCGACGCTCGGGCGGCCTTCCGCCGCCGACCGGGGGTTCCAGGCCCAGATCCCGTAGCCGCCCAGGCCGATCGCCAGGGCGATCGCCGCGACCAGGACCCAGGCGGAGAACGACCCCCATTTCACGTCGTTCGCGTAGCGGGCCACCGAGATCGCCCACAGGACGCCGAGCGAGAAATAGGAGACGAACGACGGCCGCACGCGGTCCCAGTCGTTCTCCCGCGCGATGCCCAGCAGCAGCCCTCCGATCGCGACCAGCCATGCTCCGATGACCCGACCCGCGAGCGGCGTCATCGGCCACGGCCACCACCCGTCCGCCCATCCGGGGGCGACGAACAGGGCCAGGGCCACCGCCAGGAGCAGGACGCCCTCCGGCAGCAGCACCGCGCGGAGCCACCGCGGCAGCGGTTCCGTTCGCGGGGGGTCGACGCCGGATCCGCGCAGCTGGAGCCGCCACACGACGAAGAGCAACACCGGCACGACCGCGTACACGACGATCCACGCCCACGTGGCGACCACCGTCTCGGTATGCGGCGCGTGCAGGTGGAACAGCCCGAGATGCAACAGCGTCGCCACCAGCGTGAGCGCCGTGAACGCGATGACCGCCAGCATCCCCGGGCGCGCGGCCGCCCACGTTCCGTGCCGCCATACGGCCACGATCAGCACGAGCCCGGCCCAGTAGAACGACCCGATGAACGCCGCCGACAGCCCCGGCAGCGTCCAGGCGAAGAGGCGCTCCGTGTGGTCCGAGAGAACGAACAGCTGCGTCCCGGCGAACAACACCAGCACGGCACCGATCACGCCGACCGCACGCATCCCTCGACTGAGCTTGCGGACGTCCTCCTGCACCCGGTGGTCCCCTCCCGCCGAAAGCAGAGCCGCCCGGCGGATGCCGCCCACGTCCGGCGGATGGGCGCCGAGCACGAAACCGTCGAGGTTGCATCCTACGCCCAGCCGGCGGGGTCCTAACGACCGGCGGTCAGGGCCGTCGCCGCCTCGCGAAACACCTCGGTGTGGGCGTCCACGTCGGCTTCGGTCGTGGCGGGGCACATCAGCGCCATGTTGTGGAACGGCGTCAGGAGCACGCCGCGGTTGAGCGCGTGGAGGTGCAGGAACCGCGCCAGCTCGTGGTCGTCGGCCGCGGCCGCCTCGCTGCCGTTCGCCGGCGGCGTCGGGCTGAACCAGTACTCGGCCCGGGCGCCGAGCTGCTGGACCTCCCACGGCAGCCCGGCCTCGTCGATCACGTCACGGACGCCGCCCGCCCACCGCGCACCCAGCGCGATCATCCGCTCGAACGCATCGTCGGTCAGCACCTCGGAGAGCGTCGCCCGCATCGCGGCCAGCGACAGCGCGTTGCCCGACAGCGTTCCGCCGATGCCTCCCACGTCGGTCACGGCCATGTCGTCGAGCCGCGCCTGCACCCGCCCCGCCACCTCGGCGCTCATCCCGTAGCACGCGGCCGGCACGCCGCCGGCGATGGCCTTGCCGATCGTCAGCAGGTCCGGCCCCAACCCGTACGCCTTCGTATATCCGCCCGGCCCCGCGCAGATCGTGTGCGTCTCGTCGATCACCAGCAGGGACCCGGCCGCACGCGTCAGCGCGCGCAGCTGCGAGTGGAACCCCTCGGACGGCAGCACGATCCCGATGTTCGTCAGCGCCGGCTCGGCCAGGACGCACGCGACGTCGCCATGTGAGAGCTCGCGTTCCAACGCGGAGGCGTCGTTCCACTCCACCACCCGCGTCGTCAGCGCCGGGTCGACGGGCGGCCCCATGTTGTCCTCCCGCATCCGGGCTGATCCATCCGGGCCCACCACCACGAACGTCTCGTCCACCGACCCGTGGTAGCACCACGCGAACACCAGCACCTTGGGCCGCCCGGTGATCTCCCGCGCGAGCCGGATCGCGAACCGGTTGGCGTCGGTCGCCGTCAGGCAGAACTGCCAGGAGGGCAGGCCGAACCGCCGCGCCATCTCCTCCCCCACCCAGATGGAGTCCTCGGTCGGGAGCATCGTGGTGATCCCCCGCGATGCGGCCGACGCCACCGCCGCGACCGTCGCCGGAGGCGAGTGCCCGGCCATCGCCCCCGTGTCCCCCAGGCAGAGGTCGACGTACGACCGCCCGTCGACGTCCTCCACCCGGGCCCCGGACGCCGACGACACGAACACCGGATACGACCCCGCCCACTCGGCCATCCACGGCATCGGGACGCCGGCCAGCATCGAATCGCGAGCCCTGGCGAACAGCGATCCCGACCGCGGGTGCAGGTCCTCGAATCGGCGCAGCTCGTCCGCCATGAGCGGACGCAACCGCGACCGCGGGATGTCCACTACGTCCCTGTCGACTCCACGCGTGTCATCGCCGGCCGGAGGTCGACCACGCCGTGGGCCGGCCGCCCCGAGGCCACCTCGACCTCGCCGCGGTCGCCGGGCGCCCGGAGGTCGATCGCCGCGTCCATCCTGCGCTCGGACACCACCTCGGGTCCGGCGCCCGTCCGGCGCAGGAACTTGATCAGCCGCTCGAGCCTCGTTCGCGAGTTCACGAACACGTCGAGCTCGTCGGTTCCGGCGACCTCGATGAACGCCCGGACCGTCCGGCCGTCGCCGCCCGGGATGGTGCCGGCCGCCGGCGCCGACGGCCCTCCGAACCACGTCCACCCGTGCTCGTCCGGCGAGAACTCCGGGTGCCGTTCCATGGCCTCCTCGGCCCTCCCGCGGTCCCGCAGCCGGACCCTCGCGGTGATGAGCTCGATCCGGTCCCCGTCGGTGTTCCGGCGCTCGGCCGGCCGCGCCGCCCGCAGCGTGCGGAGTCGGTCGCGGAGCGTCGGGAGCGCCACCGCGACGACGTGCCCGAGCACCTCCGCGAGCTCCGAGGACATCGGCGGCATGTCCTCGCTGGCGATGCGCGCGCGGAGCTTCGCCCGGCGCTCGTCGATCTGCTGCTGCAGCCGGCCCACGGCCGCGCGCGGAACGAGACGGGGCATGACGCGCCGGGCGATGGCCAGCGTGTCCGCGACGAGCGAACGGCCCTCGTCGTGCGTCATGGCGACCAGCTCGGAGCCGGTGCGCCAGACGCCCTCCGTCGGCATCACCGCGCCCGCCAGCACGGCCCACCGGGGAAGGCGATCCAGCTGTTCTGGCGGCACCGCCATGAAGACGAACTCCCCGGTCACCAGGTCCTGGAGCAGCAGGCCCGGATCGGGCTCCGTCTCCGCCAGCTCCCACAGGCCGAACCTCGTGAACTGCCGCCACTCCCTGGCCCGGCGTGACGCCCACTGCGGGGTCCCCGGGTCGTCGGCGAACGCGTCGAGCAGGACGTAGTCGTCGTCCTCCGGCCGCGGTCCCTTCGTCACCAGGGTCCGCTCGATCGCGAGCTGCGCCTCCAGCTCCTCGGGGTCGCCCAGCTCCTCCGGCGGGCGGCCCTGATACCAATCCCGGATCCCCTCCGCGATCAGCGGGGCGATCCTGGAGCGGTCGAGGAACGGCCGCAGCGCGTCCTGGAGCTCGTACACGAACGAGCGGTCCGCGAACCGCGCCAGCGCCGAGCTCTCGCGCGGGCCGCAGCAGAACCCCCGGACCCGGCCGGACGAGCACGTGCAGGGATCGGTGGGATCGAGGGACCGCCGGGACCAGGCGGCCATCAACGCGGCCGCGAGCGCCTGCTGCGCCCCCACGTTGCCGGGGTCGTCCCGGCAGGCCTCGAACCCGGCCTCCAGGGCGTCGGGGATCCGTTGCTGCTCGAGGCGGCAGTCGACGATGCGCTCGAGGAGCTGCGAGCGGACCGAAGGACCGGCGACCTCCTCCCATCGGCCGTCGGGCGCCGACGGCGGGAGCGGTGCCACCGCCTGCTCGTACAGCTGTTCGGAACGCGCCCAGTCGTCGTCCGCCTCCGCGAGGTCGGCCGCGAGCGACACGGCCGCGAGGCTT
>DATBHM010000329.1:0-7299 GCA_036557505.1 Actinomycetota bacterium | reverse complement strand
AGGGGCCGCCTTTCTAGCGTTGTTCGCGAGACATCCGAGGAGGAAGGAGGCCCCCCGATGAGGACGATCAGCCGGCCGGAAGCCGGCACGGTGCATGCGGGACCGGACGTGGCGCGGCCGGTCATCGAGGTCCGCGGGCTGCGCAAGCGGTTCGGCGACGTGGAAGCCGTCCGGGGCGTGGACCTCGAGGTTCGCGCCGGCGAGATCTTCGCGTTCCTCGGCCCGAACGGCGCCGGCAAGACCACCACGATCGAGATCCTCGCCGGGTTCCGGCGGCCGACGACGGGCGAGATCCGCGTGCTGGGCGTCGACCCGGCGCACGCCGGTCCGGCGTGGCGCAACCGCGTCGGCATCGTGCTCCAGGAGTCGAACCCCGAACCCGGCCTGACGGTCCGGCAGGCCCTGCAGCTGTACGCCGGCTACTACGACCGACCCATGCGCATCGACGATGTCATCGCGATGGTCGGCCTGGAGCGGCAAGTGAACACGTCGGGCGAGCGTCTGTCCGGCGGGCAGCGGCGGCGTCTCGACGTCGCGCTGGCCCTGGTGGGCGATCCGGAGCTGCTGTTCCTCGACGAGCCGACCACGGGGTTCGACCCCGGCGCCCGGCGGGACGCGTGGGACGTCGTCGAGGGGCTGCGATCGAGCGGGACGACGGTGTTCCTGACGACGCACTCGATGGAGGAGGCGGAGCACCTGGCCGACCGCGTGGCAGTCATGGCCGCCGGTGCCATCGTCGCCGAGGGGCCGCCCGGATCGCTCGGCGGCCGGGACCGGATGCGCGCGACCATCCGGTTCACGCTTCCCCCGAGCGAGACGGTGGCCGGGCTGCCGGACCCGGTCCAGTCCCTGGCGGAATCCCGTGCGGGCGGTGTGGTCGCGATCCGTACCGAGGCGCCGCTCCGGCACGTCCGCCTGATCGCGGACTGGGCGGACGCGCGGGGCGTGGACCTGCCCGATCTCGAGATCACCCGCCCGACGCTCGAGGACGTGTACCTCGAGCTGACCCACCAACGGAAGGAGGAGTCATGACGTCCCGGATCCGGCTCGTCGCCCACCAGGTTCGGTTCGACCTGCGCGCGTTCTTCGCCAACCAGCAGGCCCGGTTCTTCACGCTCGTGCTGCCGGTGATGCTGCTGGTGCTGTTCGCGGGCGTGTTCGGTGACCGGATGGTGGGACCGGACCACGTGCGCAGCGCGACCTACTACGTGCCGGGGATCGCCGCGCTGGCCGTCGTCACGGCGGCGTTCGCGAACCTGGTCATCTCCGTCACCACGCAACGGGAAACGGGCATCCTGAAGCGCCGGCGGGCCACGCCGGTGCCCGCCTGGGTGCTGATCGCCGGGCGGACCCTCACCGCGACGGCCGTCGCCGTCGCGATCGTGGCCGTGCTGCTCACGATCGGCGGCTTCGCGTACGGCGTGGACGTGCCCCCCTCGGCCGTGCCGGCGGTGGTGCTGACGGCGGTCGTCGGCGCGGCGACGTTCTGCATCCTCGCGTACGCGTTCTCCACCCTGATCGGCTCGGCGGACGCGGCCCAGCCGCTGGTCCAGGCGGTCCTGCTGCCCCTGTACCTGATCTCGGGCATCTTCGTGCTGAACACCGACCTGCCCGCCGGACTGCAGCACGTGGCCCGGTTCTTCCCCGTCCAGCACCTCGCCGCCGGCATGCACCTGGCCATGGCGGGCGGCGTCCCGTGCGCGGACCTCGGCGTGCTGGCCCTGTGGGCGGCGGCGGGGTCGGTCCTCGCGCTCCGTCGCTTCCGCTGGACGCCGATGGCCACCGCCCGGGAAGGAGGAACGGCATGAGCACCACAGGAATCGTCCTGATCATCGTGTTCGTCGTGTGGCGGATCGTGTTCTACGTGTTGAAGACGAACCGCCGCCGGCACGGCTGAACCCGGCGCGCGACCTCGTACGCGGGGCCGACCTCGTCGGCCGGAGGTGTCGGCTTCGTCACCTCCGGTCGTCGAGGTCCAGCGCCGTTCCCGCACGGGCCACCGTCACCTCGCCGTCGAAGATGGCGCGGGCGACGTCCTCCGAGCGAGCCGGATCGGTCCCCGGCAACAGATGGGTCAGGATCAGGTGGGCGACGCCGGCATGCCCTGCGGTCTGCGCCATCTGCCCGGCGCTCGACAGGGTTGAGGCGGAGGCCGCCGGCACCTCGTCGGCGAACGAGGCCTCCGCGAGAAACACGTCGGCATTCCGGGCCAGCTCGGGCAACTCGGGGCTGGGGCCGGTGTCCCCCGTGTACGCGAGCGTCCGGCCTCCGGCGACGAGCCGCAGGCCGGCGTTCGGGAGTGAGTGGGGGAGCGGGAACGTCCGGACGTCGAACGGGCCGATGCCGAACCCGTCGCCGGGCGCGAACTCCACGAGCCGATACGCGTCGTCGAGCAGGCCCGGGCGATCCAGGGCGAGGACCCGGCCGAGGGCGTTCGGCATGGTGTGGACCGGCAGCGGCGGGGCCGGCTCGTCCCGCAGCGTCCGCGCGCGGAGCAGGGGATGGAGGTCGGCGCAGTGGTCCGGGTGCCCGTGGCTCACCAGCACGGCGTCGACGCGTTCCGCCGGGACGAGCTCGAGCAGCCGGGGGAACGTCGCGTACCCGGGGTCCACCAGGAGCCGGAATCCGTCCAGCTCCACCAGGTAGCCGCTGCAGGCCTGGCCCGCGGCGGGCCAGGCTCCACAGCCGCCCAGCACCCGTACCCGCACGGCCGAGAGTGTATGGCCCCCGCCGGGGGGTTCCGACGGCGTCGGCCGTCATTCCCCGATCATGGACAGGTCGAGCCGCGCCAGGCGCTCGGGATCGGCGAGCACGTCGATCTCGACGATCCGTCCGCCGCGCACGGTGAAGCTCATCACGGAGAACGGCCGTCCCTGGGGGACGACGACCACTCCGGCGACCCCGTTCACGACCGCCGGCCGCACGAAGGGCGCGAGGTGCGTGAACCCGGCTGCGCGCGAGGCCACCTCTCGGGCGCCGTGGACGACCGCGGTCGCCCCCTTGCGCGTGGCTCCGCCGTCGGATCGCAGGATCACGTCCGGATCGAGGACGGCGACCAACCCCTCGAAGTCGCCCTCATGGGCGGCCGCGAAGAATGCGTTCACCACCCGGCGCTGCTCCGCGAGGTCGGCGTCCGGCGAGATCGGCGCCCCCTGGACGCGGCGGCGGGCCCGGCTCGCGAGCTGTCGCGCCGCCTCCGGGGAGCGTTCCACCATCGGCGCGATCTCGTCGAACGGGACGGCGAACATGTCGTGGAGCACGAATGCCAGGCGTTCCGCCGGGGAGAGCGTCTCCAAGACCACCAGCATCGCGAGCCCCACCGAGTCGGCCATCAGCGCCTGCTGCTCCGGGTCGGCCGCGTCCGCGGCACCGACGATCGGATCGGGCATGTGGATGTCGAGCGGTTCCTCGGCCCGCGTGGAGCGCGACCGGAGCATGTTGAGGCACACCCTGGCCACGACGGTCGTGAGCCAGCCGCCGAGGTTCTCGACCTCACTCGCGTCGGCGCGACGGACGCGGATCCACGCCTCCTGCAGGGCGTCCTCCGCCTCCGCCACGGATCCCAGCATGCGGTAGGCCACCGCCCGCAGGCGGGGCCGCTGCTCCTCGAACCGTTCCGTCACCCAGTCACGTTCGTCCATCGGTCACATCCCTTCCTTCCCGCGTGTCACCACCATGACCCCCCCGACCGGGTGGTCGTGACGGGTTCATCGATCAGAAGGAGGGAACCATGACCATGAGAATCGCCGTTGCGGGGGCGACCGGACGGGTGGGGCGGCACGTCGTCGACGTGCTCGCCGAACGCGGCCACGACGTCGTCCCGATCTCGCGCGCCACCGGGGTCGACGTCGTCACCGGGAGGGGCCTGGCCCCGGCGCTCGAGGGCGTCGACGCCATCGTCGACGCCGCCACCGGGCCCTCGCCTGACGAACGGGAGGCGACCGCGTTCTTCGAGGCCGCAGGGCGGAACCTGCAGGACGCCGGAGGGCGGGCCGGCGCGTCGCGGATCGTCGTGGCCTCGATCATCGGCTGCGACCTGTTCGCGGGTGGCTACGGCCGGGCCAAGGTCGTGCATGAGCGCATCTCGCTCGCGGGGCCGGTCCCGGCCCGGATCCTGCGCGCGTCGCAGTTCCACGAGTTCGTGGAACAACTGGTGGCGTGGGGAACCCGGGACGGGGTCGCGC
Organism: Actinomycetota bacterium; assembly: GCA_036557505.1. Lineage (GTDB taxonomy): Bacteria > Actinomycetota > UBA4738 > UBA4738 > JACQTL01 > DATBHM01. The sequence goes on along the minus strand of DATBHM010000329.1, from coordinate 3,115 downwards.
ACGTGACGGCGATGCGCATGCAGCCGGTGGCCGCGCGGGCCGTGGCGGAGGCGGTGGCGGACCTGGCGACCGATCCCGGCGACGACGCCCCCGAGATCGGTGAGATCGCGGGACCGCGGGAGGAGCGCTTCGCCCGCATCGCGGAGCTCCTCGTCGCACGGCTCGGCGATTCCGTCCGGATCGAGGAGGCCGCCGGCCCGAGCGACCCCTATGCCTCCCTGCACGAGACGGGCGCGCTGCTGCCGGGGCCGGGCGCCCTGCTGGCGGGACCGACGTTCGAGGAATGGCTCGACGCGACGTACCCGGTGGCCCTGAGCCGGGCCACCAGATAGGAGGAACCGACATGCGAGTCTTCGTCGTGGGAGCGAGCGGCGCCATCGGCCGCCGTCTCGTTCCCCAGCTGATCGACGCGGGGCACGAGGTGATCGGCACCTGCCGGTCGCCGGCCAAGGTCGACCGTCTGCACGACCTCGGCGCCGAGCCGGTCGTACTCGACATCCTCGACCCGCAGGCCGTGGAGCGGGCGGTCGTGGATGCCAAGCCGGACGCGATCGTCCACGAGGCGACGGCGCTCGCCGGCCTCACCGACTTCAAGCACTTCGACCGGAGCTTCGCGCAGACCAACCGCCTCCGCACGGCCGGGACGGACGCGCTGCTCGCGGCGGCGGACGCCGCCGGCGTCGACCGGTTCGTTGCGCAGAGCTTCGCGCCGTTCCGGTACGCCCCGGTCGGCGGGCGGGTGAAGACCGAGGACGATCCGCTGAACCCCGATCCGCCCTCGGCGATGCGCGAGGGCAGCGCGGCCATGGCCTACCTGGATCGCGTCGTCGTCGCGGCCGGTGGGATCGCGCTGCGGTACGGCGGGTTCTACGGCGACCCCGAGGACGAGATGGTGGATGCCGTCCGCAAGCGCAAGTTCCCGATCGTGGGCGGCGGGGACGGCATCTGGTCGCTCATCCACCTCGACGACGCGGCCGCGGCCACCGTGCTCGCGCTCGAGCACGGCGAGGCCGGTGTGTACCACGTGGTCGACGACGACCCGGCGCCGATTCGCGAGTGGCTGCCGGCGATGGCGAAGGCCCTCGGTGCGAAGCCGCCCCTGCGGTTCCCGCGGTGGCTCGCCCGCATCCTGGCCGGCGAGGTCCCGGTGATGATGTCGACAAAGAGCCGCGGCGCGTCGAACGCCAAGGCCAAGCGCGAGCTGGGCTGGACCCTCCGCTACCCGAGCTGGCGGCAGGGGTTCGTCGAGTCGTACGCCTGAGTGCCGGAGGGCGCCGGGCGCCGTCCTCGAGCGCCCGGCGACCGTTCCGGCACCCGGACGTAGACTCGGGGGTGATGCCGCGGCTCACGGTCAACGGCGTCGAACGCGACGTCCCGTCCCAACCCGACCGTTCGCTCCTGCAGGTGCTCCGCGAGGAGCTCCACCTCACCGGCGCGAAGTACTCGTGCGGGGAGGGCGCGTGCGGGGCGTGCACCGTGGTCGTGGACGGCGAACCGGTCCGGGCCTGCGTGACGCCGCTCGGCGACGCCGTCGGTCGAACCGTCACCACGGTGGAGGGGCTGGCCAACGGCGGTGTCCTGCACCCGGTCCAGCGGGCCTTCGCGGACGTGGCGGCGATGCAGTGCGGGTTCTGCACGCCGGGGATGGTGATGGCGGCGGTCTCGCTGCTCGACCGGGCGCCGCGGCCCGCCGACGAGGAGATCCGGGAAGCCCTGCAGGGCAACGTGTGCCGTTGCTGCACGTATCCGCGGATCGCGCGGGCGGTCCGGCGCGCGGCCGAGGGCGAGGGCGGGGACCCGCCGGTCCCGCCCGTTCCTGCCCGCGACTCGCCGGGTGTCCTGGGTGGCCGCCCCACGCGGCCGTGGGATCTGACCAGGCCCCGGGACCGGGACTTCTTCGAGGTCCTGCCGCCAGGACTGGTGGTCGTCGTTCCGCCCGGGGCGGTTCCCGACGCCTGGAGCGCAACCGGCGGCGCCTGGATCCATGTGGGGCCGGACGGCACCGTGACCGCGTTCACCGGGAAGGTGGACGTGGGACAGGACAACCGCACCGCGCTGTCGGCGCTCGTCGCAGCGGAGCTCGGCGTCCCGCTCGACCGAGTGCGGCTGGTGATGGGCGACACCGACGTGTGCCCCGAGGATGTGGGCACGTTCGGAAGCCGGTCGATCGTGGACGTGGGCAGGGTGCTCCGGACCGCCGCCGCGGCCGGCCGGCGGCTGCTGGATCAGGGCGTCCGGCCCGGCGAGGCGCGGGTGGAGACGGTCACCGAGCCGTCCACGCTGCCGCCCGTTCCTCACGGTGCCGCAGCGGCCTCGGCCTCCGGCCGGATCGGCGTGCACGACGCGGTGACCGGCGCGAGGATGTTCCCCGGCGACGTGGAGCGGCCGGGAATGCTCCACGGCGCCCGAGTCCGGCCGCCGCGGCACGGCGCGCGGCTCGCCTCCGTGGACTCCTCGGACGCCGCGGGTCCGGACGTCACCGTGGTCCACGACGGCGACCTGGTCGGCGCGGTGGCCCCCGATCCGCCGTCCGCCCGGCGGGCCGCCGACGCGATCCGTGTGGAATGGGGGCCCGTGCCGGAGCAGCCCTCCGACCGCGACCTCGTCGCGCACCTGCGTGCGCATCCGACGACACGAGAGGGATGGGGCGGTTCCATCGACGAGGAACGCGGCGACGTCGACGCCGCCCTCGCCGCGGCCGAGGTCCGGCTGGACGCAACGTACACGACGGCATACGTCGCCCACGTCCCGCTCGAGACGAGGGTGGCCGTCGCCGAGTGGGACGGCGAGCGGGTCACCGTGTGGACCGGCACCCAGCGGCCGTTCGGCGTCAGGGCGGAGCTGGCCGAGCGGCTGGGGATCCCCGAGGACCTCGTTCGGGTGATCGCGCCCATCGCGGGCGGTGGGTTCGGCGGCAAGCACAGCGTCCAGGCCGCCGAGGAGGCTGCCGTGTTCGCCCGGGCGGTGGGCCGGCCGGTCAAGGTCCGGTGGAGCCGCCCGGAGGAGTTCCAGTGGGGGTACCTCCGTCCGGCGGCGGTGATCGACGTGCGGAGCGGCGCGACCAGCGACGGCGAGCTGAGCGCGTGGGAGTTCCGGAACCTGAACTCCGGGGCCG
>DATBHM010000328.1:0-4729 GCA_036557505.1 Actinomycetota bacterium | reverse complement strand
CTCGACCAGCCGGTACGACCAGTCGTAGAGCACCACCGATCGAACCAGCAGATCCTGGACCGAGGCGTTCTTCCGGCTGAACAGGATCCAGATCAGCCCCTCGGGGAACACGAGGTACAGCAGCGCGCGGAGGAAGGCCGGCCCCGAGCCCAGCCGGGAGCCGTCCGCCCGGACGACGCGGACGCCCACGACCTGCTTGCCGAACGTCTTCCCGGTGGCCCCCCAACCGGACGTCAGGTAGATCAGCGCGATGACCCAGTACGTGGCCAGGGTGACCCACGTGGGGGGGTTCGGGAGCTTGAAGTGCCGCGTGAAGAGGTACCGAATCGCGGTGACGACCAGGATCACGACCACGTGGATCGCCAGCACGACGACCGCGTCGATGGCGTCGGCGGAGATACGGGAGACCACCCCGGCCCGCTGCCCCTGGAGGCCGAGGGCACGCGTGCGCCGGGCGTGCGCCCGGCTCCTAGGAGGTGGGGACGGGACCTCGGCCGGCGTCTGCATCCATCGACTCCGTGTCGTCAACGGCGGCCGCGGGACCGTCGGGCACCGGCGCCGGGCCGTCGAGGTCGCGCCCGGCCCTGCGGAACAGCACCTTGTCCATCAGCCGGCTGACGAACCGGTCGGCGTTCATCCCCTGGACGCGTACGGCATCGACGGCCTCCCCCGTGATCGACGACGACGACTCCCGGACGATCTCGCGAAGGTCGACCTCGGTGATGACCTCGTCGGTCAGCGAGGCGAGGTCGAGGCGCTTGACGATGGCGTCGATGTCCACCCGCCGGACGACGCCGTCGATGTCCACCCGGGCGATGATCTCCTCGACGTCCACCCGGGACACGGCGCGGTTCAGATCGACGCGCTCGACCACGCCGTCGATGTCCACCCGGGCGATGATCTCGTCGACGTCGATGATGTCGAGGACCGCGCGGACCACCTCGGGCACGGCGCGCTCGACCAGCGATTGCGCCGCCGCAACGGCGTGCTGCTGTTCCTTCACGCCGCGGGTGCTGAGGTTCTCGAGAGTCCGCCGGGCCGCCTCGGCCGGCGCCTGGATCATCCGCAGGCCCATGACCCGCTGGACGACGGGCCCGACCTGCTCGTCGATCATGGCGGCCGCCTGGAGCGCCCGGCGCTCCGCCTCGACCATCAACGCGACGGCGGCCCCGGGGATGAGCGACAGCACGCCCGGCTCGGGCGCGCCGACGTCGGCGTCGTCGGGGACGTCGGCGGGATCGGGAGAGATCGCGCTCCAGATCGCGCGGACGGCGATGGTCGCCAGGCCCCGCAGGAGCTCGGTGAGGTCGATGATGAACTCGGTCGCGTTCACGACCCCAGCCGACCGGTTCGCATCGGCGTCGCCGGCGACCTCGTCCGGCTCCGGGTCCATCCGGTCCATGTCGACCTCCCCGTCCTCGCCCGTACGGGCAGGCAGCCCTCGGGTCGGGGGCAGCCTCCAGGGGGAAGATACGCCCGGAACGGCCCCGCGACCACGGGTCGCCGGGCCGCCGTCCGGCGTCGCTCGCGCAGGAGATCAGTGCCGGAAGGCCTCGTGGCGGCGCTTGGGATGCCCCCCGTGCGTCTCGAGGTCGAGCACGGCCCGCTCGAGGTCCGCCATGAGGATGTCGCCGAGGTCGGCGCTGAATCCGTTCCGGACCACGATCCGCAGCACGGCCTCGTCGGCGATGTCCGCCGGCATCGTGTAGGCGGGAACCTGCCACCCGCGCGCCCGGAGCTCCCGCGACACGTCGAACACGGTGAACCGATCGATGCCGTCGTCGAGGGCGAAGGCGAACACGGGCATGTCGAGCTCGCCGGTCACGCTCCGAAACTGTGGCATCGCGTCGATCCGCTCCGCGAGCTCCCGGGCGGTGTCCATCGAGCGCTGCTGCACCCTGGTGTAGCCCCGCCGGCCGAGCCGGATGAAGTTGTAGTACTGCGCACACACCTGCGCGCCCGGCCGCGAGAAGTTCAGCGCGAACGTCGGCATCTCGCCGCCGAGGTAGTTCACGTTGAACACGAGGTCGTCCGGCAGCGCGTCGGGATCACGCCACAGGATCCACCCCACGCCGGGGAACACCAGCCCGTACTTGTGGCCAGACGCGTTGATCGACTGCACGCGCGGCAGCCGGAAGTCCCACTCGAGGTCGGGCTGGAGGAACGGAGCGACGAACCCGCCCGACGCACCGTCGACGTGGATCGGGACGTCCAGCCCCGTGTCCGCCTGCAGTCGGTCGAGCGCGGCGGCGATGTCGGCGACCGGCTCGTACGCGCCGTCGTAGGTCACGCCGAGGATCGCGACGACGCCGATCGTGTTCTCGTCGCACAGCTTCACCGCCTCGTCGCCGGTGAGCCGCCGGCGGTCCGCCTCCATGGGGACGTAGCGGGGTTCGACGTCCCAGTACCGGCAGAACTTCTCCCAGCACACCTGCACGCCGATCGACATGACCATGTTCGGGCGCTCGGTCGGCCTGCCGGCGGCGCGCATCCGCTCGCGCCACCGCCATTTCAGCGCCATTCCACCGAGCATCGCCGCCTCGCTGGAGCCGGTTGTCGAGCACCCCGTTGCCTCATCGTGGTCGGGCGAGCTCCACAGGTCGGACAGGATGTTTACGCAGCGCATTTCCAGCTCGGCCGTCTGCGGATATTCGTCCTTGTCGATCATGTTCTTGTCGAACGTCTCGGCCATGAGGCGCTCGGCCTGCGGCTCCATCCACGTGCCCACGAACGTCGCGAGGTTGAGCCGGGCGTTCCCGTCAACCATCAGCTCGTCGTGGACGATCTGGTACGCGGCGTCGGGCGGCATCTCGGCCTCCGGCAGCCGGAACCGCGGCACCTCCTGGTCGCCGACCGCGTGCTGGACGAGCGGTGAGACACCGACCGTCTCCTCCCGGCGGTCGTGATGGACCTTGCGCGTGACGGCCATGGGCGCCTCCTTCGAGCTCGAGTCCGCACAGGGTGCCACGGTCACGGGAACTCGGTGGCGATCTCACGAACGGGGCCAACGCGTCGTTGAGACTGGTATTCGAGGCGAACGACCCACGACGGGCGGTGATCCGATGCAGACGACGACCACGGTGGGGTCCCCGATCGGTGACCTCGTGCTCGTGAACACGGACGGCGTGTTGAGCGGGCTCCGAATGGACGACGGCGAGACGGACGCTTCACGCAAGGGCGACCCGCGGGGGTTCGAGCGTGTGGTGGACGAGCTCGCCGAGTACTTCCGCGGCGAACGAAGCGAGTTCACGGTCGACATCGCGCCGCGGGGCACGGCGTTCCAGCGGGAGGTGTGGGGGCAGCTGCTGCGAATCCCCTACGGCGAGACGCGCTCGTACGGCGAGATCGCGCGGGCGCTGGGCGATCCCTCCCGGGCCCGGGAGGTCGGGTGGGCCAACGCCCGGAACCCCATCGCGATCATCGTGCCGTGCCACCGGGTGATCGGGGCGGACGGGTCGCTGACCGGCTACGCGGGCGGGCTCGACCGCAAGCGCCGCCTTCTGGACCTTGAGGCGGGTCGCGGGACGCTGTTCGTCGCCTGATCGGCCGGGGCCGGCCGATCAGGCGGTCGCTCGACGAACGGAGCCCGGGCGGCTGACGCCTCCCGGGCTCCGACCCGACGGCGAGTCCGAACGCCGCCGCGATTTCGGGCTAGCTGCCGCTGTGGTTGGGACAGTGGTGCCCGCCCGACGCGCCCCGGCCGGACGATCCGTTGCCGGATCCGTGTGGCGAGGGGGTTGTCCGGACCACGGCGAACGAGGCGTGATTCGCCTGCGTCGACGTCTGCGACCCGAGGCGCGCAGTGCCCGCACCCGTCTGCGCGCCCGCGAGCGCATGCCCCACCCCGATGCCGCCGCCGAGGAGCGCCCCCGCCGACAGTACCGAGGCAACCACCATCCGGCGTGTTCGCGTTCCCAACGTCCGTGACCTCCTTTCTTCGGGTCGGCTCACGTTCACGGCGGAGCTTCAGAGGAACCTGTGATTCGCCTCGCGGTTCGCTGAGAGGGGGGATCGGTTCCCTCCGAGCCCGAGCCTCCGCGGGATCCGTCGCATGGCGCCGTGAGCCCCCCCTTCAGTAGGATGGCTTGCCGTTGGAATCGTTACCAACCGAGGAATGCTCGAACGAGGGTGGTGACCATGATCGCCAGGATCGACGCGTATCCGCTGAGGTACGCGGAACCGCACTACCGGGGGATGGAGAGGTGCGTCACGCTCGTTCGCATCGAGACCTCCGACGGGACCGTCGGCTGGGGTGAGTCGATCTCGCAGTTCCCCGAGGCTGCCGTCGCCACCAAGGTCCTGATCGATGAGGGGTTCGCGCCGCGCATCTCCGGTCGCGATCCACTCGATGTCGAACTGCTGTGGAAGGAGATGTGCACGTACGCGTACTGGTTCGGTGTCGAAGGCATCGCGGCGTTCGCCATCAGCGCGATCGACATGGCGCTCTGGGACCTGAAGGGCAAGATCCTCGGCCAGCCGGTCTACCGGCTGCTCGGCGGCGCGCAGCGGCGGCGGATCAGGGTCTACGCGAACGGCTGGTACACCAACCCGGGCCGACCGGAGCTGAACGCCGAGGAGGCGAAGACGGTCGTCGCGATGGGCTACACGGCGCTGAAGTTCGACCCGTTCGGCCAGCACAACTACTACACGATCTCGCTGGCCGAGGCGCAGCTGGCCGAGGACCGGGTCGCGGCCGTGCGCGAGGCGGTCGGGCCGGAGGTCGACATCC
>DATBHM010000327.1:0-18303 GCA_036557505.1 Actinomycetota bacterium | reverse complement strand
CGAGGTGACACCCGGTTCGTGGACCGCACGACGTGGCCCGGAGACCGGCCGACGTACTTCGTTCGCGCGCTCGGCGACGGGCTGGCGAGCGTGCCGACGTACGCGGTCCGGCCGCGCCTCCCGTCGTTCTGCCTCGGCTGAGCGCCGGTCCGCCCTCGCCGTTCGTACACTGGAGCCACCCCGCGCCCGACCGAAGGATTCCGCGTGCCCACCCGAACACGAGACGACCTGCGCAACGTGGCCATCGTGGCCCATGTCGACCACGGGAAGACGACGCTCGTCGACGCCATGCTGTGGCAGACGGGCGCGTTCCGCGCGAACCAGGACGTGGCCGAACGGGTGCTCGACTCGATGGATCTCGAGCGCGAGAAGGGCATCACGATCCTCGCCAAGAACACGGCCGTCCGATACGGCGAGGTGAAGATCAACATCGTCGACACGCCGGGCCACGCGGACTTCGGCGGCGAGGTGGAGCGGGGCCTGACCATGGTCGACGGCGTGCTCCTGCTGGTCGACGCGTCGGAGGGACCGCTGCCGCAGACACGGTTCGTGCTCCGGAAGGCGCTCGAGGCGCGGCTCCCCGTGATCCTCGTGGTGAACAAGGTCGACCGGCCCGACGCCCGCATCGAGGAGGTCGTGCGGGAGGTTGAGGACCTGTTCCTCGACCTCGACGCCGACGAGCACCAGATCGCGTTCCCGATCCTCTACGCGAACGCACGCGCCGGATGGGCGTCGACCGACGCGGAGACGCACGGCACCGACCTCAAGCCCCTGTTCGAGACCCTGCTCGAGCACATCCCGGCGCCGTCGTTCGACCCGGACCACCCGCTCCAGGCGTTGGTGACCAACCTCGACGCGTCGCCGTACATCGGCCGGCTGGCGCTGTGCCGCGTGCTGCACGGCACGATCGGCCGCGGCCAGCAGGTGGCGTGGTGCCGTCGGGACGGGTCCGTCGAGCGGGTGAAGGTGACCGACCTGTACGTGACGGAGGCCCTCGACCGCGTCCCCGCCGACGAGGCCGGCCCCGGCGAGATCATCGCCATCGCGGGCATCCCCGAGGTGACGATCGGCGAGACGCTGGCCGATCCAGACGACCCCCGGCCGCTCCCCGTGATCAACGTCGACGAGCCGTCGCTGTCGATGACCATCGGGATCAACACCTCGCCGCTGTCCGGGCGCGACGGCGACAAGGTCACGGCGCGGCTGGTGAAGGGCAGGCTCGACCAGGAGGTCGTCGGGAACGTCTCGATCCGCGTCCTCGACGCCGGCCGGCCGGACGCGTGGGAGGTGCAGGGCCGTGGCGAGCTCCAGCTGGCCATCCTCGTCGAGATGATGCGCCGCGAGGGCTTCGAGCTCACGGTCGGCAAGCCGCAGGTCGTGACCCGTGAGGTCGACGGCAGGACGCACGAACCGGTCGAACGCCTCTCGATCGACGTCCCCGAGGACTTTCTCGGCGTCGTCACCCAGCTGCTGGCCCTTCGTAAGGGACGCCTCGTGCAGATGGTGAACCACGGCACCGGGTGGGTCCGGATGGAGTACGTCGCGCCGGCCAGAGGGCTGATCGGGTTCCGGACGGAGTTCCTCACCGAGACGCGGGGGACCGGGATCCTCCACCACGTATTCGACGGGTACGAGCCGTGGCACGGCGACCTCCGGACCCGCCCGACGGGCTCGCTCGTGGCCGACCGGCTGGGGATGACGACGTACCATGCGCTGCTCAATCTCCAGGAGCGCGGGCAGCTGTTCGTGGGACCGGGCGTCGAGGTGTACGAGGGGATGATCGTGGGGGAGAACGCCCGCGCCGACGACATCGACGTCAACCCGACCCGCGAGAAGAAGCTCACGAACATCCGCCAGTCCACGGCGGAGGAGCTGGTCCGGCTGATCCCTCCCCGCGACCTGTCGCTGGAGCAGGCGCTCGAGTTCATCCGCGAGGACGAGTGCGTCGAGGTGACGCCGGGCTCCGTGCGTCTGCGCAAGACGATCCTCGACCAGCTCGAACGGACCCGCGCCGCCCGCCGCGCCCGCGCCCAGGGCTGAGACCCTCCGCCCGGACGGTTCGGCGGCCCACCGACGGGGAATCGATTGTCTTCGGGAGGTGGACGCCATGTCCTTCGGCCTGCTGCTCGTCCGTGTGTCGCTCGGAGTCCTGTTGTTCGGCCACGGAACCCAGAAGCTGTTCGGGTGGTTCGGCGGCAGCGGGATCGTCGCCACCGAGGGGTCGTTCCGGAGGATGGGCTACCGTCAGCCGGGGCTCGCCGCGCCGGCGGCCGGCCTCACCGAGTCCGGGGCGGGGACGTTGCTCGTGTTCGGCCTGGTCACGCCGCTCGCCGCCGCCGCGGTCATCGGGGTCATGACGAACGCCGCCGCCGCGCACGCCGCCAAGGGCCTGTGGAACTCGAAGGGCGGCTTCGAGCTGCCGTTGTTCTACGCCGTCACCGCCGCGGCGCTGGCCTTCGCCGGACCCGGTTCGATCTCCGTCGACCACCTCGTCGGCCTCGACGCTCCAGGGGTGCTCTGGGGGCTGGCCGCGGTCGCGCTCGGCGTGATCTCGGGGTTCGCCGTCCTCACCACGCGGCACCCCCACGCGGAGCCTCGGACGGAGGACGGGCCGCAGCGCCGCGCCGCCGCCTGACCCACCGACTACCGCTGACATGCCGGCGGGTGCCGCACGGAGCCGGGCCTCAGGTCGCCGGCTGCCGGTGCCCGAGCGTCATTCGTCGAGGCACAGCGCCCAGGCCGACAGGGATCGAACCGCGTTCGTGTCGTTCCCGCCGCGGACGGTCCACCCGGTGCCCCCCGGGTTCGGCCGAGAGGCCAGCAGCGGCAGCTCGTCGGTGTTGTTGTCGACGTCCCAGGCGCCGCCCCCGCCGAGCAGGACCTCGCCCGCGCCGCACGTCGCCGTCACCGAGCGCGAATCGTAGGAACCGTTCGACGCCGTCTGGCCGGTCGCGTCGATCGACACGGTCGCGAACCGCAGCCTGGGGGTGCCGCCGATCCACTGGTTCTCCTCCGACAGCTGGCCGTCCGAGCCACCCCCGATCGACGCACCGACACCGATCAGCGCGACGAGGTTGTCCTGGCCGCCCTGGATCGCGCCGTACAACGAGCGGGCCTCGTTGTTCCGGCCCCCGGTGACGGCGGAGGCCTGGCCGGACGCGATGTTGCGGGCGCCCCCGGTGGCGGAGGCGTCGGCACCGGTCGCGGTGTTGAACGACCCGCCGCTCACGGCGGCGCGCTCGCCCGAGGCCGAGTTGTGCGTGCCTCCGGCGACGACCGCGGACTCCCCGTCCGCCACGTTGTCCTCCCCGCCGAGGACGGCCGCGTGGTTCGCCGCGGTGGTGTTGTCGAAGCCCGCGACGATCGTTCCCGACGACGAGTACGTGTGCAGGTCGCCCACCACCAGGTTGTGGGAGCCCGAGCGGTCGTTCGGCTCGTCGATGTCGCGGTCGTAGCCGACGATCAGGTTCCCGAGCCCGTTCTTCACGTACGTCTGGCCGCTCCCGTTGACGATCCGGACGTTCACGCCCTCGAACGTCAGGACGTTCGTCGCGTCGTCGAACGTGACATGCGACACGACGGTCTCGAGGGCGTCCACGCGCTCGGAGAGGGCCGCCACCTCGGCCTGGAGCGCGGCCACCGGCGCCCGCCTCGCCAGGTCGGACGAGTCGATGCCGTCGACCCGATCGGCATTCGGCGCCTTGGCGATGATGTTGTCGGGCAGGCGGCCGGTCACCGCCGAGGTGGCCACGAGCTTGCCGGCCCGCGCCTGGACCGCCGTCCCGGCGTGGACGGCGTGGATGCCGTCGACCTTGTCCGCGTTCCTCGCGAAGTCCGCGACGGTCCGGGCCAGCGCGGGACCGGCGGTCGTGAGGACGGCGGCCGCGGCGGCGACGACGAACAGCTCGACGCGGTGACGGGTGCGCTCGTTCATGGCTCCCCTCCCTGGGCGTGGCCCGGAGCCGTGCCGGCCGGGCCGGTCGACGAGGCGCGAGATGAGCCGGATGGTAGAGGGCGACCGACGGCGGCCGCAAGGCACCAACAGGGCGCCCGCCACCGGATGCCGGCGGTCCGCGTGGGACAATGTGCGCTTTCCGACGATTCGAATGCCGAATTCCGGAGTGGGGAGGAACACCGTGCGTGGGATGGAACCTGGTGACGTCGGCGAGCTGACCGGGGTGCTGGACCCCCGGGTGTCCCCGGACGGGAAGCAGGTCGCGTACGTCGTCTGGCGCATCGACCGGGACGCCAACGACTACCGAAGCGCGATCTGGATCGCTCCGCTCGACGGCGACGGCGAGCCGAGGCAGTTCACGAGCGGTGCCAAGCGCGACGCGAACCCGCGGTGGTCCCCCGACGGCGCCACGATCGCGTTCACCTCCAACCGCGACTCCGAGCACGCGCAGGTGTTCGTGATGCCGGTCGCCGGCGGCGAGCCCCGCAGGCTCACCGATCGCAAGGACGACGCCGGTCAGCCGGCCTGGTCGCCCGACGGGACGCGCATCGCGTTCTCGGCGAGGGTCCCCGACGCGGCGTACGAGGAGCAGGACCCCAAGAGGCGGGCGCCGCGGCGGTTCACCCGACTGCAGTTCAAGCTGGACAACGAGGGGTGGACCGGCGACCGCCGCTCGCACCTGTTCGTGGTGGCAGCTGACGGCAGCTCCCCGGAGCGGCAGCTCACCGCCGGCGACTTCGAGGACGACGGGCCGGCCTGGTCCCCCGACGGCTCGAGGATCGCCTTCGCCTCCGCCCGGGACGACGATTGGGACACCTCGGTGATCCGCGACGTCTATGCGATCGACGCCGACGGCGGCGAGCCCGAGCTGCTCACCCATCAGGACGGCTCCGCGACGCTGCCGTCGTGGTCGCCGGACGGTTCGTCGATCGCGTACCTGTACCGGCCCGGCATCTTCGACGAGCCCCACCACGGCCAGGTCGCCGTGATCCCCTCCGCCGGCGGCGAGCGCCGAATCCTGACGGCGTCGCTCGACCGGAACTGCGAGGCGTATCCGGCGGTGCGCGAGCCGGTGTGGGACGGCTCCACGCTGCTGTTCGCCGGAGAGGACTCCGGCAACACGCCGCTGTACCGGGTGGCCGCCGACGGTTCCGGCCAGCCAGAGGTCGTCATCGGCGGCGATCTGTGGATCACCGGCTTCGACGCGGACGCAGGTCGCATCGCCCACAGCGCCACGACGCCGACGCGGCTGTCGGAGCTGTTCGCCGGCGATCGTCGTCTGACGAGCGTGGGTGAGCCGTTCGCCGCGGCTCGGAAGCTGTCGGCGCCGGAGCGGTTCGTCGCCACATCGGAGGACGGGACCGAGGTCGAGGCGTGGATCATGCGGCCGGTCGACGCCCAGCCAGGCCAGCGGTACCCGACGCTGCTGAACATCCACGGCGGGCCGTTCACCCAGTACGGCAACCGGTTCTTCGACGAGTTCCACGTGTACACGGGCGCCGGATACGCCGTCGTGTACTCCAACCCGCGGGGGTCGTCCGGCTACGCCGAGGAGTTCGGCCGGGCCATCCGGGGGCCGGTCGAGGGCGGCCCCGGTTGGGGGACCGTCGACTATCAGGACGTCATGGCCGTCGCGGAGGAGGCCGTCCGGCGGTTCGACTTCGTGGACGGCGACCGGCTGGGCGTGATGGGTGGCTCCTACGGCGGGTACATGACCACCTGGATCCTCGGGCACACCAAGCGGTTCCGGGCGGCGATCAGCGAACGGTCCTGCAACAACTTCCTGCTCGAAGGCGGCTCGGCGGACATCGGGTGGATGTTCAAGGGCGAGCTCGGCGCGTTCTGGTTCGAACGGCCCGACGCCTACCTGCAGGTCTCGCCGAGCACGTACGCCACCGAGATCACGACGCCGGTGCTCATCATGCACAGCGAGAACGACCTGCGGTGCCCGGTCGGCCACGCCGAGGACCTGTTCGCGATCCTCCGCCTGCGCAAGCAGGAGGTCGAGCTGGTGCGGTTCCCCGAGGAGAGCCACGAGCTCACCCGGAGCGGCTCGCCGGCGCACCGCATCCAGCGGTTCGAGATCGTGCTCGACTGGTTCGACCGCCACCTGAAGAAGGACTGACCCGAAGAGGCGCCGACCAGCGTCGTGTCCGGTCGGGTCGTCGTCTCCGGCGGCACCGGCGGGTCGCGCGTCCCTGGGCTCCGTCCGGATCCTCCCACGGGAGCAGACGGGGGCGTCCCCTGTACACCTCAGGGAGCAGCGGAGAACGTCGCCCCCGCCGCGATGACGCCTCCCGCGGGTCCGGCCTAGGCTCGAAGCATGCGCGCGTCTCCCGCGAATCCCCCGCCCGTACCCCCGCCGTCGCGAACGCTGCTGATCGACGCCGCAGGGGCGCTCGGCCTCGCCGTCTTCCTATCGGTGGCGACGGGCTTCGCCCTGCACGGCCAGCCCTCGGACCGTCCCTTCGACGCGTGGGCGGTGGTGCTGGTCGTGGTCGCGGCCGGCGCCCTCGCGGCTCGGCGGCTCGCGCCGGTGGCCGTGCTGTTCACCGTGCTGGGCGCGACCCTCGCCTATCGGGGGCTGGGGTACGCGAACGGGCCGATCTGGATCGCGCTGCTGGTCGCCTACGTGGGCGCCGTGATCCGGGGCCACCGGGTGGCGGCCGTGATCGTCGCGATCGTCGGGTTCGTTGCGTTCCCCTTCATGGACGCGGTGTTCCACCGTGGGCCGGGACCGTCCGTCGTGGGCGTCGCGGCGCTCGCCGCGTGGCTGCTGGTGCTGCTCGGGGTCGGCGAATGGGTGCGCATCCGTCGTGAGCGGTCCGAGGACGCCGTGCGGCGCCGGGAGGAGGAACGCCTCCGGCGGGCGAGCGAGGAACGGCTCCGCATCGCCCGGGAGCTGCACGACGCGCTCGGCCACCACCTGTCGCTGATCAACGTCCAGTCGGGGGTGGCGCTCCATCTCAACGACCGGCTGCCGGACCAGGCCAGGGAGTCCTTGACGGCGATCAAGCAGGCCAGCAAGGAGGCCCTCGCCGAGCTCCGTTCGGTCCTCGACATCCTCCGGCAGGACGACGAACGCGCCCCGCGCTCGCCGACCTCGACCCTGGCCCGGCTCGACGACCTCGTCAGCCAGGCCCACGCGGCGGGGCTGGAGGTCCGAACCGAGACGGATGGCGTGGTGCGCCCGGTGCCGTTCGGCGTCGACGTTGCGGCGTTCCGGATCGTGCAGGAGGCCCTGACCAACGTTGCCCGCCACGCCGCGCCGGCCACGGCGGTGGTCCGGCTCTCGTACGGCGACCGCGACCTGACGGTCCAGGTCGACGACGACGGGCGAGGTCCGGGTGACCCCGCTCCGGCCGGCGGTGGGCGGGGCATCGTGGGGATGCGCGAGCGCGTTGCCGCGTTCGGGGGCGAGCTCCGCACCGGGCGGCGGCCCGACGGCGGCTTCCGCGTGTGGGCCCGGCTACCGCTGGGGGAGGCCTCGTGATCCGCGTGCTGCTGGCGGACGACCAGGCATTGGTCCGGGCGGGATTCCGGGCGCTGCTCGACGCGCAGGACGACATCGAGGTGGTGGGGGAGGCGGCCGACGGCGACGAGGCGATCCGGATGGCGGCGGAGCTCCGGCCGGACGTCGTCCTCATGGACATCCGCATGCCGGGGACGGACGGGCTCGAGGCCACGCGGCGGCTGACCGGCGACGGCCGCCTCGACCGGACCCGGATCGTCATCCTCACCACGTTCGACGTCGACGACTACGTGCTCGAGGCCCTCCGCGTGGGCGCGAGCGGCTTCCTGGTGAAGGACACCGAGCCGGACCTGCTGCTGCAGGGCGTGCGGGCCGTCGCCGGGGGCGAGGCGCTGCTGTCGCCGCGGGTCGCACGGCTGGTGATCGGGGCGTTCGCCCGCGGAGCGGGCCCGACGCTGCCGGCCGGATCGGACGAAGGCAGGGTGCTCGCGACGGTGATGTTCAGCGACATCGTGTCGTCCACCGAGCGCGCGGCCCGAATCGGGGACCGCCGGTGGCGCGAGGAGCTGGACCGGCACGACGACGTCGTGCGGAGAGACATCGCGCAGCACGGCGGGCGGGTGGTGAAGGCCACCGGGGACGGATTCCTGGCGCTGTTCGACGCCCCGGCCAGGGCGATCCGGTGCGCTGTTGCGGTGCGCTCCGATCTCCGCCGGCTGGGGATCGAGGTCCGTGTGGGACTGCACGCCGGCGAGGTCGAGCTCCGGGGAGACGACGTGGGGGGCATCGCGGTGAACATCGGCGCCCGGGTCGCCGGCGCAGGCTCCTCGGGCGACGTGGTGGTGTCGAGCACGGTGCGGGATCTGGTCGCGGGTTCCGGCATCGGGTTCGACGACCGGGGCGAACACGAGCTGAAGGGCGTGCCGGAGCCCTGGCGGCTGTTCGCCGTCGCCGATCCCGTTCCCGCATGACGAAGGGTGACGGCGTGATCCGGGTGGCGCTGGCCGACGACCAGTCGCTCGTCCGGGCGGGCTTCCGGTCGCTCCTCGAGGGCGAGGACGACATCGAGGTGGTCGGGGAGGCCCCGGACGGCGAGGCGGCCGTGCGCCTCGCGGCCGATCTCGCGCCGGACGTGCTGCTGATGGACATCCGGATGCCCGGCCTCGACGGGCTCGAGGCGACCCGCCGGATCGCGCACGAGGAACGCCTCGCCGGCGTCCGCGTCGTGATCCTCACGACGTTCGGGCTCGACGAGTACGTGTTCGAGGCCATCCGGGCCGGGGCCAGCGGGTTCCTGGTGAAGGACACGGAACCGGCGGAGCTGGTCCAGGCCGTCCGGGTGGTCGCCGCCGGCGACGCGCTGCTGTCCCCGAGCGTGACGCGGCAGCTGATCGGGGAGTTCGCCGCCCGGGCGAAGGAACCCGGGCCCGTGGAGGGCCTCGACGAGCTGACCGAGCGGGAGCGCGAGGTGGTCGCGCTGGTGGCCGAGGGGCTCTCGAACGACGAGATCGCCGGCCGGCT
The DNA here is from genome assembly GCA_036557505.1 of Actinomycetota bacterium. Taxonomy (GTDB): domain Bacteria; phylum Actinomycetota; class UBA4738; order UBA4738; family JACQTL01; genus DATBHM01. The sequence goes on along the minus strand of DATBHM010000327.1, from coordinate 9,355 downwards.
GTTCGTCAGCCCGGCGACGGCCAAGACCCACGTGAGCCGGGCGATGGGGAAGGTCCGGGCCCGGGACCGCGCCCAGCTCGTCGTGATGGCCTACGAGTCGGGCCTGGTCCGGCCGGGCTGGCTCGGCTGACCCGGGTCGAGCCGGCTCGTCGCCGCGGGGCGGCGTGCGCGCCCACCCCTCCTCCGCGCGGCGCAACCCCGCACCTCCGGATGCGACGACGGGAGTACGCGGGCTCGGCACCCCGGGCCGATGCCTCCCGGCAACCTCGCGATCGACCATCGACGTGGGCCTTCCCAACGGCCCGCGGAGGTGATCGAGATGACGATGTGGTGGCACGCGGGGTGGCACGGCGCCTGGTTCCTCGTGTTCCCGCTGTTCTGGCTCGCCGTGGCGGTCGTGCTGGCGATCGTGTTCCGGCGCCGGTGGTCGCGCGGTCCGAGCCGGGCCGCGGAGGACGCGCTGGGTGAGCGGTACGCCCGCGGTGAGATCACCGAACAGGAGTATCGGGAACGCATGGGCGTGCTCCGGGACGCGTCGCGATGAACGGGTACGACGTCGCGCTGTTCCTGCACCTGCTGGGGGTGACGATGCTGTTCGGCGGCATCGCCCTCCAGCAGGCGGCGGGGGCCAGGCTCCGGCGCGCCGCGACGTTCGGCGAGGTGCGGCAGTGGCTCGGGTTCGTCCGCCCGGCCGGCCGGGTGCTCCCGATCGCCGGCGTGGTGATCCTCGCGAGCGGCCTGTACATGACCTCCCAGGAGTGGACCACCAGGACGCCGTGGATCGCGGTGGGATTCCTGACGCTGCTCGGGATGGTCGTGACCGGGGCCACCGTTCTCCGCGCCGGCTATGCCCGGCTCGGTCGGGCCGTCGGGGGGTTGGACGGCGATCTCACGGCCCCGGTGAGGCGGCTGGCGACCTCGCCGGGTCTGTGGGCGGCGCTCACCTCGATCAACGGCGCCGCGATCGGCGTGCTGTGGCTCATGTCCAACAAGCCCCGCTGGCCGGCGTCGCTCGGCGTGGCGGTGGGCTCGGCCGTCCTTGGCGCGGCGATCGGCGCGGCGATGGCCCGGCGGAGCTCGAGACCCGGCCGACGTTCGTCGTCGGTCCCGGACCGGCGCGACGACCGGGCAGTCCGGCGCTACGGGAAGACGAGCACCCGCTGAACGGCCGGGAGCCCGCTCGCGAGCTCGTCCCAGGTCCGGCCCTGGTCCTCCGAGGCGAACACCCGCCCGTCGGCGGTACCGAACACGGCGAACGACCCGTCGTCGGGCAGGGCGTCGAGGCAGTAGGTGTCGACGTTGTCGTCGAACGCCTCGGGCAGGCCCCCGCCGCATCGGTCGAAGGGGCCGTCCCCGTACACCGAACCCCGGTACACGGCGCTCCGGGACCCGCCCGGGCCGTTCGACGCGGAGAGCAGGAGGACGTCGCCGCACACCACCACCGCGCGCGAGTAGGGCGCCTCGAGGCCGTCGGTGCGCCACGTCCACGTCGCGCCCCGGTCGGCGCTCGAGGCCAGGCCGCCGGCGCAGGCCGCCAGGACCAGTCCCCGCGCCGTCGCCACCTGGTGGACGTCGGCGTCGACGTCGATCGTCGGCGTCCAGGTCCGGCCACCGTCGTCCGTCCGGGGGATGCCCCCGACGTGGACGTTCACGTACACGTCGTGTCCCCATTCGGAGAACGACCGCGTGTCCGGCGGCCCGCCCCACGGCGTGTACCACGCATCCCGCCCCTCGACCCGGTCGAACGCCTCCACGGGGTGCAGCGCGTCGCCGTCGAGCTGGAACAGCCGCGCCTCCGTCGTTCCCACCGTCAGCTCGTCCGTGAACGCGATGCTGGTGGCCTCGTGGCCCTCGAGGGTGGCCCGGTGCGTCCAGTCGGTGCGGCCCACGCCGTGCCACACCTCCCGCCGGTCGACGATCGCCCACAGGTCGTCGCGGTCGCCCACGAACGTGGTCACCGCGCGGCCCTGGAGGTGCACCGGCCCGGGGGTTCCCCCACCGTCGAACGTCCGAAGCCCCTCGTCCCCGGCGATCAGCACGGTCGTCATGGCATCGATCGTCTCACGGTTCGCCGCCGTCCCGCCGACGCCGCGCGCGCCGACCCGGCCCGGATGGGCGAGACTGGACGCGTGACGCGGCCGGCGATGTTCGAGTTCGCCGGCGGCGAGGAGGCGTTCCTCGCGCTCGCCAGGGCGCACCACGAGCGCTGCCTGGCCGACCCCGAGCTCGAGCATCCGTTCTCCCATGGCGTGAGCCCCGAGCACGTCGAGCGGCTGGCCGCCTACTGGGCGGAGGTGTTCGGCGGACCGCCGCGGTTCTCCGAGTCCATGGGCGGGCACTCCGGCATGCTCGGCGTCCACGCCGGGCAGGGCGCCGAGGCCGACCTGGGGGAGCGGTTCGTCGCGTGCTTCGTGGCCGCGGCCGACGACGCCGGGCTCCCGGATGATCCGCGGTTCCGGGGTCAGCTCCGCGCATACATGGAACGCGCCGTCGCCGAAGTCATGGACTGGTCGCCGCCGGAACGCCGGCACGTGCCCGCCGGCCTGGCCATGCCCCGCTGGGGCTGGGACGGCCCCGAATGACCAGGAGCCGAGACGATGCGGAAGATCATCGAACAGGCGGTCGTCACCCTCGACGGCCAGGTCAGCACCCCGCAGAACTGGCTCCCCACCCGGTGGGCCGGCGAGTTCGAAGCGCGTTCCAGCGACCTGCTCTTCTCCGTCGACGCCCTGCTCTACGGGCGAATCAGCTACGAGAACCACGCGGAGGTGTGGCCGACGCTCGAGGAGTCGTTCGGTGACTACGCCGTCCGGATGAACACCATCCCCAAGTACGTCGCGTCGCGCACCCTCTCCGAGGTGCGGTGGAACGCCACCCTGCTCGGTGACGACGTCGTCGATGCCGTGCGCGCGCTGAAAGAGGAGCAGGGCGGCGACATCCTCAAGGTCGGCACCGGTGGCACGTTCAGCCGGACGCTGCTCGAGCACCGATTGGTCGACGAATACCTGTTCTGGCTCGTTCCGGTCATCGCCGGCAGCGGCGAGCGGCTCTACGACGGGATCGGCACCACGGAGTTCGACCTGATCGACGTCCAGCGGCTCGACAACGGCATCGTCGGCCTCACCTACGTTCCGGCCACCGGCTGAAGGACGCTATCTTCTTGGTGTCACCGCTGAAGACGGAGTCGCGTGTGCCGAGGATCACTCATGCCCAGCGTTGAGATCCGCGACCTCGGCGAACCGGAAGCGGTCGTGAGCCATCCGCTGGGGGTCTCCAACCAGGTGCGCCTCGCCCAGACGGTGATCACGCGCCATGTGCTCCAGCCCGGCTGGAGCTGGCAGGAGCACGAGCAGCCTCTCGTCGGAACCACCTCGTGCGAGCTCTACCACCGCGGAGTGGTCCTCACTGGACGGATGGGCATCCGGACCGACGAGGGCGAGGAGCTCGTCGTCGGCCCGAACCAGGTGTTCGACCTGCCGCCGGGACACGTCACGTGGGTGGAGGGCGGCCAGGAGCTCGTGATGGTCGACTGGGCGGGCGGGGCGGGATTCGATGCGCAGCCGGGTCGCCGGGCGCGGGTGAGCGCCACCATCCTGTTCACCGACATCGTCGAGTCGACGGCCCGCGCCTCCGCGGCCGGCGATGCGTCCTGGAGGCGGACCGTGGCCATGCACGACGATGTGGTCCGTGGCGTCCTCGCGGGCTTCGGCGGCCGCGAGATCGAGACGGCCGGCGACTCGTTCCTGGTTGTGTTCGACAGCGCCGAGGAGGCCATCCGCTGTGGGCTGGCCCTGGTCGAGGCGCTTGCGGCGATCGAGCTTCCGGTCCGCGTCGGCATCCACAGCGGCGAGGTCGTCATGAGCGGCGACCACATCCAGGGCCTGGCGGTCCATGCCGCGGCTCGCATCGTGGCTCGAGCGGAGGCCGGCGAGGTCCTCGTGTCGGGTACCGCGCGCGACCTCGCCGAGGGCGCCACGGGCCTGACGTTCGGGTCTCGGGGCCATCACCGTCTCAAAGGCCTCGAACGAGAGCACGAGCTCTTCGCGGCCGGAACGGCCGGGTAGGCCCGACGCCGATCGCTGCTCGGAGGCGACGCCGGCGACGCGGTGCGAGAGCTGAAGGAACAGCCGGGCGTGGCCAGCAGGCCACTCGTGACCGCGGCCGCCGGACCGGTGAGGTGGTACTCGCCCTCGAACACCGTGTGCTCCAGCCGAAGGCCTGGTGAGTTGCGCCGGCGCAGCCGCTCGGCCAGCTCGACGACGTTGTCCCGCCCGGAGCTGCTCGAGACGGCTAGCGGGAACCCCTCGTTCTTCCACGAATCGCCGACCAGCCGCTCGTTGGCTCCCACCGAGAGGAACCGCCCGAGCCGGCCCTTCGGCGCCGGCAGAGCCTCTGGGAGACGACCGAGCGGAGGCGGACGGGAATCGAACCCGCCAGGGAGCTCTCGCCCCCTCACCGGTTTTGAAGACCGGGGGGCCCACCAGGCGCCCGGACGCCTCCGCCGGCGAGGATACCCGCGAGGCGAGCCTCGACGAGGTCGCCCCCCCCCTAGTCTGAACCGGACTAGACCCGTGCTAGTGTTCGACCACCATCGAGTGCGGGGAGGCCGGACGTGGACGTTGCGCGGGTGGACGTGGTCGTGCTCGGGATGCTCGCGGAGGAACCGCTGTACGGCTACGAGCTGATCGAGCGGTTCCGGTCGCGTGCCCTGGGGCGGTGGACGGAGGTGGCGAGGGCCTCGGTCTACCAGTCGCTCAAGCGGCTGGAGGAGGGCGGCCTGGTGGGTGGGAAGGACGTGGGCGGGATCGCGGGGCCCGACCGCCGCGTCTACCGGATCACGCGGCCGGGCCGCGACCGCCTGCGGGCCGGCCTGCTGGAACGGTTCGGCGGCGAGGCCGGGTACCGCTCGGACGCGGCCGCCGCGCTGGGGCAGATCCACGCCCTCCCGTCGGCGGAGGCCCGGGCAGCCGTGGGGGAGCGTGAAGCGGCCTTGCGGTCGCTCGCGGACGGCGCCGCGGCGGACCGGGCCCGGCTGCAGTCGGCGAAGGGACCGGCAAACCAGGTGGCCCGGCGGATGCTCGAGCTCCAGGAACGCCTCGCCCGCGAGGAGCTGCAGTGGCTCGTGTCGTTCCGTCGCGACCTCTCCCGCCTGTCCAGATAGCCATCGACCATTGCATGAGACTGCAGATCACCATCCGAGCCACAGGTCACCATCCGAGCCACGGCATGGGCAGGGCAACGGCGTGCAATGGTGCCAATGAACGGGACAGCTGGAGCTGCTCGATTCGCCGGAAAAAGGACAGGGCTCCTCCGGGGGGGTGTGGAGGAGCCTCGGAAAGGGCGCAGGGGGGGAGGTTCTTGGGTCTGCGCCTTGGACACATGGGTACCCCGCCCCACACCCCCCAAACGGCGAAACCGAAATTTTCCCGGAGATTTTCTGCGGCCGGATCGCGGCTCCTCGGCCCCGGGCAACGCGTCGAGGAACCACCACCGGTTGGTTCCCCGGGCACCGGTGCCTGGCTACCATGGGGTCCATGGAGGCCGCGTTCTTCGATCTGGACAAGACGATCATCTCGAAGTCCAGCTCGCTGGCCCTGACCAGGCCGCTGTACCGGGCGGGGCTCGTCTCGAGGTCGCAGCTGCTCCGGGGGGCGTACGCGCAGCTCGTCTACCTGCTCATGGGGGCCGACGAGAAGCGGATGGACCGGGCCAAGGAGGCCATGATGGCCCTGTCCACTGGCTGGGAGCAGTCGGCCGTGGAGGAGATCGTCCGCGACGTGCTGGTCAACCTGATCGACCCGTACGTCTACCAGGAGGCGCTCGACCTGATCGCGCTGCACAAGGCCCTCGGGCGCGAGGTGTACGTGGTGTCGTCCTCGCCAGAGGAGGTCGTGAAGCCGCTGGCCGAGCACTTCGGGGTGAGCGGCGTGATCGCCACCCGGGCGGAAATCGAGGACGGGAAGTACACGGGCAACCTCGAGCGGTACGCCTACGCCGAGGGCAAGGCCGAGGCCATCACCGAGCTCGCCGCCGAGCGGGGGATCGACCTGTCGAGGTCGTACGCCTACTCGGACTCGATCACGGACCTGCCCATGCTGGAGGCCGTCGGGAACCCCGTCGCGGTGAATCCCGATCGTGACCTGCGGCGCGAGGCCGAGAAGCGGGAGTGGCAGATCCGGTACTTCCGGCGGCCGGTCCGCATGCGGAGCCGCCTGGCCCAGGCCGTTCCCCAGCCGTCGATGCCGGTGGCGGCGATCGCGGCGGGCGTCGCGGCCGCTGCCGCGCTCGCGTGGATCCTGCTGCGGGGCCGTTCCGAGGACTGAGCGGCATCCACCGAGTGGGCGGTCCTCCCCACCGGTTGTCCACAGGTTTCCGAGGCCGTACGGCCGACTTTTCCACACGGGGGGCGGGGTGTAGAGTCGAACGCGGTCGCTGCGGCGACCCTGCGAAGGGAGCAGACACCCACGCGCGTCGTGCCGCGGGAGGCATGCCCGGGTCCCTGGGGAGCGATCCCGAGGTATCCGGGCAGGAAGCAGACAGCGCATGCTCACTGCTCCCTTCGCTGTTCTTCTCGGTCCCGATCCTCCGCGGTTCACTCCGGGCACAGACGGGCGACCAGACGCTCGGTTCTCGAGGCCGCCGTCGAGTAGCGCCCGAGCGCGACCGCGCCGTTCACCGCGACGAGCTCCCGTCGCAACTCGGGCTCGTCGAACGGGCTCACCTCCCCGAGGGCCGACTCCAGCCGGCGGACGGCGAGGGCGAGTCGCTCGAGCGGCGCGCGCGGAGGCGCCGGCCCGGGTCCGGCGGCCCGGGTCCGGCGGAAGTCCGCGAGGGAGACGACCTCACCCATGAATCCGCAGGGTAGCGAGGGGGTCTGACACGATTCCCACGCCTCCCGCCCCTAGAATCCCGTGCGTGGAACGCGAGGCCGTGACCGAGCTGCTGGCCGCCCTGTCCTATGGGGAGCTCGCCGCGGCCAGGCGTGCCCGCGAGAACGCGGCGTTCGCGCCCGACGCCCGGCGGCGCGATGCCCAGAGCGGCGTGGCGGAACGCGAGGAGCGCAACCACCGCCTGATCGCGGCTCGGCTCGGGGAGTTCGGCGAGGAGTCGTTGTCGGCGCGGTTCCACCCGTTCTTCGACCAGTTCTTCGCCGGGACCGAGCCGTCCGACTGGGTCGAGGCGCAGGCGTTCCACTATGTGGGCGACGCGCTGGTGTCCGACTTCGCGGACGTGCTGGTGGGGGTGCTCGACCCGGTGTCCGCCGAGATTGTTCGGACCACGCTGGGGGAGCGGGAGTGGCAGGAGTCGTTCGCCCTCGAGGAGCTGGTGCGGGCGATGGGTGACGACCCCCGGCAGAAGGAACGGATCGCCGCCTACGCACGGCGGATCGCCGGCGAGGCGCTCACCCAGACGCGCCGGGCCCTGCAGCAAGCCACGCGGCTGCGCGAGGCGCTCGGGGGGGACGAGGGGGAGAAGCGCACCGTGCTGTCGTTGCTCGAGCGGCATCGGGCGCGGCTCGACCGGCTCGGGATCGAGCGCGTCGAGATCGACTGACCCGGTCGGGGCGTCCGCGAGCGGGTTCCACCGCGCGTCGTGACTAGTCACTCCGAGTCATCCGCGGCTCCCCGATCCCTCGGTCGGATCGTCCCCGAGGGCCTGTGGAAAACCGCCCGACTCGGGGATTGGCCCGCGCCCCGCCCCGGACTATCGTGCCTCCTGTCGCGACCGCCGGCCCGCAGACCAGGGGCCGGAGGCGGCGGCGAGAGGGTCCGCCTCCCCGCGGAAGCCCCGCCCACAGCGGGCCCTCGGCAGCGAAACCGGCCACCCCCGGCCGTGCTTCCCCCGGAGCTTTCCCCCCAGCAGTCGACGTGTGTGGTTCGGGCCGTCCGGGCTCGGACTCATCGAAGGAGGTTCCGTGGAAGGCGTCGCCAGGATCGTGCTCGGGCTCGACTCGCCGCAGCTCGCCGACGAGGTCGTGGACTTCCTCGACCGCGGCGGCCGGGCACGCGTGGTCGCGTCCGCAGCCTCGCCCGCCGCGCTCGCGGCGGCGGTCCGGGAGCACGACCCGAACGCCGTGGTCGGCACCACCGCCATGGTGCGGTCGGCCGGCGGCCTGAACGGCAGCGCCTTTCTCGCGCTCGAGACCGCCGAGTCGCTCGTGACCCTCCGGGGAGCGATGGAGCTCGGCGCTCGTGGGTTCTTCGTCTGGCCGTCGGAACGCGCCGCGTTGGCCGATGCGGCAGCCGGGAGCGCTCCGACCAAGACCGGGCCGCCGCCGCGGCGTGCGTCGGTCGTCGCCGTGTGCGGCCCTCGCGGCGGCGTCGGCGCGACATTCGTGGCGACGCATCTCGCGGCGGCGTTCGCCCGGTCGGGCTCGGCAACGGTGCTCGTCGACGCCGACTGGCGCTTCGGGGACTGTGCGGCCGCGCTCGGCGTGCCTGACGAGGGGGAGGTGCGAACGGTCGACGACCTCCTCGCCGTGGCCGGAGAGCTGGAGGAACGGCACCTCGACGAGGTGCTCTGGCGCCATCCGGCAGGGTTCGAGGCGCTGCTCGCGCCCCCCGCCGTCGGCGGCCCCGACGCCGTGCTCGAGGGATACCGGGCCGCCGTCGCGATGTCCGCTGGAACTCGCGACGCGGTGGTGATCCACTGCGGGCGGGCGTTCGATCCGGTCGCGGACGCGGTCGCGCCGATGGCGGACCGCATGCTCATGGTGCTCGCCCTCGACGTCCTGTCGTTCCGTGCGGGGCGCCGCGCGCTCGAGGCGCTGGAGGCCGCGGGCCTCGCGCCACGGGTCGGCATCGTCGTCAACCGCGCTGCGCGCGCACCGCTCACCCCGAAGGACGTGGAGCGGGTGTTCGGTGCGCCGCCGCTCGCGGTGGTCGCCGCCGATCGCAGGGTCGGGCAGGCGCAGGATCGCGGCCGGCTCCTCTCGGGGCGTGGGCGGACGGTTCGGGCCATCGAGCGACTCGCGGGCCGGGTCGCCGAACGGCAGGGCGTGGTGGCATGAACGGGCCGCGCCGGCACCCGAGCAACGGCATGGGGTTCGCCCAGGGATCGGCGGCGCCCGACGAAGGGCGGTCGCCGGATCCGCTGGCAGGGATCAAACGCGAGCTGCACGACGCGCTGATGCGCCGCGTCGCTGGCCGGGGCGTGGAGTCGATGCATCCGGCAGCCCGGCGGCTCCTGATCCGGGAGGAGGCGCTGTCCGTGCTCCGGGAGCAGGGCCATCTCCTGCCCCAGGAGGCGCTGGCGCGGGTGGTCAACGAAGTCTCCGATCGTGTCGTCGGCCTCGGACCCATCGAGTCTCTGTTGCGGGACCCGGAGGTCAGCGAGGTGATGGTGAACGGGGCCG
>DATBHM010000326.1:0-6765 GCA_036557505.1 Actinomycetota bacterium | reverse complement strand
GACGAGCTCCAGGCGCTCTGCGACCGCGTGGTCGTCCTGTACGAGGGGGCGATCGCCGGCGAGGTGGACACCGAGCACTTCGACGTCGGCGAGGTGGGCCTGATGATGGCGGGACACCGCCCCGGGAGCGCGTGATGGCCGTCGCGACCGCCCGCCGCTTCGTCGCGGTGGAGCCACGCGGAGTCCCGACGCTCTGGGTGCGGGTGGCGTCTCCGGTGGTCGCGATCATCGGCGCGGGGCTGGCCGGAGCCGTGCTGCTGCTGGCCACCGGACACGATCCACTCACGGCGTATCGGGGCATCGTCCGGGCCAGCTTCGGCAACAAGTTCGGCTGGATGTCGACCCTCATCTCGGCGACGCCGCTCATCCTGACGGCGGTCTCCGCAGCCGTCGCGTTCCGGATGAGGGTCTGGAACATCGGCCAGGAGGGGCAGCTCTATCTCGGCGCAATCGCCGCATCCGGCATCGCCCTCGCCCTCGGCGACCACGTGTCCGCGGCCGTCGCCCTGCCGCTCCTCCTCCTGGCCGGGATCGTCGGAGGGGCCGTATGGGCCGCCCTCGCCGCGTTCCCGCGTGCGTACCTGCGAACGGACGAGGTCATCTCCACGCTCATGCTCAATTTCATCGCGCTGTATCTGATGAACTATCTGATCTTCGGCAGCGTGAGCTTCTGGCGGGACAAGCAGAACATCGGCTTTCCGTCGGGCAGGCTGATCCCGGACAACGCGCAGTTGCCGAACATCTGGCTCCGACTCCACGTCGGGATCGTCATCGCGATCGTCGTCGCGGCGGCGCTGTGGTGGTGGCTCCGATCGAGCAGGTGGGGTTTCGACCTGCGTGTGATCGGCGACTCGGTGAGCGCCGCCCGGTATTCCGGGATGAACGTCGCCCGGCGCACGGTCTCCGTGCTGCTCGTCTCGGGGGCGATCGCCGGGCTCGCCGGAGCGATTCAGGTGAGCGGCGTCACGCAGGCGCTGCAGCCGCGGTCGCTCGCCGTCAACATCGGATACACGGGGATCGTCGTCGCCGCGGTGGCGCGGCTGAATTGCCTCGCCATCCTCCCCGTGGCCGTCCTGATCGCGGGCCTGTCGAATGCCGGCAGCTCGCTGCAGATCCTCGGGATCCCCAGCGACATCGTCCTGCTGCTCCAGGGGGTGGTGCTGCTGCTCGTCGCGGCGAGCGAGTTCTTTCTGTACAACCGCATCCGGGTGGAATGGCCGTGGCGATCATCGTCGCAGCAAGCCTGAACGACTCGGTCGCGGTTCGATCGGCCGTGGCGGCGATCATTGCCGGCACGCCCCTCGTCCTCGCCGCGGTGGGAGAGGTCCACGCGGAGCGTTCGGGCGTCATGAATCTGGGCGTGGAGGGGATGATGCTGATCGGGGCCCTGCTCGGCATCGTCGGGACCATTGCCGGGGGCAGCCCATGGATCGGGCTGGCCGCGGCGACGGCCGGGGGAGCCGCGCTCGCGGCCATCTTCGCCGTGCTGTCGGTGTCGCTCCGGGTCAATCAGGTGGTCACCGGGCTCGCGCTCGTCATCGTGGGAACCGGGCTCTCGAGCTACCTGGGCAAGGTTCCGGATCCGGCGCTCACGGATCGCGGTGCCGTCCAGTCGTTCGATCTGATCTTCCACGGGGGACTGGCGAAGCTCCCATTGATCGGGCCCCTCCTGTTCGGCCAGGACCCCGTCGTCTATATCTCCTGGCTGATCGTGGGAGCGTCGAGCTACTACCTGTACCGAACGCGGGCCGGGTTGGCCGTCCGGGCGGTGGGCGAGGATCCGGCCACCGCGGATGCCGCCGGGATCCGGGTGAGCCTGGTCAGGTACGTGCACGTGATCATCGGCGGGGCCCTCGCCGGCATGGGAGGCGGCTACCTGTCCATCGCGATCACCGGGATCTGGCAGGATCAGATCACCGCGGGTGCGGGCTGGATCGCGTTCGCGCTGGTGAGCTTCTCCGGGTGGCGTCCCTGGCGGGTGCTCCTGGCCGCGTACGTGTTCGGCGCGCTCAGCAGCTTGAACTTCACCCTCCAGGCGTTGGGGATCAAGATTCCGAGCGACCTGCTCTCGATGCTGCCCTACATCATGACCATCGTCGTGCTCATCATCGTCTCGGCCACGTCCTCGGCATCCAGGGCGTTGCAGGCGCCGGCTGCCCTGTCCACTCCCTACATCAGGGAGAGCCGGTAGCCGGCCGCCCCGGCGATCCGGGGACGGCCTCCCGCCCGGCTTCCGGGCCGCGTTCATCGAGCGCCAGGACGACGCGCCGGAGGAGGCCGGCCAGGACCTTCCGGTCCTCTGCCCCGAGGACGGACAGGAGCTCCCGTTCGGTCCCGAGCAGCGAGTCCATGGCCGCGTTCACGGTGTGCAGCCCGACGTCGGTCAGCTGCACCAGGATGCCCCGCCGGTCTTGGGGATCGGGGTGCCGGACGACCCAGCCCGCCCGTTCCAGACGGTCGATCCGATTCGTCATCGTCCCCGTCGACAGCAGGAGCGCCTGCGCCAGGTCGGAGGGATTGAGCCGGTACGGAGCCCCCGCTCGCCGCAGCGACACCAGCACGTCGAACTCGCCACGGGACAGCCCGTACGCCCGGAACGCGGACGCCATCGCCCGTTCGAGCGCCCGCGACGCGCGCGTGATCCGGGCGAACACGGCGAAGGTGGACACGTCGAGGTCCGGTCGCTCGCGGGCCCACTGGTCGAGGATGCGATCGACGTGGTCGTGACCCGGTCCGTCCGATGTGCCCGGGTCGGACGGACGGGAGCCCTTCGGAACGGCCGACCCCCTCGACGCCATGGCCCAAGAATGTACCTCTTGATCAAGTAGTTCGATATCGAGTAAGTTGCCTCCGAGCGACCAAACGGGAGGCTGCCATGGATGACGGGGAGTTCGACGGCATCGTCGTCGGGGGTGGCTACAACGGGCTCACGCTCGCCGGGTACATGGCCCGGCAGGGTCTGAAGATGCTCGTCCTGGAGCGCCGGATGAGCTACGGCGGCGCGACGATCACCGAAGAGGTCACGCTCCCGGGCTTCTACCACAACCTCCACGCCAACTTCGTCTGGTCCTACGGGCCGCCGCACCAGGACTTCGACCTCAAGCGGTACGGGCTGCGGCTGATGTACGGCGAGGTCGAGCGGGCCTATCTCTTCGAAGACGGCTCCACCCTCATGACGTACACGGACGACCCGGAGCGGACCTACAAGCAGTTCTCGCAGCTGATCCCGAAATCGGATCTGGACACGCTGGAGGACGTCTACCACCGGTTCCTCACGAAGGTCGAGGAGGAGTTCTACGCCGCCCCCAAGCCCATCGAGGAACGCGGGGCCGGTCTGCCCGACGACGACCGGAAGGAGTACCAGCGGTTCTGCGAGATGACCGGACGCGAGGTCCTCGACACCCTGTACGAGTCGGACTACCTGAAGACGTGGGCCGCCATGAACGCCTGCGTTCGCGGGATGCCCGACTTCGCACCCGGCACCGGCGATTTCTTCCTCCGGTACGCGGCATCTCCGCGCCTGTCGATCGTGCGGGGAGGGACCCGTCAGATCGCTCACGCGCTCGCCGCCTTCTTCCACGCGAACGGCGGCGTGATCCTCAACGACTCCCACGTCGAGCAGATCGTCATCGAGGACGGGCGGGCGGTGGGAGTCCGCACCGCGGACGGTCGTACCTTCCGAGCGTCCAGGTTCGTGGCCTCTGCCATCGATCCACCGACCACGTTCCTCGACCTGGTGGGCGAAGAGCACATCTCCGAGTCGATCGCGGAGCGCTGTCGCGGCTGGGAGAAGGAGATGCACACGGCGCTGTTCGGGTTGCACGCCGCCACCGACGTCGCCCCCGACTACTCCGCGAAATATCCCGAGGAGGCGAACGGCGCACTCGCGATCTTCCTCGGCGTGAACTCCCTGGCGGAACTGGACGGCCACTGGGAGCAGATCGAGGCGGGGCACCTCCCCGATCGCCCCGGCGGGGACGCCTGCTGCCACACGATGATCGATCCCTCGTACGCGCCGCCGGGGAAGCACACGCTGCTGTTCTGGCAGTTCGGTCCCCCCGCCGACCGACTGGAAGGGGGGTCGGTCCGGTACGACGACATCAAGGCCGACTATCTCGAGACGATGGTGGACCGGTGGGCGGAGTACGCCCCCAACCTGACCAGGGACCGCGTGCTCGGCAAGTACGCGTACACACCAGCGGACATCGAGCAGCGGATCGTGAACATGGCGGGGGGCGGGTGTCGCCAGGGCGCCTACACGAACGGTCAATGGGGGTACGACCGTCCCTTCCCGGAGGCGAGCGGGTACCGGACCCCGGTGGATGGCCTGTACCTGTGCGGGTCGGGCTGTCATCCCGGCGGCTCGATTCACTTCGGCCCCGGCTACAACGCCGCGAACGCCGTCGCGGACGACCTCCAGCTGGAGCGGTGGTGGCCGCCGTACCGGATTCAGGGGAAGCCGCTCCTGGCGAGCAGCTCGTAGGGGCGGTCGACGGGCATGCACCGGGAGCCGACGGCCGATCTCCTCCTGACGGGGGGAACGGTCGTGACCGTCGACGATCGGCGCCGGGTCCTCGAGCCGGGAGCGGTTGCGCTCGCCGGGGATCGAATCGCCTACGTCGGCGATCCCGCCGGCGCACCAGCTGCGGCACGGACCGTGGACTGCTCGGGCATGGCCGTCATGCCCGGCTTCGTCGACTGCCACAACCATCTGTTCCAGACGCTCGCCCGCGGCCTGGGGGAGGGGCTGTCGCTGTGGCCCTGGCTCTGCGACTTCATGTGGCCGTTCGCGGCGAGCATCACGCCGGCCGAGGCGGTGGCCGGCGCGACGCTCGCGTCACTCGAGGCCGTCCGGTCGGGGACGACGACCGTGCTGGACAACCACTACTCGCCGGTGGACCTCGACACCACGACCGCGGTTGCGGATGCGATCGAACGGGTCGGCCTTCGCGGCGTCGTCGCCAGGGGCATGTTCGGCGACTCCACACCGGTGGCCCGGGAGCACGGGCTGGCGGAGTCGCTCTTCCGTTACTCGGCCGGCGACGAGATCGCCATCACCCGGGAGGCGGCGGCCGGGCGACCCGAGGCGAGCCGCGTCGTCGTCTGGCCCGCCCCCATCAACGTGATCTACAACGATCAGGACCTGGTCAGGGACGGGATCGCCCTGGCCCGTGAGCTGGGGACCGGCTGGCACACGCATTGCTCCGAGGCGCAGGCGGATCCGGAGATCTACCTGGAGGCGTACGGCATCAGGCCGATCGACTGGCTGTACGAGGAGGGGCTCCTCGGAGGTGGCGCCACGATCGCGCACGGGATCTGGCTGGACGACAACGAGGTCGAGCGCGTCGGTGAGACCGCGACGGGGATCTCGCACAACCCGACGTCCAACGAGACCCTGGCATCCGGCGTGATCCGCCTGGGCGATCTCCGAAGCGCCGGGGCCGTGGTCGCGATGGGGACGGATGGCGGCGCGGCGGGCCATCGGCAGGACATGTTCGAGGAGCTGAAGTGCACGATGATGCTGCAGCGGGTGTCGGAACTCGACCCAACGAGCACGCCGGCGGAGGTGGCCCTCGAGATGGCCACGCGGGAAGGCGCACGATATCTGGGCATCGACGCCGGCGCCCTCGAGGAGGGCCGGCTCGCCGACGTCGTGGTGGTCGACCTCCAGAAGCCCCATCTCCGCCCGCTGCACCGGGTGGTGTCGACGCTCGCGTACGCCGCACGGGGTTCGGACGTGGCGATGACCATCGTCGGAGGCGACGTGGTCTACGAGGACGGTCGGTCGACCCTGGTCGACGAGGCCGAGGTGATGGCCGAGGCACAGGCGCGGGCCGAGGAGCTCGTGGAGCGTGCCGGGCTCTCGGGGCTCCGCACCCCGTGGACGATGCGGCCCGATCCCGCGAAGGGGCCGGCGACGTCGTGACCGGGGGAGTGCTCTCCGACGCATCGGTGGCCAACGAGCTGGATGTGCGCGGCGAGGCGAGGCTCCATCGCGCCCTGCGCCACTTCTGGCACCCGGTGATGTACGCGTCGTCCCTCGGCGCCGGCGAAGGACCGAAGCGGGCCCACCTGCTGGGTGAGCAGCTCGTGGTCGTTCGACTGGGTGGAGAGGTGCGATGCTTCCCCGACCTCTGCGTGCACCGGGGGACGGCGCTGTCGCTGGGCTGGATCGAGGATGACCAGTTGCGATGCGCGTACCACGGCTGGACCTATGGTGCCGATGGGGTCTGCACGTCCATCCCGGCCCGGTTCGGATCGAACATCCCCAGCCGGGCGCGCCTGCGTCCCTACCGGGCGGCGGAACGCAACGGGCTCATCTACGTATGTCTGGAGGAGCCGTTCTTCCCGGTGCCGACGTTCCCGCAGTTCGAGGATCCGGCGTTCCGGGTTCTGGAGGTGCCCGAGTACGACTGGTCGACGAGCGCCGCGCGCCGGATCGAGAACTACGTCGACTTCTCGCACTTCGCCTGGGTCCACGACGGCGTGCTCGGCGACCGGAACCATCCCGAGGTGCCCGACCACGACGTGTGGCGCGAGGGTGGCGAGCTCCGGTTCGGGTACAGCGACTACATCGAGCCCGAGGCCATCGACAAGAACGAGGGCCTGGCGTCCGACGGGGCGGGGACGGTCACGACGCAGCTCCGATATCGGCTGTTCATGCCCAATACCGTCCTCCTGGAGCAGGACCTGCCGGGGGGGACCTACTGCCTGTTCTTCAGCGTCTCGCCGGTCGGTCCGCGCACGGTTCGGAACTTCACGCTG
>DATBHM010000325.1:0-2561 GCA_036557505.1 Actinomycetota bacterium | reverse complement strand
GGCCCGGGCGAGCCAGCCGCCCCCCTTGGCCATCTCGCCCTGGTTGAACAGCCGCATGCCGAGCCAGAACGCCGCTCTCGCCGCCCCCGGCCGATCGCCGCGCCGCAACAGCGCGTGGTGGGCGCGCGTCCCATAGTGCTCGGCCTCGTCGTCCTTGCCGATCAGCGCGGCGGACGTCTCGAGCAGCCGGAGGTCCTCGGGTTGGAGCGGCGCGTCAGCGTCGGCCGCCGAGAGCTCCGCGAACGCCGCCCCCCACGCCTTCCGCGCGAACGAATCCCTCCCACGCTCGAGCGCTCCGTCCACGTCACCGGCCGCCCCGTCTCGGCATGGACGGAGTCTAGGCCGCAGCCGGCGCGGATCTGACGTCCTATCGAGTGCCGGGCAGGGTCAGGTCCGCTCGAACGAGCCCACGTCGCAGCGGGGGCCCTGGGGTCGGTGGATCCCCCGCTGGTCGAAGGCGACGGCGCACGCGGGCGGCGGGATCACGTCCAATGCCGGGCTGCCGTTCAGCAGCGCCAGGGTGAGCGTCGGTCCGCCGTTGTTCGCCAGCGCCGCCAGCTTGGGGTCCTTGTGGAGCTTGTCGCTGGGCTTGCTGGTGAACGTGCAGCCGGTCGTGGCGCCCAGCACGTTGTTCCCCGCGGAGGCCACGGGGCCGAAGCAGTTCGGTCCTCCCGCGGCGGGGGCCGTGTTGAGCGCGAGGATCGAGGCCTTCAGGGTGGTGGTTCCGGACTCCACCATCAGGCCACCGCCTCGGATCGTCCTGGTGGCCGCCGCTCCGCCGACGAGGTTCCGGGCGACGGTCGTGTTCGTCAGGAGGACCGAGTCCGCGCCGGCGTCGATGCCGCCGCCGACCGCGACCGCGGTGCCGGTGCCCGTGTCCGACTCGGCCCGGGCGGTGTTGCTCGCGACCGTCGAGTTCGTGAGCTTGATCGGTTCGGTCCCGCTGAGGTGGAGGCCGGCACCCACCGCCGTGGCGGTGTTCGCCCCCGTGGCGGTGGCCTGGAGGGTGTTCCGGCTGATCGTGGACGCGGTGACGGTGGATCGGTCGACGCTGTTCAGTCCTCCGATCTCGGCGATGGCGCCGCTGCTGTCGGAGCTCGCGACCACGTGGTTCCGGTCGATGGTCGACCTGGTCACCGAGAGCGGCCCGCTCTGGTTCAGTCCCCCGGCCACCGCGGTCGCCGTGCCCGTTCCCGCGTCGGCGCGGACCGTCGACGTGGAGACGATCGAGGAGCTCATGATCACGCGGCCGTTGCCGGACATGCCGCCGGTCACGGCGGTCGCCGTGCCGGCGGCCGTCGCCGTCGTGCGCGTCCCGGTGATGCGAACCCCCGTGACGGTGAGCTTCGTGTTGCCGGTGGCGCTGAGCCCACCGACGACCGCCGTGGCGTCGCCGCCCGGCGAGGTCGCCGTGGCCTGGTTCCCGGCCATCGTCAGCCCGGAGATGGTGCCGACCTCGAAGCTCAGGGAGAGACCGCCGTCGACCGAGGTGCCGGCGTTGGCCCCCGACGCGGACGCCGTCGCCAGGTTCCCCGAGGCGGTGGAGCTCTGGATGAGCAGGTCCCCGCTGGTGGACAGATTGACGCCGCCGATCACGGTGGTGGCCGAGGTTGCTGCGATCGCCGTGGCCCTGTTGTCGTCGAAGTGGGACGACTTCAGGGTCATGTTCCCGTTTCCGGTCGAGGCCAGGATGCCGCCCGCCTCGCCGACCGAGGAGCTGACCGTCGAATTCCCGACCGCGCGGTTGGAGCTCACCGTGGAGCCGATGATGGTGACCGGGCCGTTCGTGAAGATGCCCCCGGCAATCGCATTGGCGCTCCCGGTCGAGCTGAAGGCCGACGCCCTGTTGTTGATCACGCTCGAGTTCAGGAGCGTCAGCCGGCCGCCGCCGATGGCCATCCCGCCGCCTTCGGCCGTGGTCCCCGAGGCCACGTTGTCCTCGACGGTCACGCCGTTCAGCGTGAGTGGCTTGTTGCCGCCGCCCTGTCGGTTGATCCCGGCCCCGATGATCGCCGATCCGCCCGTGATCGTGAGCGCGAACAGGTGGACCGTGTGCGTGTCCGGCGCGGTCAGTGTCGTCCCGGAGTCGTTGCCGTCCAACGTCGCCGAGGGGTTGCCCTTGAGCGTCAGGTCCTTGTTCACGAGGAAGTTGCCGATGCACGTGCCCTTGATCAGCAGCGTCGACCCGGGAGCGGCCCCGTTGATCTTGACCTGGAGGTTCTGGCTGCCGCAGTTGACCTGGATGGCGGCGGCCCCGGCCGGGACGGCCAGCACGCCGATCGCCGCGACGACGACGGATACGATGAACGCGGCGAGCGCCGAGCGGCGCCGACCGGTGTGTGAATGCTGCATCTCGCCCTCCATGACATCCAGCCGCACGACGGCAGACGGCCACGCGCTGCGGTCATTCTTCGCCATCAGGGCCGGCCGTGTCTGCAGGTGATGATGTCCGGGGTCCGGCGCGAGCCTCAGCGGGCGTCGACGGGATCGCCCAGAACCTGGTCGACCGGAACGCGAAGCCCGGGGATCGAGGAGGAATCGACGGCCTCGCCGCGACCGTA
>DATBHM010000324.1:0-4275 GCA_036557505.1 Actinomycetota bacterium | reverse complement strand
GGAACGCCACGGTCGTCGTCTGCCACGGCGGCACGGCCAGCGCCTCCGAGGCCCGACGCATGGGGCACATCCCGATCGTCGTCCCCCGCCTGAGCGGCTTCGGCGAAGCCGTCGACGACCACCAGGTGCAGTTCACGCGGTACCTGGCCTCCCGGGGCCTGGCGCACGGCGCCGAGTCGAAGGAGGAGCTGTGGGCGGCGCTCGACCGGGCGCTGGTTGAGCCGTCGGCGTTCCGGGCGGAGACCTCGTCGGAGGAGCCGAACGAGACCGCGGAGCGGTTCGGACGGCTCGTGGAGACGCTGGCCACCCACCCGGGAGCCGGCCCCGGGATCCCCGTCCTGTACGTCGGGGGGATGGGGCGGAGCGGCACCACGCTCCTCGAGCGGATGCTGGGCGAGGTCCGCGGGTTCCACCCGGTGGGTGAGATCGTGTTCCTGTGGGAGCGGGGGCTCGGCGAAGGCACGCTGTGCGGCTGCGGACGTCCGTTCGCCGAGTGCGAGTTCTGGGGCGCGGTGGGCGAGGAGGCGTTCGGCTCCTGGTCGGCGGTCGACGTCGACGCCGTCGTCGCCCTGCGCCACGAGGTCGACCGTCAGCGCAACATCCCGCTGATGCTCGCGCCGGGACTGGTTCCCGGATACCGGCGGTCGCTCACGGAGCTCCGCGAGATGCTCGCCCCGCTGTACCGCGCGGTGCACAGCGTGAGCGGCGCGCGGGTCGTCGTGGACTCGTCCAAGCATGCGTCCTACGCGTTCGTCGTCCGGGGGGTCCCGGGCGTCTCGCTCCGCACCGTCCACGTGGTCCGGGACAGCCGCGGCGTGGCCTACTCCCTGACGAAGCAGGTCCGGCGGCCCGACGTCGTCGGCGAGGATCGATACATGAACACCTGGCCGCCGGCCGTCACCAGCCTGCACTGGCTGGCGCACAACGGCGGCCTCGACGTCCTGGCCGCGACGGGCACGCCGTCCCACGTGGTGCGCTACGAGTCGCTCGTCCGCCGTCCCCGGGAGGAGATGGGCCGGATCCTCCAGTTCGCCGGCCGGCGGCCGACGGAGGGAGACCTCGGCTTCATCCACGACGGATCGGTGGAGCTCGGCGCCGGGCACACCGTGTCCGGGAACCCCATGCGATTCACGACCGGCCTCGTGCCGCTCCGGCCGGACGAGGCCTGGCGGTCGAGGATGCCCGCCCGGCAGCGGAAGCTCGTGACCGCCATGACGGCGGTCGGCCTCGCGCGGTACGGCGGGCACCGGGAACGGTGAGCGCCCGGAGCCGACGCGGGGCCGCCGGTGCAGCGTCCGGGGCCCCGGCGCCGCCGACCGTTTCGGTCGTCGTCCCCACCCGGGACCGCCCGGAGATGCTGCGCCGCGCTGTGGCCTCCATCCTCGGACAGGACTACGCCGGCGAGATCGAGTGCGTCGTGGTGTTCGACCGGACCGAGATCGCGCTGCCCGATGTCGAGGTGCCCGCCGGCCGCACGCTGCGCGCCGTGCCGAACGAACGGACCCCCGGGCTGGCCGGCGCCAGGAACTCCGGGATCGTGGCCTCGACGGGGTCGCTGGTGGCGCACTGCGACGACGACGACGAGTGGCTGCCCGAGAAGATCCGCCTCGAGGTCGACGCCCTCGCCGCGCGGCCGGACGCGTCGATGGTGGGGACGGGGATGTTCGTGCACTATGACGGCAAGGTGTTCCCCCGCGTCCCCGACCTGCCCGAGATCACGTTCCGCACCCTGCTCCGGTCCCGGATCGCCGACGTGCACACGTCGAGCTTCCTGATCCGGAAGGAGGACCTGGACGGGCGCATCGGCCTGGTCGACGAGGAGCTGCCGCGGAGCCACGCGGAGGACTACGAGTTCATGCTCCGCGCCGCGCGCCACGGCCCGATCGTCGTGGTCCGCCGGCCCCTGGTCCGCGCCTACTGGCATCCCGTGTCGTTCTTCGCGGAGAGCTGGTCCACGCACGCCGCGGCCCTGGAGGAGCTGCTCCGGCGCTTCCCGGAGTTCCGGACCGACCGGGTGGGCTACGCGCGGATCTCTGGGCAGATCGCGTTCCTCCTGGCCGGCGCCGGCGAGCGACGGCGTTCGATGGAGTGGGTTCGCCGCGCCGTCGGTGCCGACTGGCGCGAGCGCCGCGCGTACATCGCCCTGCTGGTGTCGAGCCGGCTGGTCTCGCCCGGATTCGTCCTGCGGATGGCGCACCGTGCTGGCAAGGGAATCTGACGTGAGGGCGAAGCTGCTGCCCGACACCGCCCGGCGGCGGGAGCTCTCGCTCACCCCGCTCAAGGCGCTGTTCCTGCTCTTCCCCGTCTGGTATCTGGCCGGGATCGGCTCGTTCGTGTGGGCCCTGGCCGGCATCGCCATGCTGCTGATCCTCATGACCCGGACGGAGGTCGACACCCCCTGGGGGAGCGGGGTGTGGTTCCTGTTCGTGGCCTGGATGCTGCTCTCCGCCCTCCAGATCGACACGACGACCCGCGTGCTGGTGTTCGCGTACCGCGCCTCGATCTACGGGGCGGCCACGGTGCTGTTCCTGTACGTCTACAACCTGCCCCACGACCTGACCCGCCGGGTCGCCGGCATCATTGGGGGGTTCTTCGCCATCGTGGTCGGCGGCGGCTACCTGGGGCTGCTCGTGCCGGGGTTCTCCCTGGTGACGCTCGCGGAGCGGATCCTGCCGCGGAGCCTGACGGCGAACTCGTGGGTGTACTCGCTCGTCCACGTCCACTTCGCCCAGATCCAGTCGCTGGTGGTGGGGGAGCAGGCCGTGGCCCGGCCCGACGCGCCGTTCCCGTTCACGAACGAATGGGGCGCCGTCTTCGCCCTGACCGCTCCGTTCGCGGTCATCGCCGCGTTCTCGGCGGCCACCCGGTTCCGACGCAACGCCATGCGGTTCACGCTGGCCGTCTCGCCGGTGCCGCTCGTCCTGTCCGGCAACCGCGGCGCGTGGCTCGTCCTCGGAGGCGCCCTCGTCTACGCGGCGTTCCGCCTGGCCCGACGGGGCCGGGTGCGGCTGCTGTTGACGCTGGCGGTCGTGGCGGCCCTCGGCGCCTTCGTGCTGGTCTCCACGTCGATCGGCTCGACGGTCGCGACCAGGTCGGAGCACAAGCAGAGCAACGAGGGGCGGCTGTCCATCTACACGGAGACCATCCAGGGGGTCGAGGACTCGCCGCTGTTCGGCCACGGGGTCCCCGAGCTGCAATCGAGCGATCCGAACCTGCCCGCGGCCGGAACGCACGGCCAGGTGTGGGACACGCTGTACTCGCAGGGCATTCCGGGCGCCGTCCTGTACTGCGGGTTCCTGATCCTCATGGCGTGGCGGACGCGGCGGCTGCGGTCCCGGATGGGCCTGTGCCTGCACCTGACGCTGCTCATGGCGGTCGCCGAGACGCTGTTCTACGGGCAGCTGCCGACGGTGCTCCAGGTGATCATGGTCGCGGCGGCGCTCGGGCTGATGGAGGTCGCGGAGGAGGAGTCGTCATCCGAGAGCGCCCCCCCGCGCCGGCTCGTCCGGCTGCGGGCGGTGGCGTGACGTCGGTGCCCGCCGGCGTCGAGGCCGGCCCCCGGCGGGTGGCCGAGCGGAACGGAACGCAGGACCACCTCGGGACGCTGGCCCGATCGGGGACGCTCAGCCTCGTCGGCGCCGCCACGGCCGGCATCCTCGGGTTCGTGCTCGTGGTGGTCGTGACCCGGGGGCTCGGGCCCGCGGGGTCCGGGCCGCTGTTCGTCTGCATCACGCTGTTCCTGATCCTGGCCGAGATCGCCACGCTCGGCGCCGACACCGGGCTGATGCGGAGCCTGGCGGGGCTCCGGGCCCTCGGGCGCCATCACGAGATGCGGGAGACGGTGCCCGTGGCGGTGGTCCCCGTCGTGGTCACGGCGACGCTGTTCGCGGCGATCGTCTTCACGTTCGCGCCCGAGATCGCGCGCGTGTTGATCACCAACGGCGGCGCCGACGCCGGGGCCGACTACCTCCGGGCCCTCGCGCCGTTCCTCCCGCTCGCCGCGGTGTCGACCGTCGTGCTGTCGGGCGCCCGGGGCCTTGGTTCGATGGGGCCGTACGTGTACCTGGACCGCATCGGGGTGCCGGTGGCCCGGCCCCTGCTCGTGGGGGCGGCGCTGTCGCTCGGGTTCGGCGGCACCGCCGTCGCGCTGGCCTGGGCGGTGCCGGTCGCCGTCGAGGTGGCGCTCGCAACCGTGGCGCTCGTCGTGCTGCTGCGCCGGACCGGCACCGCCGTCGGCGCCGCGCGGCGCCCGCGACGGGAGGTGGCCGGGCCGGT
>DATBHM010000323.1:0-12274 GCA_036557505.1 Actinomycetota bacterium | reverse complement strand
CACGATCGCCGCCAACCTGTCGGAGGAACGCGCCCCCGTCGACCTGCCCCGGGGCCGGGTCCTGCTCTCGAGCTCCCACGCCCGGGATCGGGGCGGATCGGCCCGCGTCGACTCGCTCGAACCCTGGGAGGCCGTCGTGATCGCCCCCGAGTAGCCCCCGCCGGCCGAACGGGAGCCGCCGGAACGCTAGCTCGGGACGAACAGGAGCGCTCCGATCCCCTGCGCGAGCGCCTCGGCCCGCTCACGCGTGGTCCCGCCGTCGGCGCCCGATCGCTCGAGCACGGCCGCCCGATCGAGCAGGCACTCGACCTCGGAGACGGGACGGCCACGTTTCGTGAAGGCATCGACCGCGGCCGCCAGGGAGGCGTCCTCGCCCGTCACGAGTCCCTCGACCCACGGCAGGTAGGCGGCGCTCAGCGGCTGCGAGATGGCGAGATCGCGGAGCACGGCGAGATGCGGTTCGACGAGATCCGCCCGACCGTCGGCCACCTGCGCCCGGACCCAGTGGACCAACAGGTCGTGGGATTCGCCGAAATGCCGCGTCTTGAGCGGTGACGGTTCGGCCTCGCGGACGGCGTCGAGATCGCCGCGAGCCTGGGCGAGCCGAGCTCTGGCCAGTCCCGGCGCGGGGTCCATCCGGGCCCACTCCTCGAGGTTCAGCGTGGACCATTCGGCCATCAGGTCCTCGGCCGCCCGGAGGCGACCGGCGACGGCGAGCGCGTTGGCGAAACTGCCGAGGAGCGCCGCGATCCATCCGGCCTGACCGGTCGACCGGACGTGCCGGAGCGCCCCGTCCAGCACGTCCACCGCGTCCCTCACCCGGCCGGCCCCCAACAGGATCATGCCCAGGTAGTTGCCGGACCAGCACGCCCTGGCGAGCAACCCCTGCCGGAGCGAGAGGTCGATCGCGCGGCGGAGCACCTCCTCGCACCGCTCCGGGTCCGGCCGGTCGGACCGTTCCAGCGTCATGGCCAGGATGGGAGCCAGGCGGAGCTCGATCTCGAGGTTCCCGCGCCGGACGGCCCGGCGGTACCCCTCCTCGATCATCGGGAGGCCCTCCTCCAACCGACCGCTCTCCGCGATCACGCCGCCCAGCTCGCCGCTGAAGTCCGCCGCGAGCTCGCCGGATGGATCGACGCGTTCCGCCATGGCCACCGCCCGACGTTGCAGCGCCTCGCCCTCGCCCTGGCGCTCCATGATCGTCATGACCACCCCGGAGACGTGGAGCGACACCGCCAGGTCGGCGCTGTCGCCCTGGGGTTCGAGGAGCTCCATGGCCCGCGCGAGGTGGCCGAACACCAGGTCCGCCCGGCCCATGTTCAGGCTGGCCATCGCCAGACGCGCCTCGACGCCCCCGGTCTCCATTGCGAGGCCCAGCTCGTCGAAGAGGGCCCGGGCCCGCTCGAGCGCCTCGATGACCTCCGGATGTGGAAGCGTGTGTTCTCCTGCCCTGGCCAGCGCGGACCAGATCTGGGCCCGGGCGACGGGCTCCATGCCGGCGGCCTCGCCGTGGTCGAGCACCGTTCGGTACCAGCGAACCGCCGCGGCCGCCTCCCACAGCCGGGCCGCCCGGTCGCCGGCCATCCGAGCCCACCGGACCAGCTCGCGTTGCGTGTCGCTCAGCCGCGGCCCGGTCTCCCCCAGCTCGATGAAGTACCGAACGGTCTCGGCGTAGTGGGTCGCCAGGAGCTCGGCGAATTCGGGGGCGCGTTCCCCGGACTGCCGCTCGGCCCACCGCGCCACCTCCGCGTGCTTCTCGGCGCGCGCGGCCTTGGGCAGCGAGTCGTACGCGACGTCACGGATGAGCGCGTGACGGAACGCGCATTCCTGTTCCCCCGTGAACGCCGACGGCTCCCGGGGGATGACCAGCTCCTTGACGCGGAGCCGCGACAACAGGGAGCGGACCTCCGCCGGGTCCCGTTCCGACAGCCGGGCCACCGTGCCGTTCCAGAAGATGCGGCCGATCACGGACGCGTCCTGGATCACCGCCTTCTCCTCGACCGGCAGCGAGTCGAGCCGGGTCGCGATGAGCCCGTGAATCGATCGCGGCAGCTCGAAGTCGGTGGGCGGCCGGGCCAGCTCCCAGCGGTTGGTCCCGCCCACCAGGCGGATGATCCCGAGGTCCATGAACGACCGGACCAGCTCCTCGGTGAACAGCGGGTTGCCCTCCGCGCGGTCGACCACCGTGCGCAGGACCTCGGGGGGCAACGCGTCGCCGAGGAGGTCGAGGAGCATGGACTCGTTCTCCTCGGGCGTGAGGCCCTCGAGCCACACGGCGGCGTAGTTGCGCTTCCCCCCGCCCCAGGTCGGGCGGCGCTCGATCAGCTCGGGACGCGCGAGGGTCAGGAGGAGCACCGGGCCCGTTGCGAGGTCGGCGACCTGGTCCACGAAGTCGAACAGCCCCTCGTCGGCCCAGTGGACGTCCTCCAGCACCAGGACCAGCGGACCGGTGAGGGCGATCCGTTCGAGGAACCGCCGCCAGGTCTCGAACAGCTCCTCGCGGTGCACGACGCCGGCGCCGTCCTCGTCCGCCGTTCCGACCAGCAGCTCGATGTGCGCGGCCGCCTCACCGGTCCCGGAGTCGCCGAACACGTCCCGAACCGTCTCGGCCACTCGTTCGCGGACGATGTCCGGCGGGTCGTCGTCGTGGATCCCGCACCGCAGCTTGACCGCCTCGGCGAGCGCCGAGTACGAGGGGTTGCCGTATGCGAGGCACCGCCCCTTCAGCCACGCCACCTGCTCGGGCAACCCCTCGACGTACTTCTGGAACTCCCACACCAGCCGCGACTTCCCCACGCCGGCCGGGCCGATCACGGTGACCAGGGCGCTGCGCCCTTCGAGACGGACCCGGTGGAAGGTCTCCTTCAGCACGCTCATCTCCTCGTCCCGACCGACGAGATGCGCCTCGAACCCCAGCCGTGGTCGTTCGCCCGCTCGTCGGACGGTGACGCCGAGGGCCTCCCACGCGGGAACGAGCTCGGCCTTGCCCTTGAGGGCGAGGGGTGGGAGCTCGCGGTACTCGACGACCTCCCGGGTCGAGGCGTAGACGGCCGGACCGACCCACACCCGGCCCGGGACGGCGGCCGACTGGAGCCGCGCGGCCGTGTTGACGGCGTCCCCCGTCAGCATGCGGTCCCCCAGCGCGGCGTCGGGCTCGATGTTCACCATGACCTCGCCCGCCTCGACGCCGATGCGAAGCTCGAGGGCGGGGCGTCCCTCTGCCCGGGCGGCCCGGCTGAGGTCGGCGTGGACCGCCTGCATCTCGAGCGCCGCCCGCACGGCGCGCTCGGGGTCGTCCTCGTGCGCCGCCGGCACGCCGAAGATCGCGAGGATCGCGTCCCCCATGACCTTGTCGACGATGCCGCCGTAGCGTTCGACCTCCTCGGTGAGCCGGCGGAACGTCCCCGCGATCAGCGACTGGACGACCTCGGGGTCCTCGCGTTCGCCGAGCGACGTCGAGCCGACCAGGTCGGCGAACAGCGCGGCGGCGTACTTCCGTTCGCGGACGGACCGTTTCGCCGCCTGCCCGTCGAGCGCCGACCCACAGGCCAGGCAGAACCGGGCCACGTCGGGGTTCTCGACCCCACAGGCGGCGCACACCCTGGCCATCGTGCGCGGAGTGTAGGACGGCGGTCGTACCCGGCACACCGCCGTGGACCCCCGCCCCGTACCATCGGGGTCGATGAGTTCCGACGCCCTCACGGCCGCCGAGGTCGCCGCGCGCGCCGGCGTGGATGCGGCCGACGTCGAGCGGATGGCGGAGCTCGGCCTCTGCACACCCGGCGGGGACGGGTTCGGCGTCGGCGACGTCCGTCGGGTCCTGCTCGCCGTCGCATGCGAACGGGCGGGGCTTCCCATGGACGCCATCGCGGAGTCGGTCCGGGAGCGCCGGCTGTCGTTCGCGTTCCTCGACGCGCCGGTCTACCGGCGGTGGGCGGAGCGTTCGACACGGACGTATCGCGAGGTCGCGGAGGAGGCCGGGGTTCCGTTCGCATCGATGCGCGCCACCTTCGAGGCGATGGGATTCGCCCCGATGGCGGCCGACGACCGGATCAGGGAGGACGAGCAGGAGATCGTCCCTCTGATTCAGCTCTCGTTCGCAACCGGGGTGATGGACGAGCAGTGGTTCGTCCGGCTGGGCCGGGCCTACGCGGACGGGATCCGGCGCCTCTGCCAGGCGGAGAACGAGGTCTACCACGAGCGCTTCGAGCGGCCGCTCCTCGACCAGGGGAAGACGCAGGCCGAGGCCATGGAGACGGCGTCGGAGATGGCCGGCGAGTTCAACGTCCTCGTCGACCGGACGCTGATCGCGATGGTTCGGCGGCAGCAGGAGCTGCAATGGACCGAGCACCTCGTCGAGCACATCGAGGACGACCTCGAACGGAGCGGCCGGCTGGGGCGGGCCGAACGGCTCCCGGCCATGGCGTTCGTCGACCTGGCCGGGTATACGCGCCTCACCGAGGAGCGCGGCGACGCGGCCGCCGCCCAGGCTGCTTCGGTCTTCGCCGGGATCGTCGAGCAGGAGGCCCGGACCCGTGGCGGAACGCCGGTGAAGTGGCTCGGCGACGGGGTGATGGTCGCCTTCCGCGAGGCGGGTGGCGCGGTGGGCGCGGCGTTGCGGCTGGTCGAGGCCGTCCCGGTCGCGGGGCTGCCCCCAGCCCACGTCGGGATCGCGGCGGGGCGGGTCGTCGCCTACGCCGGCGACTACTTCGGACGAACGGTGAACATGGCAGCCCGGCTCTCGGCGCATGCCTCGGCCGGCCGCGTCCTGGTGAACGAGCCGACCGTGGACGCGCTTCGCGACGACGGCGGACTGCGGTTCACCGAGCTGGGTTCGCTGGAGCTCAAGGGCTTCGCCGAACCGGTCCGCGTCTTCGAGGCCTCGACGAACGAGGCGATCGCGGGAGGAGGGTGAGGAGGCGCCGGCTCGGCCGGCGCCTCCTCGCTCGCGGTTCAGCCTTCGGTCTGGAACGACGACCCCGTCTCGAGCAGCGTCTTGAGCTCGGACAGGATCCAGGCCCAGCCGCCGCCCGCGCCGGGACCCCCTTCGTCCTCGTGGGCCCCCGACACCATGAGGGCGAGCTTGGGCGCGCCCTCCAACTCGTGCGTCACGGTGAGCCGCGTCGAGTCGCGCACGGGGTCGATCTCGTAGGTCAGCCTCGTGAACCCCTCCGCGGCGATCTCCGGATCCATCAGCAGCCGCCACGTCTGCACGAGCCGGCGCGGTGGGACCGCCTCGACGACCTCGCCGTCGACGATGACGTCCGGCGTCGGGAGCCCCATCGCGTCGCCGGCCTCACGCATGGCGTCGCTCGGACGCGCCCGATAGGCGCCGCCCGGCCGGAGGTCGTACTCGACCGACGAGGTGTAGCCGTACCGCAGGGTCCACTCCGGCCGGGTGATCGCATCCCAGATCGCCTGGGGCGTGGCCTTGATGTAGACCCGGTACACCTGCGTGGTCTGGACCTGCGTTCCGGTGGTGGTGCTCATCCCGCCTCCTTCCCCGCGAACTCCGCCGTGGGGTTCGCCTCGAGCTCCTGCTTGAGATCGGCGAGCGCCGATGCCTGGCGCTCGCGGTACTTGTCGATCCACCGATCGTGGATCAGGCGGATCGGGACCGGGTTCAGGTAGTGCAGCTTCTCCCGGCCCGACCGGCGGGTGACCACGAGCCCCGCGTCCTCGAGGATGCGGAGGTGCTTCATCACGCCGAACCGCGACATCTCCAGCTCGGATTCGAGCTCCGTGAGCGAGCGGCCGTCACGCTCGAAGAGCCGGTCCAGCAGGAACCGCCGCGTCGGATCCGCCAGCGCCTTGAACACCCGGTCGTCGGTCATGGCGCGATCTTATGTGACCGAACGGTCACATGTCAACCGCGTCGGAGCTCCCGACCCATTTGCTCGCCTCGGTGGGAAAGGCGTCGAATACGGCCGTCCACGTGGTAGCGAGGGAGCGCCACCGCGGGGGCACGCGAACTACGGGCCGGCGGCCCAGCGGGGGTCGCCACGAGGCCCGGGCGAAAGGGGGTGGGGTACGTGATCAACGCGGGCGACACCGCGTTCGTCCTCCTCAGCGCCGCGCTCGTCGCGCTGATGACGCCGGGGCTGGCCTTCTTCTACGGCGGCCTGGTCCGGCGCAAGAACTTCCTGTCGATGGTGATGCAGAGCTTCATCTCGATGGGAGTCGTCACCACCATCTGGGTCGCCGTCGGGTACTCCCTCGCGTTCTCCGGAGGGCACGGCGGGTTCATCGGGAACCTCGACTGGGCGTTCCTGAAGGGGGTCGGCGAGCAGCCCGGCCCGTGGGCGCCGACGATCCCTGCCCTGGCGCACTTCACGTTCCAGGAGATGTTCGCCATCATCACGCCGGCCCTCATCACCGGCGCGTTCGCCGACCGGGTGAAGTTCAAGAGCTACCTGAAGTTCCTGGTGCTGTGGAGCCTGCTGGTGTACATCCCGATCGCGCACTGGCTGTGGGGAGGCGGGTTCCTCGCGACCTGGGGCGCGCTCGACTTCGCCGGAGGCCTGGTCGTGCACACGAGCGCCGGATTCGCCGCGCTGGCCAGCGTGTGGGTGGTGGGCGCCCGGAAGTTCGCACCCGGAGAGAAGACGGTCCCGCACAACGTGGCGTTCGTCGCCCTCGGGACCGGGCTGCTGTGGTTCGGCTGGTTCGGGTTCAACGCCGGATCGGCGCTGGCGGCCAACGGCGTCGCCGCCCAGGCGTTCGTCAACACGGACATCGCCGGCTCGATCGCCATGTGCACGTGGCTGGCGATCACGTGGTGGAAGGACGGCAAGCCGAGCCTCGTGGGCGCCTTCACCGGCGCCGTCGCCGGCCTGGCCTGCATCACGCCGTGCGCCGGCTACATCCCGACGTGGGCGGCGTTCGTCGTGGGCGTCCTCGCGGGCTCGATCTGCTACCTGGCCGTCGTGTTCCGGGAGCGCCGGAAGTGGGACGACGCGCTGGACGTGTGGGGCGCGCACGGCGTGGGCGGCGCCCTCGGCACCACCCTGCTCGGGGTGTTCGCCTACCTCACGGTGAACCCGGCGGGGGCCGACGGGCTGTGGGCCGGCAACGCGGCGTTCTTCGGCAAGCAGGTCGCCGCGACCGCGCTCGTTGCCGTGTACGCGTTCGTGCTGACGTGGCTCATCCTCAAGGTGCTCGATCGATTCGAGCGGGTCCGCGTGGACGACGAGGTGGAGTTCGCGGGGCTGGACACGGAGATGTCGGAGGAATTCGCCTACAACCTCAACTGATCGCCGCGGTACGCTCGACGTGGAGCCATGCCGAGCGATCCCCGACGCACCCGAACCGCGCTGCTGACGCACGCCCTGGCGTTTCCCGGCGCGTACGAGGACCATCCGTGGGGTGAATCGGTCGCCAAGGTGAACAAGAAGATCTTCGTGTTCCTCGGGGCCGGCGAGGGAACCTCGGACGTCGGGATCGCGGTGAAGCTCGACGAGTCGCTCGAGCAGGCGCTCGCGCTGCCCGGCGCCACGCCAACGGGCTACGGCCTCGGGAAGGCCGGGTGGGTGTCGATCACGCTGGGGCCCGGCCAGCCGCCGCTCGCCGTCCTGAAGGACTGGGTCGAGGAGAGCTACCGCCGGGTCGCCCCGAAGCGGCTGGTGAACGAGCTCGACGCCGCGCGTTCCTGACGGCCCGCGGGGCCGGGTCAGTCGCCCGAGCTCTGGGGCATCAGGACGACCGTGAGGCCGAGCTGCTCGTACAGCATCACGCGGTCGAACAGCCGCCGCGCGACCAGCACGCGCCCGTCGCGGACCACCACCACGTCGATGCCCGGCACCGCAACCGTCCGGCCGAGCGTCGAGTCGGTCCCCCGGAGCAGCCACTCCGCCATGGCCGTGTTGGGGGCGATGACGGACTCGGCCAGGAGGTCGAACGACAGGTCCGGGAACTGGGCGATCACGGAGCGGACCCGCGCGGCCAGGGCGTCCCCCCGGAGCGGGCCGTCGGTGGCCGGCTCGGAGAACCCTCCGCGTTCGGCCATCAGCGCGACCACGGCATCGGCGTCCCGGGCGTTCCAGGCGTCGAACCACCGGTAGACGGCGGCCAGGACCTGGCCCTGGTCGGGCCGGGCCTCACCGGGGCCCGGGGCGGCGGCGCCCATGTCGCGCCGTACCGCGGCAACCACCTCTTCGATCGTGGCGTCGGAACGGTCCTGTTTCATCCTCGTCGGTGCTCCGTTCGGTTCCAGGTGTCGCGCAGGCCGAGGCACCAGTATGAACCGCTCTTCCCCGGCAGTCGTCCGGATGCGAGACTTCGCCGGGTTTGCGCACGAACCGTTCACAGAAGGAGGCCGCCGTGGCGTTCGGGAAGGGCGAGGACGAGGAACGGGACGAGCCGCAGGGGCGGAAGCTCGTGATGCGGAGCGACCTGATGACCATCGGCGACGACTACTGGATCGAGGACGACTCCGGGCGCAAGGTCTACCACGTGGACGGCAAGGCCATGCGGTTCCGGGACGAGTGGGTGCTCCAGGATGCGAATGGCCGCGAGCTCGCCACCATCAGGGAACGGAAGCTGACCCTTCGTGACAAGTTCCGGATCGAGCGCGACGGGAAGACCTTGGCCACGGTGCGGCGGGCGGCCGGATGGGGCGACCGGTTCGCGATCGAGATCGAGGACGGCAAGGACCTCAAGGCCCACGGGCACCTGCTCGAGCACGAGTACGAGATCGAACGCGACGGCCAGCGCGTCGCGAAGGTGTCGAAGAAGTGGTTCCGGGTCCGGGACAGCTACGGCATCGCCATCGAGGGCGGCGAGGACGAGGGCCTGATCCTGGCCTCGGTGGTGGCGATCGACGCGCTCGGTCCCGAGTAGCAGCCGGGAAACGTCCGTCGACGAACCGCCCGCACGGATGCAGGGCGAGGTTCGTTAGCGGGATCGGGCCTCGCTGATCTCGATCAGGTGGCCGTCGGGGTCGCGGAAGAACGCCCGGACCTCCCATTCGTACTCGACGGGCGGCGTCAGGAACTCGGCCCCTCGCGACCGGAGCGTCTCGTACGCGCCGTGGCAATCCGGAACCCGGATCGTCATCTCGTGCGCGACCCGATCGGGGTCGGCCGGCGGGGCGAACGTGACGGTGGGCTTGTCCTTCGTCGGGTCCCCTCCGGTGACGATCAGCAGCCACGTCCCGAGGAACCGCAGCACACACGACGTCCCCCCGTACTCCCGATACACCTCGGCGCCGAGCACGTCGCGGTAGAACGGCACCGAGGCCGACAGGTCACGCACCACCAGCAGGTGGGTCAGCTCCATCCCCTCCGCCGGGAACTCGACGCTCATGCGCGCTCCTCGGAACCGTCCGCGCGCTCCCCGGCGCGGCGGACCATCTCGTCGTCCGACACGTCCTCGACGTGGGTCGCGAAGTACCACACGTTCCCCACCGGATCCCGCACACCCGCCATGCGGTCCCCGTAGAACTCGTCCCGTGGCTCGCGGGTCGTCGTCGCCCCCGCCTCCAACGCCCGCGCGTAGGCGGCGTCGCAGTCCTCCACGTACAGGTGGAGCATGCCCGGCATCGCGTCGGCCGGGTCCCGGACGTCGCCGAGCATCACGACCGAGTCCCCGATCTGGAGCTCGGCATGGCCGACCGAGCCCTCAGGGCCCGGCAGCCGGAGGCGTTCGGTCGCATCGAGGGCTCGCTTCGCGAACTCGATCACCCGCTCGGCGCCCTCGACGGGCAGATACGGGGTGACGGTGCCGTACCCGGCGGGCTTGAAGTCGGTCATGGGGACCTCCGTGTTCGGATGGACCTGACGGCGTCATCGTAGACGGGCCGTCTCCGCGGCTCCGGCAGACGGCTCCGGCTCAGGCGGAGAGCTCCCGCTCGAGCGGCGTCCGGAACCGTGGCGTGACGCGGATGTCGCCGAGCCACCGCCGGAGGCGGTCGGCCTCGGCACCGACCGCATCGGTGGCCACGCGCCCGACGTCGTCGAGCAGCCGAACGACGATCTCCCCGTCGGCTCGCTGGGCCCACCCGCCGACGATCCGGCCATCGCACCACACGGTCGGGCCGGGGTTCCCCGAACGGTCGAGGAGCGCCGGGCCGTGCGATCCCAGGTACCAGTCCCGTCCCTGCCAGCCCATCACGGTGGGATCGAGCGCAGGCGTCAGCGCCACCCACGGCTCGGGCGCGTCCGACACCTCCTCGTCGTCGGGCAGCACATGTCCGGTTCCGCCGCCATCCAGCTCGACCTCGACCGCGCCGACCGCGCTCATGGCACGCCTGGCCTCGCCGGCGGTCCAGCCGGTCCACCACTTCACGTCGGCCGCCGTCCCGGGCCCGAACGACCCGAGCCAGGAGCGGACCAGCTCGGCGCGGGCCTCGTCGACGGGCATCGACGGCATCCCGCCCGGGAGCCAGGCATCCATCGGCCGCCACCGGTACTGGCTGCTGATGAACGAACCTCGCGGCCGCCCCCGGACGATGCGGCCTTCGGCCGCCATGACGAACAGCACCCGGGTGGTGATGTTCACCGAGGCGGCGTAGGCCTTGCCCTCGGCGAGGTGGATGCGCTGCCGGAGCCCGGCGACGTCCCGCGACAGCTCCTGACCGGTCGCCTCCCCCCGGGCGGCGAGCGCCGCCGCCACATCGTCCTCGACGCGTCGCAGCCATGGCCCGGCCGGGTCCGCGATGCCGCCGGCCTCGAGGACCTCCTCCAGGCGCAGCCGTTCCCTGGCCGCGATGGCGTCCGTGCACGCGGACTGCACCACCGGCGCGGCCGCGGTCGGGACGACGAACATCGTCCGTCGCATCCCGAGCATCCGCAGCAGGGACCGTTCGTCGTACAGCGCCCGGTCGACCGCCTCGACGGTCGGGTCGTGCAGCCGGGCCCAGGCCGCCAGGTGGACGGACGCCGGGTCGGTGGCGTGCAGCGCCACCACGTCCCGGGCCACTTGCGCGACGCCGTCCGACCGCGCCGAGGGCGCGAGGTGGTGCCGCCGCGCCAGGCGGGCCCGGCGCTCGGCCTCGCCGATCCTCCGGTTCGCCACGACCGTCAGTCGACGACGGCGAGCGCCTCGATCTCGAGCAGGTAGCCCTGCCGGAACAGCGACGACACCTGCACGGCGGTGCTCGCCGGGGGGCGGTCGACGTCGACGTGGCGGTCTCGGACCTCCCGGATCGCCGGCAGAATCGAGATGTCCGTCACGAAGATGCCGAGCTTCACGACGTCGGCGAACGTCGCTCCGGCGGCCCGCAAGGCGAGACCGAGGTTCTCGAAGACCCGTTCGGCCTGTGCTCCCGCGTCGCCCTCCCCCACCAGCTCGCCGCGGTCGTCCATGGCCACCTGCCCCGCGACGGCGACGAGCCGCCCGCTCGCCACCACCGCGTGGCTGTATCCGTTGCCGGGCGCCAGGCCGTCGGGGGCCCGGTGGTACTGCGCCGACGTTCCCATGTCCGCTCCTTCCAGCTTCGGAGCGGACACGGTACGCCGACCCGCCGTCACATCGGTTCCACGAGGTCGCTTCGCCACTCCGGAGCCTCGAACGGCGCGGCGTAGTACTCGGTGCTCCGGCACACGCGATCGCCGCGGAACTGCGCCACCACGACCTCGAAGAACACGCCCCGTCCGTACACGAGGCGGCCCTCGACGACGACCATGTCGCCGGCTCCGGTGATCCGCAGGATCCGGCCGTCCTCGGGGAAGTCCGGGTGCCCCTCGACCAGCGCCGTCATGTTGGGCAGCCCCCGGACCAGCTCACCGGACTGGGGCATCTCCTGTACGGCGTCGTCGGTGAACAGCTCCTGCATGCCGGCCAGGTAGGCCGCCCGATGCTCCTCGCGGGTCGTTCCCGCAGCGACCGCGGCGTAGAACCGCTCGTAGGCCGCGCGGCGGCCGGCCTCCTCCTCCGGCGAGGCCCCGCGGACCACGCGCGCCCGGCCGGGCGACGGGACGGGCTCGACCAACCGCGCGCGGCCGGGGGGCGGATCGAACGGCGCGGCCCAGTACACGGTCTCGCGCCACACCAGCCCGTCGCGCAGCTCGAGGACGGCCACGGCGTGCTGCGGCCCCTCGGGGTAGGTCAACACGGCCTCGCCCACCCACAGGTCGCCGCCCCCCGACACCCGGACCGGCAGCAGCGGTGACTGCGCCCTGCGTTCGTCCTCCCCGGCCGCCCACGTCAGCTCGTGCGTGGGGTAGCCGGGGTAGTTCTCGTGGATCTTCCGGTCCGCTTCGTGGCTGGGGACCCGCTCGCCCGACTGGGGCCACTCCGCCACCCACTCCGGATGGCGGAGCGTTCCCAGACCGTC
>DATBHM010000322.1:0-5333 GCA_036557505.1 Actinomycetota bacterium | reverse complement strand
CCGCGGCCGGCGTGGCGACCGGATTGGGCCCGGCTCCCGGCGACGTCGTCGCCGGAAGCCTCCTCGCCGTCTGCGGGGGGATCCTGGCCCAGAGCGTCATGTGGCTGCGGATGTACCGGTCGGTGGCCGACCAGCGCAGCGAGCGCGTCCGCGGCGCCATCCGCCGAGCCGTGTCGCCGGGCGGCATCCTGGCCATCGTCGGCGCCGCGGCCTCGCTGGCCGTCGGCGCCCTGACCCTCGCCGACGAGGCCCGCCGGCATCGGCTGACCACGATGGACGGGCGGGGGGCGCTCACGCTGCTCGCTGCCGCGGTGGTGCTGCTCGCGGCCGTCGCGTTCGCCGTGGGGTTGCGACTGTTCGCGGATCGATCGGTGAGGTCGGCGTGAACGACCGGGGCTGCGCCATGACGACCGACGCCGAACCCGACGACGCTGCATCGGCACGTCCCGGATGGGACCGCCTTCGCGGCGTCCTGCGGGGCGAGCGCATCGTCCGGCACCTGCCGATCATCGCGCTGGTCCTGCTCTCGGCGGAGCTGCGGGGCCTGGCCACGGCCGCGTACCACCCGGGGCTCCTGTTCCGGGGCGACTCGTACGGGTACCTCTCCGCGTCCTGGCACCTCCACCCCGGCCACTACCGGCCTCTGCTGTACGGCTTGTTCCTGTTCCCGTGGACCCACAGCCACGCGCTGGGCCTGGTGGTGCCGTTCCAGCACGTGCTCGGCATCGCGATCGGCGTCGGGATCTACGCGATCCTGGTCCACCTGGGCGTCCGGCCGTGGCTGGCGGCCGTGGCCGCCGCACCGGTGCTGCTCGACGGCTATCAGGTCGACCTCGAGTCCTTCTTCATGGCCGAGACGCTGTTCGAGGCGCTCGTGGTCGCCGCGGTCGCGCTGCTCGTCTGGAAGCGCAGGCCCGGCGTGTTCGCCGCGGTGGGGGCCGGCGCGCTCCTCGGCGCCTCCGGACTCACCCGCTCGGTGGGGATGTTCCTCGTCGTCCCGGCGGTGGTCTTCCTGATCGCCAAGCGGGTCGGGTGGTGGCGGATCGTGCTCGCCGTCGTGGCGTTCGCGACGCCGCTGCTCCTGTACGCGAGCTGGTACCAGTCGGAGCGCGGGGTGTTCACGATCGAGGACCGCGATGGCTATTTCCTCTACGGGCGCGTGGCCACGTTCGCCGACTGTACGAAGTTCACGCCGACGCCGGAGGAACGGGTCCTGTGCGATCCACGGCCGCCGTCGGAACGACCGAGCGCCAACTTCTACATCTGGGGACACGACTCGCCGATCCGCCTGCTCCCCCCGCATCCCGGCGCGAACCACGCGGCCGCCCTCGAGGACTTCGCGCTGCGGGCCATCAGGGCCCAGCCCTGGACCTATCTCGGGGTCATCGCCGGCGACGTGCTCCACGCGTTCGAACCGGGCCACCCCGTGAACCGGCAGGACGAGCCCGTCGCCATCTGGCAGTTCCCCACCACACTCCCGGCGCTGAAGCACCTCAGCGTCGACATCCCGCCGGCCACCGTCCCGGGAGTTCCAGCGGGGTCGTTCGATCCCTCGATCGCGCGGCGGCTGGCCCGGTACCAGCGCGTCGTGTACACGCCGGGCCCGTTGCTCGCCCTCGGGCTGCTGCTCGGCCTGCTCGGTGCCGCGGGGCTGCCGCGCTTCGCGCGCCGGCGCCTCCGAGCCGAGAGCCTGCTGCTCGCGAGCTCGGGCCTGATCGTCCTGCTCGTGCCGGCGGCCACCGCGATGTTCGACTACCGCTACGTGCTGCCGACGATCGTCCTGCTCCCGCCCGCGGGGGCGATCGGTGCGAGCGTGCTGTGGGGGCGGTGGCGTGCCTGGAACGACGGGTTCCGGATCCTCCTCCCCCGGCGGGCGTCATCCCCCCGTGGCGGGGATGACGTACGTGGTGACGCTCCGCGGCGGGACGCTGATCGAGAGCGTGTGCCCGGACAGCGTGGGGGTGGCGGCGGCCTCGAGGTCTTTCCACCCGTTGGTGGCATAGGCGGCCGGCGCGCCGAGCGTGGCGCCGTCGTCGGGGAGCGTGATGGGCAGCCGGCCGGGCCCGCTGCCGGGGGCGTCCTCGTTGACGACCACCACGATCCAGCTCCCCGAGGAACGGAAGGCGAGCACGCGGAATGACCGCGGGACGCCGCTGACCGGGTGCCGCACGGCGCCGGGACGCACGAACCGGCTGAAGTTCCCCAGGACCCAGAGCCGCTTGGTCGGGTACAGCCCCTGGTTGTGGTCGGTGCGGAAGTTCCCGTCGTAGTACACGAGCCCGTCGTCCCATCCGGAGTCGTTCCGCGACGTCGGGCAGCCGGACGACCGGGGGTCGCATCCGAGGGTCGGCGACAGGGCGGTCCACCAGACGAACCCCGTGGCCGAGGCCTGCGTCAGGTTCTGCGCGATGGCGTTCGCCATCCAGATCGCTCCGGTCATCGTGGGGTCGAAGCCGCGAGCGAACTTCATGCCGTGGTTGCAGCAGATCTCGGTCATCCACAGGGGCTTGCCCACGGACGCCGCGAGGTTCCCCGCGTCCTGCAGCGTCGAGTTGGCGGCGAAGTCGTAGTCGTGGGTGGCGAGGACGTTCACCGCAGCCGAGGTGCCGGGCGGCGCGAGCCAGTTCCTGCCCTCGCCCACGAACGTGTCGACGTGGCTCGTCTCGTCGGCCATGACCCCCGAATAGGGCGCCTTGGCCGCAAGGGCACCGGCGAGCGCCTTCACCAGCGTCGACCGCTGCGCCGTCGGGACCTTCATCCCCTCCTGGTAGCACCCGTCGAAGGAGCTGTCGGGCTCGTTCATCGGGCTGACGTAGCGCAGTGTGGCGTCAAGGGCGTCGTGGAGGTGCCGCGCGACGTCCGCCAGGTAGCCGGCGTAGGCATCCTCGTCGCCGGGCTTCAGCTGCCCGCCGCAGGCCTTCCCGTTGGTCGTCCATGCGCCGGGGGCGGTGTTGGCGAACCCGACGAGCGTGGGGACGCGCGCCCGGGCGGCGTCTCGGAGGAACAGCTGACCGCCGGGGTCCCTGGTCCAGTCGTATGTTCCCGGGCGGACGAGGAACGTTGGCGAGGCCCGGTTGACGTCGCCCACGCCGCCGCCACCGATGTTGTACCGGTAGATGCTGAGCGCGATGCCGCGGCTCCCGAACAGCCACGATGCCACCTGCTGCCGGGCCGGGGACGAGAACTGCACGAGGTCGTTCGGCCACCACGCCCCAGAGGCGCCGAACCCGTCGATGGTCTGTGCCGAGGTGCCCGCGACGACGGCCCCCGCGGAGGTCGTGGTCCCGGTCTCGGGCGTGGTGGTGGATGCCGGCGCACCCGACGGTCCCGATCGGAGGAGGTCGGCGGGACGGAGCGAGTCGTCGAACCGCAGGCGCGGATCGACCGCTCCCCCGCCCTCGACGGTGCCGTGGGACCAGAGCGCCACCGATGCGACGACCACGACGGCGATCCACGCCAGGAACGGCGGTCGAACCAGCGGGTGGCGTGCGTGGCGTGCGGGGGCGCGCCGGGGCGACGGACGGCGTGCGGTGGCTCGCAGTGCGGTGGACCCTCCGGGGTGCGTCGAACGGGGCGTCCCGGCGGTCGTCCGCTCGGGCGCCCGAGAGGCTACCCGCTCGGAGACCGAAATGGAACCATCGCAGTCGAAGCCTGCGCAGGGGCGTGCCCGGCCGGTGACACCACCCTGCATCCGCCCTAGGATCTGCCGCCGATGACAGGGGCGGCGCTCGTCTCCCGCGCGGTCCACGGCGACCTCCGGTGAGCCGTTCCGACGCCGTGGACGTCGCCGTGGTCGGTGGCGGCATCGTGGGGATGGCCACCGCGATGGCGCTCACGGAGGCCCGGCCGGGGCTCGGGGTGTCGGTGCTGGAGAAGGAGCCGGCGCTGGCTCGCCACCAGACCGGTCGCAACAGCGGCGTCGTCCATTCGGGCATCTACTACCGTCCAGGGTCGGCCAAGGCCCTGCTCTGCCGGGCCGGAGTCGGGCGGCTCCTGGAGTTCTGCTCGCAGGAATCGATCACCGTCGCGCCGTTCGGCAAGGTCATCGTGGCGACGGAGCCGGAGGAGCTGCCGGGCCTCGAGGAGCTGCTCCGCCGGGGTCTCGCCAACGGCGTCCCGGGGGTCCGCAGGATCGGCCCGGGCGAGCTCCACGATCTCGAGCCCGCCGCCGTCGGGATCGCCGCCCTCCACTCCCCCTCGACGTCCGGCGTGGACTACGTGGAGGTCACCGAGGCCATGGCCAGGCGGGTCCTGGCCGGCGGCGGATCGATCGGGCTCGGCGCGGAGGTGGCCGCGATCCACCCGATCCCGGGCGGAGCACAGGTCGAGTCGAGTGCCGGCGACGTGCGCACCCGCGTCGTCGTGAACTGCGCGGGCCTCCACTCGGACCGGATCGCCGCGATGGACGGCGTCCGGCCGGGGCTGCGGATCGTTCCCTTCAGAGGTGAGTTCTTCACGCTCCGGCCGGAACGGGAGGGGCTCGTCCGCGGATTGATCTACCCGGTCCCGGACCCCGCCTTCCCCTTCCTCGGCGTCCACCTCACCCGCGGCGTGCACGGCGGCGTGCACGCGGGGCCGAACGCGGTGCTCGCGCTGGCGCGGGAGGGGTACACGTGGAGCGACGTCGACGCTCGGGACCTGTGGGACGCGCTGGCCTATCGGGGGACGCTCGGGCTGGGGCGCCGGTTCTGGCGGACGGGTGCGGCGGAGGTGATCCGGTCGC
Source organism: Actinomycetota bacterium (assembly GCA_036557505.1). Taxonomy (GTDB): domain Bacteria; phylum Actinomycetota; class UBA4738; order UBA4738; family JACQTL01; genus DATBHM01. Next base: position 610 of record DATBHM010000322.1, on the reverse strand, counting down.
TCAGCAGGACCCGGTTCGCCCGCTCCCTGGCCCGGTTGGTCCCGGGCGTCGGCCCAGCGGATCTCCGGCCGGCGCCCGCCGGCGTCCGCGCGCAGGCCGTCGGACGGGACGGCCGGCTGCTCGACGACTTCTTCATCGCGCGATCCGACCGGGCCGTCCACGTGCTGAACGTTCCCTCGCCGGCCGCGACCGCCTCGCTCGCGATCGGGGCGCACGTCGCGACGGCGGTGCTGGACACGCTCGACCGCTGACGTGCGTCGAGGGGAGCCGCGCGCCTACCTGGTCTCGCGGTGCAGGGTGTGCCCGCGGCACCACCGGCAGTACTTCTTGAACTCCATGCGGTCGCGGTCGTTCTGCCGGTTCTTCTCGGTCACGTAGTTGCGGCGCTTGCACTCGGTGCACGCCATCGTGATCGTCGGTCGGTTGTCGGTCTTCGGCATCTCTGGTCCTTGCTGTCGCTCGAGGAGGTTACTTGATGATGCTCGTGACCCGGCCGGCGCCCACGGTGCGACCACCCTCGCGGATGGCGAAGCGCAGGCCCTCCTCCATGGCGATGGGGGCGATGAGCTCCACCTCCATGTTGGTGTTGTCGCCGGGCATGACCATCTCC
>DATBHM010000321.1:0-3788 GCA_036557505.1 Actinomycetota bacterium | reverse complement strand
GGTCGTGAGCACGTTCCTGACCCTCGACGGGGTCATGCAGGCACCCGGCGGTTCGACCGAGGACGTCGAGGGCGAGTTCCGGTTCGGCGGCTGGTCGGTTCCCTATTGGGACGACGAGATCAACGCGTTCATGGCCGAGTTCATGGCGAACCCGTTCGACCTCGTGCTGGGGCGGCGGACGTACGACCTGTTCGCCTCGTTCTGGCCGGACGCGCCGGAGGAGGCCGGCGCCAAGCCGCTGAACGACGCGACGAAGTACGTGGCCTCTCGGGGCACGCCACCGCTGCCGTGGGGGCCCGCCGTGTTGCTCGAGGGCGATGTTGCGTCGGCGATCGCCTCGCTCAAGGAGGGCGACGGGCCCGAGCTGCAGATCCACGGGAGCGCCGACCTGCTCCAGACGGTCCTTCGCCACGGGCTGATCGACCGGATGCGGGTGCTCACGTACCCGGTCGTCCTCGGGTCAGGGAAGCGGCTGTTCGGCGAGGGCATCGCATCCTCCGCGCTGAAGCTCGTCTCCAGCTCCGTGTCGTCGTCGGGCGTCGTGTTGAGCGTGTACGAGCCGGCCGGCGACGTCGTCACGGGTTCGTTCGGGGTCGAGCAGGCAGCGGATTGACCGACGGCGGCCCCGGTCCCCGCGCGGCGAGCGGGCAGCTCCTGCTCGCCGACATCAGCGGCTACACGAGCTTCCTGCGGCAGGTCGCGGTCGCCCACGCGAACGACTCGTTCGCCGGCGGCGCGATCCCGCCCGCCTACGCCGCCATCTCGGGCCTGCTCGACGGGATCGTGGAACGGCTGGTCCCGCCGTTCACGCTGTCGAAGCTCGAGGGCGACGCGGTGTTCGTGTTCTCAGTGGACTCGCCGCTCACGCTCCGCGGTGGGGAGCTCGTGCGCTGCCTCACCGACTGTTACGCGGGGTTCCGGGCGATGCTCGCGGAGGCCGAACGCATCTGGCCGTGCAGCTGCGAGGCGTGTTCCGGGATCGAGAGCCTGGACCTGAAGTTCGTGGTCCACGCCGGCCACTTCGTGGTGCAGTCGATCGCGGGCGGCCAGGAGCTCGTGGGACCGGAGGTCGTGCTGGTCCACCGGCTGCTGAAGACGAGCGCGGGCGAACTCGTCGGGCACGGAGCGCACGCGCTGATCACCGACACTGTCGTGACGGGATACGACGTCCCGACCGCCGACGCCCTCCCTCTCGTCGAGCACTACGAGCACTACGCGCCGGTCGACGCACACGTGCTGTCGCTCCGCGCCTGATCGCGCAGGGTTCCGCGGGCCTGGCGGGCGCTCGCACTCTGATCGGGATGACGAGGTTCGAAAACCTCGAGTCGATCGATCGGGCGGGTGCGCGAAATGGTCCCAAGCCGCCAGGAGATCGCCGGTCGGTCGGAGGCGGTCAGCCTGAGGTCGCCTGTTGTTCGAGGTCGAAGGCTTTGGCGACGACGGGGCGGCGGAGCTTCCAGATGAAGCTGTCGTACCAGAAGTGCAGGATGCCGAGCGAGTACACGATGATCAGGTACGCGTGGTTGGGCAGGTGCGTTCCGAGGCCCTGGTCGACCTCGTAGATCACGCCGAGGAACGCCAGCAGGAACAGCACCCGGCCCCACGTCGTGTTCACCATCTTGCCCAGGATGCTCGCGCGGTCGTGGGTCTTGCCGTACCGGCTCTGCATCGTCTTGTAGACGACGACGAAGTACTCGATGGCGTGCGCCGACACGTACGCGATGAATCCGGCGAGCGGGTCCCACGCGATCGTCGCGATCAGCAGCAGGGACGAGCCCTGGTACACCCACTTCGCCTGGTTCGCCTGCGGCAGGTGCTGCTGTTCCTGCCGAACGACCAGCCCCGTGAACATCAGGGCGACCGCCACGGCGGGAATCACCAGCCAGATGGCGTAGGACTGCACCGACGCCAGGTCGCGGATCGCGTTGGCGTTCGTCGAGTCGAGCATCACCCGGGCCAGCTGGTCGAGCACCCGGGGCGTCGCCCCCACGATCACGAGCGCCGCGACCATCCACGAGAACAGCACCCCGCGGTCGAGGCGCGCGGATCCGAACCCGCCCTTCCGCCCGTAGATCCGCGACAGCCCGTACCGCTGCTGGAGCGTGTGGATCGTGTTCCAGAGCGCGGCGATCGGCACGATGATCCACAGGTCGTACATCACGGCGATCACGATCAGGACGACCGCCACGATCGGGCTCCACGTGAACAGCTTGGGCCGCAGCGCGAACTGCGACTTGTCCCCGTACACGAGCGCCAGCGTCAGCGGCTGGTGCAGCAGCGAAAGGACGAACGCCGCGTTGAACAGCACGTTCAGCAGGTGGTCGTTCCCCTGCTGCCCCGTCAGCCAGTGGGCGGCGAGGAAGATGGGCACCCAGCAGAACGCGATGAACAGGTCGGCCCGCGCTCCGTAGATCCAGCCGAAACGCGACGACGCCGCACGTGGCGACGTCGTCGTGGCTCCGGCGGCCGGCGCGGCCACCGGTGCGGTCCTCCCCACCGGCTCTCCCCCCGGATCTGTGCGGGCGAGAGGATAGCCCGAGGCCGTCGTTTCGCTCAAGGGTCGAAACCGTCCGAATCCGGACAGGCCGATACGCCGATCCGGCGTGCCGTCACGCCGCCAGCCCGTCGAACGCGGCCAGGTCCTCGGGGTCGAGCTCGAGGGCCGCCGCGGCGACGTTCTCCTCGAGGTGGGACGCCTTGGACGTCCCGGGGATCGGCAGCATCGCCGGCGAGCGGTGGAGGAGCCAGGCCAGCGCCAGCTGGCCAGGCGTGGCGTCGTGCCGCTCGGCGGCCTCGCCGAGCGGTGTCCCCGGGCGGAACACCTCGCCCCCGATCACCGGCCGCCACGGCAGGAACGCGAGCCCGGCCTCCTCGCACGCGGCGAGGACGGCGTCCGACTTGCGCTCGGACACGTTGTACATGTTCTGGACGGACACCACGTCGACGATGCCGCGTGCGAACTCGAGTTGCTTCGCGCTGACGTTCGACAGCCCGATGTGCCGGACCTTTCCCTCGTCCTGCAGCTCCTTGAACGTCCCGAGCGAGTCCTCGAACGGCACCTTCGGGTCCGGTCGATGGAACTGGAGCACGTCGATGCGGTCCACGCGCAGCCGCTGCAGGGACCCCTCGCACGCCGTGCGGATATGGCCGGGCCGGCCGTTGGGGACCCAGCGGTTCGGACCCGGGCGGACGAGCCCGGCCTTCGTCGCGATGACGAGGTCCCGCGGGTAGGGGTGCAGCGCCTCGGCGATGAGCTCCTCGCTCACGTCGGGGCCGTAGGAGTCGGCGGTGTCGATGAAGTTCACGCCGAGCTCGACCGTCCGCCGGAGCGTCCGGATGCACTCGTCGCGGTCGGCCGGCGGGCCCCAGATGCCCCTGCCGGTGACGCGCATCGCACCGAACCCCATCCGGTTGACGGTGAGGTCGCCGACGGCGACGGTTCCCGCGGCTGCCGCCGGCAGGTCGTGGTCGGTCATGTCGGGGGACCTCCTTTCGAACCGGGGAAGGCCGTCATCACCTTCCCGCAGGTCGCGAGTTGGCGCATCCGCGCAGGTCGGGGCCCTGCGTCCGGATCACGCGGACAGGAGCGCGGCGACCGCCTCGACGTCCGAGAGGTCGGTGCGGACCCCGTCCGCGCCGAGCGGCTCGAGGTCACCGAACGGGATGCGTCCGGTCGCCACCAGCAGGCACCGCGCGCCGGCCGCCCGGGCGCACGCCAGGTCGCGCGCCGTGTCGCCCACCACCCACGCCTCCCCCGGCGCCGGCGCGTGCCCGTACCGCTCCCGCAC
>DATBHM010000320.1:0-14813 GCA_036557505.1 Actinomycetota bacterium | reverse complement strand
AGCCGATGCCGCGGAGCCATTCCGCGAGGGTGGGCCGGGCGCCGTCCCGGAGGCCGGGCCCCGTCTGCCACTGGCTGCCGTGCTGGCTGGGGTACAGCCCGGTGAAGAGGCTGCCATGCGAGGGGAGCGTCCACGGGCCGTTCGCGATCATGGTCTCGGCGCGCAATCCGTTCTCGGCGAGGGCGTCGACCGTCGGCGTCGTGGGGCGGTCGTAGCCGTAGCAGCCGAACCGGTCCCAGCGCGCGGTGTCGAACACCACGAGGACGATGGTGGGAAGGTCGGCGGAACCGGCTCGGGGCTGATCGGGGGGCGGCACGGGCTCAGGATAGCGGCCGCTCTCCCGCCGCCAGAACCCGGCGCGGGCATGCCGGCGGTGTCGGGCTCCAGGTCGCAACCATCCCATCCAGGCGTGCTAGCTTCCTGTCATGCGGGCCCCATGATCGGATGAGCGTGGCCCAAGCTTCGGATCCACCGGGGAGGGGAACCGGGGGCATGTAGTCGGTGAAGCTCCGCATGATGAGTCGAGCGCAGAGGGGAGCATCCACCAGCCCAACGAACGGCGGACGAGGGCAGCGGCTGCTGGTCGCGTGCGCCGTCGGAGGGGGTGCCGTCGTGGCGGCGGGGGTCCTTCTTTCGCTGACGGTCGATCCAATCGTCGGAATCGCGTCTGCCGTGGCGTTGTGCCTGGCGGGCGCGCTGGTCGTCGGCTATCGCGTGGTGGCGACCCTGTTCGAACGACTGGACGTCATGCAGCGCACGCTGCAGTCGCTCATTCTCGTGCGGCCGCTCATGGGTGAGCTGCCCGTGGATCTGGGGGGCTGGGCCGTCGACGCCGTCATGGCGAAACGACTCATCTCCCATGTCGTGGAACGACGGCCTCGTCTTGTCGTGGAGTGCGGGTCGGGATCGTCCACGGTCCTGCTCGCGGCCGCGCTGAGATCGCTCGGTGCAGGCAGGGTCGTCGCCATCGACCACGAGTCGCGATTCGCAGCGCGCACCCGACAGCTGCTCCGCGATCACGAGCTCTCCGATTGGGCGACGGTCGTCGAAGCCCCGCTCGGCATGGTTCGCCTGAAGACGGGTCCGGCCATCTGGTACGAGTTCGATCCGGGCGCGGTCCTGTCGGAGCCCATCGACCTGATGTTCGTCGACGGGCCCCCCGGCGAAGCGTCCCCGCGCTCCCGCTATCCCGCGGTGCCCGTGCTTCGTGATCACTTCGCTCCGGGGATCACCATCTTCCTGGACGACGGCGATCGGGTCGACGAGGCATGGATCGCGAGGCAGTGGGCCATTGAGCTGTCGGCGGAACGGACCTACGTGTCCGGCGGGAAGGGTGGATGGGTCATCTCCCGAGGATCCTCGTCGGCGGCCGGTCGACCTGGTTCGGGCGGTGCGGTTGCCGAGGCCATCCGGCGGAGTCCGTCGCCCTCCGGACCGAGGAGCTCGCCGAACGCCTCGGCGTAGCGCCCCGCGATCGACTCGAGGGCGAACTGCGCGCAGACAGTGGGGGCGGCGGCGCTCATCCGCGACCGCAGCTCCGGGCGTTCGAGGAGTCGGCGGGCGGCCTCGGCGAGGGCCTCCGCGTCGCCCGGGGTCACGAGGAGCCCGGTCTCCCCGTGCCGAACGATCGACGCGACCTCGCCGACGTCGAACGCCACCACGGGGGTCCCGGCGAGCCCGGCCTCGACCAGGACCCCGGGCGCCCCCTCGATCCTGCTGGAGGAGACCAGAAGGTCTGCCGCCGCGATGATGGCCCCGGCGTCCTCCCGCGACCCGAGCACCCGCACACCGTCGCCGGCGCTCTCCGCGGCGTACGAGACCGCTTCCCGGAGTGGGCCGTCGCCGCACATCGCGAAGGTGCACGGCCCGAACCTGGACCGGAGCAGCGCGAACGCCTGCAACGCGACGCCCGGCTGCTTCTCGGGCGACATCCGGCCGACCCAGACGACCAGGGGCCGGTCGGGGTCGCCCCCGATCTCGGCTCGCAGCGACGCGCGCGCCTCGGGGGTCGGTGACGGCGGTGGCTTCCGGCTCGTCGGCAGCACGGTGATCAGGCCCGGGTCGACCCCCAGGTCCCGCACGAGCTCGTCCCGGAGCCCACCGCTGACGGCGAGGATCAGTGAGGCCCGGCCGAACAGCCGCCGCAGCACGGCCTCGCCGGGGCCCCCGACGGCGTGGCTGATCCGCCGATACACCACGGGCACGCGACTGCGCGGGTCGGCGAAGCTCAGGTACTTCAGCGGTTCGCTCCCGTGCGCGACCACGAGGTCGGGACGCAGCCGGCGAAGTCCCAGGCGCATTCGAGCCAGCGCGCCGGGATCGACACCCGTCAGGCGCTCCACGCGCTGTCTGGGCCTGGCTCCCGGGACGACCCGAACGGCCGCCGCCGGCCGACCCTCCTCGGGCCCGAACAGCGGAAAGAGCAGGTTCCGCGAGACCGGCTGCAGCGCCTCGGCCAGCTGGGCGGCGAACACCTCTGCGCCCCGCAGGACGATGCGGGGCACGACGTGCAGGATCCGCGCTTCGGCATCCATCGGTTCGGCATCTTAGGGGGGCGTCCTCGGACCGCCGGGCGGGGCCCGCCTTGCTCACGGTGCTGCCGAACCCGGCCGATGAAGAGGACATGACCTTCGCCGACGCCGTCCGAGCCACCCTTGCCGCCGGGGACGTCATGGCCGCTGCCGTGTTCCGGCCCCGTCCGGACGCCACGGGGGTGTCGGTCGACGGCCCCGTTGCGATCGTCGTGACACCCGAGCGGGTGCACGCGTATCGGGCCAGGGCCCGCCTGACCACGTGGAAGCTCGGGGGCGCCCTGGGTTCGTGGGATCGTTCCTCGCTCCGGTGCTCGGGGGAGATCGGTCCGCGCTCGACCAGGTTGACGATTCAGGACGCCCAGCGTGGCCTGTGGCTCGACCTTTCGGCGGTGACGGGATCGTCGGGGGGCGCGGCCGAGGTGGCCCATCTCCTCGTCGGCCCCACGATCAGGACGGCTCCACACCGGAGCCTCGACCGACCCGTGGGGGCCGACCCGACCGGTCGTTCCCGGCGTCTGGAGAGTCCCGAGTCGGAGCGGCTGCACCGTCTCGCCGGGCGGTTCGTCCTCGCCGGCGGCGTGATCCGGTTGCTCGCGTATCTCATGGCCTGGGTGGTGATCACGCCCGTGGCGGATCCACCGATCTGGCAGCCGACGATCGTGTCGGGGCACGTCTCGGGAACGGAGCTGTTCGACATCCAGCCGCTCAGCCTGCTCGCGGCGCTGGCGGCGATCGTGCTCGGCTTCCTGTACCTGCGACCACTTCGGCGGTACCTGCCGGTCCCGATCGGCATCACCGCGGCGCTCGGGCTCGTGGTGTTCGCGGTCCAGCTGTCGACGCTCGGGCGCAGCTTTCCGGCCGCTCGGGCCGAGGCCGCCGCGAGGGGAATGGATGTCAGGGTCGGATATGCACTCGGAGTGTGGGTCGAGCTGGGCGGCGTGTTGTTGATCGTGGCGGGTGCGGTATTCGCGGCGCGGGCGTATGGCGCGATGCACTTCCAGGAACCGCGGCGGCCGGACCTGCCGGGGGACCCCGCCGCCGATCTCGAGGCTCACCTCACCCCGTCAGGCCCTCAATCGACCTCGCGGGGCCGGGCGTAGCGGCGAACGTACCCGGGGACGTCGATGCCGGGCGCGAGGTCCGGCGAGGGGACCGGCGCGCCCGGCTCCTGCGTGAGCGGCAGCACGCCCGCCCACACGCCGAGGTCGAGGTCGCGCTCATCGTCCTTGGGGGGGCCGGTCCGGATCTTCGCGGACACCTCGTCGAGCGGGATGGCCATGATCGTCGTCTGGTCGAGCTCCCGCTGGTCCGGCATCCGGGCCTCGGCGCTCCGACCCGGGACGACGTGGTCGACCAGCGCACGCTGCGCGTCCCACTTCTCGACGGGGTCGGTGACCTCGCGCGCCCGCCCGTACACCACCACCGACCGGTAGTTCATGGAGTGGTTGAACGCCGACCGCGCCAGCACGAGCCCGTCGAGCAGCGTCACGCACACGCAGACCTCCGACACATCCTCCCGTGCCGCGCGGAGGGTCCGGCTGGCGTTCGAACCGTGGACGTACAGCGTGTCGCCCAACCGGACGTGGATGGTCGGGACGATCCGGGGCGCACCGTTCGCGTCGATCCATCCCAGATGGCAGAACAGCGCCTCGTCGAGGATCGCGTCGGCGGTCGCGCGCTCGTACACGCCCCGTTCGGGGTGCCGGTGCACGCGGGTCCGCTCCGTGGGCGGGTTCGCCTGTTCGATCGCCATCGCGGATCGACAGCCTATCGGTCGCGCGCTGGGGATTCCGTGACGAGCGCGGTCAGCTGCGAGGCGATGTGCTCGCCCCGTTCCTCGGCGGTCGCCGCCGCGGAGATGTGCATGAGCGCGACGGAGGTCACGCCGGCGGCCTCGTACTCGGCCAGACGCGCCCGGCACGTGGCCGCAGGACCCTGCACGAAGAACGCGTCCACGACCTCCTCCGGCAGCGCCGCCATCGCCGCGGTCCGGTCGCCGGCTTCCCACGCCGCGACCACGGGTCGCACGGCATCGCCGTACCCCTGGCGGGCCAGCGCGGCCCGGTACGTCGGCGTGACCGCGTAGCCGGTGAGCAGGCGCCGCGCCACCAACCGGACGAGGTCCCCCTCGTCGTCGACGGCGATCGGGACCCGCAGAACCACCTCGAGCTCCCGATGGCCCCGGCCGGCGGCCGCAGCGCTCCGTCGGACCACCTCCAGGGCCGCCCGTATCCCTTCCGGCGTCATGAGCGCGAATTGGACGCCGTCGGCGAGGGCGCCGGCCAGGCGGCACATCCTCGGACCGAGCGCCCCCACGTGGATGGGGATCGGCGGCACCGGTTCCGCCTGGCGGCGGAAGCCGTCAACCCGAACGGTCTCCCCGGCGAACCGCACCCGTTCCCCGTCGAGGATGCGCCGGAGCGCCGACACGTAGTCGCCGACCCGTTCGACCGGTCGATCGAACGCCGTCCCCATCCAGCGCTCGACGATGTGCCGGGTGGACGTGCCGATCCCGAGCACGAACCGTCCGCCGCTCTGGTCCTGCAGGGCGGCCGCCGTCATCGCCAGCAACGCCGGCGGCCGGGTGAACACGGGGACCAGTGAGGTTCCGAGGCGGATCGCGTCGGTGCGAGCGGCCACGGCGGCGAGCGGGGTGAACGCGTCGGCGCTCCCCACCTCGGAGGACCACACGTCCGAATAGCCGAGGCGTTCGGCCCGGACCGCCACCTCGACGGCGGCCCGAACGCCCGCCATCTCCACCGGCGGAGTGACCCCCAGACGCATCGGGCGATCTTAGGATCCGCGGGGGGGCCGCCCCACACGGGCCCCGGACGCATGAGCGAAGCGGACGCCACGAGGAAGGATCCCGTCCCCGAGCCCCGGTGGCTCGCGGAGGCCGACGACCTGGCCGGGTTCCTGTTCGAACGGGCGCTGCCGGTCCGGTTCTCGCTCGCGGCGACGCCGGAGGAACGAGAGGCCGCGTACCGGCTGCGGCACCGGATCGTCGTGGCCGAGGGCTGGCGTGCCGCCGGGGACATGCCGGACGGCCTCGAGCGCGACGAGTACGACGACGAGCGCGCCGCCCAGATCGTGGGGTGGGACGGGTCGCGGGCGGTCGCGACGGCGCGCGTGGTGTACCCGGAGCCGGGCCGCCCCCTTCCCACCGAGGCGGCGTTCGGGATCGTCGTGCAACCCCCCGGCCTGGTGGCGGACGCCGGCCGGCTGATCGTTGCCCCCGAATATCGCGATCCGGCGCACCGGGTGCTGGGGGGCCTTGCGGCCGCCATCTGGACGGCGATGGCCGGGCGCGGCCTCCGCTACGCGGCCGTGGCCATGACCGGGGGCATCGCGGACCTCTGCCGCGGGCTGGGATTCGACGTGGAGGTCCTCGGCCCGGGCCGGGAGCACTGGGGCGCGGAGCGGTTCCCGGCCCGCCTGACGGTGCCGGACCCGCGCGCCTGGCGGCCTATCCGGTGACCAGCGCCTGACCGGCCAGGGTCAGGTGCCCCTTCGGCTTCGGGTCGAGCTTCTGCCCCAGTCCCGAGGCGGTCGATCGCACCCGCATCCCGACGTGCCCGAACCGGAGGGTTCGTCCGTCCGCGTGGAAGGTCGGAGCGTGGGTTCGCTCGAGGAAGGCGGTCACGTTCGGGACCCCGAAGTTCGGCGCGGTCGAGCTCAGGACGTCGTGGAACTGCACGTCGTCGGCGGCGATCTGCGTCCCCGCGTGGAACGAGGCAGGGTGCGAGAAGTCGGCGCCCCCGGCCGGGCGGAAGTAGGACCGGATCGTTCCCACGGCGTCGATGACGAACACGTTGTTCCGCGCCGCGCGGGCCGTGAGGTTCGCGGTTCCGAAGTAGGTGAACCGCGCCGTCGTCTCGTCGTGCGGCGGCCCGCTGTAGAGGGCGGCCGGGCCCGCGCCCACGATCAGCGTGTAGTACCCGTAGAACCGCAGCGCGTCGCCGTCCTGGTCGACCTCGCCCACGTACTCGTAGGCGCTCCTCCCGCCGGCCGCGGTGCCGATCTCGCCCTGGCCGGCAGCCTGCGCGACGCCCGGGTTGCCGATCTCGATCCAGCCGACGGCCGCCGCCGCGGCGCCTGCGGCCGCGGTCTTCCCGGCTCCTGCGAGCATCTCCCTGCGCGTGATCCGCGAGCCCTTCGCCATGGCCCGTTCCTCCCCTCGCGAGCGGTCTTCCGCGGAGCATAGGGACGGCCGGTGGAAGCCGCAATGCCGCTATCCTCGCCGGATCGTGGGCGGGATCCTCATCACCGGTGGCGCCGGATTCGTGGGATCGAACCTGGCACGTTCGCTCCTCGCGTCGGGCCACGACGTCCGCGTGCTCGACGACTTCGACGCGGTGCGGACGGCCTACCTCGAGGGCCTGCCCGTCCGGCGGACCAACGGCACCATCGAGGATCCCGCCGTCGTCCGGCGGGCGGTGAAGGGGGCCGACGCGGTGGTGCACCTCGCCGCGATGTCCGGGGTCGCGCCGAGCGTCGAGCATCCCGAACGCGACTTCGCCGTCAACGTCCACGGCACGTTCAACGTCCTCGATGCGGTGCGACGGGCGGGCGTCCCCCGGGTGGTGTTCGCCTCGTCGGGCGCCGTCCTGGCCGGCGCCGCGCCGCCGCTCGCCGAGTCGCAGATCCCGAGCGTCCTGTCCCCGTACGGCGCCTCGAAGCTGTATGGGGAGGCCGCGCTCCAGGCGTTCCAGTCGGTCTACGGGTTCACCGGGATCGCACTGCGCTTCTCGAACCTGTACGGGCCGAACTGCGACCACAAGCGCAGCGTGGTGGCCGAGTTTCTGCGCCGGGCGCTGCACGGCCGGCCCCTCGTGATCTACGGGAACGGCCGGCAGACGCGCGACTTCCTGCACGTCGAGGACGTGTGCCGGGCCGTCGAGATCGCCCTGCGGTCGCCGTCGAGCGGCGTGTTCCAGCTGGGAACCGGCGTCGAGACCAGCGTCGCGCGGCTGGCGAACCTGGTCCAGAAGGCCGCCGGTCGCAGGCTCGACATCGAGCGCCGGCCGCCGAGGCCCGGCGAGGCCGCCCGCAACTACGTGGATCCGTCGAAAGCGCGCCGCGTGTTGCGGTGGGCGGCCCGGGTGGCCCTCCCGGACGGCCTCGCGGCGACCTACGCCTGGCTGCGCGACCGCTAGCGGGTCGCCCCGGCCTCCGGCTGGCTACAATCACTGGCCGGTTCGTCGTCACGAACCACCCCAATCGCTGCACCACGAGGAGAGGCACGCGTCATGGAGAGGAAGCTGAAGGCCGAGGCGAGGGAAGGCCACGGCAAGGGCGCCGCTCGCAAGCTGCGGGCCGCGGGCATGGTCCCGGGGGTCGTGTACGGACACGGCATCGAACCGGTGCCGGTCGCGGTCGACGCCAAGGAGCTGTTCCACATCCTCCACACCGACGCGGGCACCAACGTCCTCATCGACCTCCAGGTGAAGAAGGACCACCACCTGGCGCTGGCCCGTGAGATCCAGCGCGACCACATCCACGGGCGGTTCATCCACGTGGACTTCCTGGCCGTCCGCCGCGACGAGAAGATCACGGTCGACGTACCCGTCGAGCTCATCGGCGAGTCGCACGGCGTGAAGGAGGGCGGGGTGGTCGAGCACCACCTGTGGGAGGTCAAGCTGTCGTGCCTCCCGACCGAGGTGCCCGAGCGCATCGAGGCCGAGGTCACGGCGCTCGGCATCGGCGAGGGCCTGAAGGCCGGCGACCTGAAGATCCCGGCCGGCGTGGACCTCGTCACCGACCCGGAGGCCAGCATCATGGCCGTCGTCCCGCCGCCGATCCTCCGCCTGGAGGAGGAGGAGGCCGCCGCTGCGGAGGCCGAGGCCGCGGAGGGCGAGGAGGCCGCCGAGGGCGAGGGCGGGACCGGCGAGGAGGCCGCCGAGCACGCCGGCGACGGCGACGGTGGCGACTCGGGCGACGGGTCCGGCGAGTAGCTCCCCGTGCCGATGACCTGGCTGGTCGCCGGGCTGGGGAACCCGGGCCCCGAGTACGCCGCGACCCGACACAACGTCGGCCAGATGGTCGTGGACGAGCTCGCCAGCCGCGCGGACGCGAAATTCCGCCGGCTCCGTCCGGCGCCCATCGAGGCCGCCGAGTACAAGGAGGGCGCCGAGCGGGTCATCCTGGCCCGCTCGACCCAGTTCATGAACGAGTCCGGGCCGGGGTTCGCCTCGGTGGCGAAGAAGAACCACCTCGCGCCGCACCAGGTCATCGCGGTGCACGACGAGATCGACCTGCCGTTCGGCCGTCTCCAGGTCAAGCGGGGCGGCTCGACGGCCGGCCACCACGGCCTGGATTCCCTGGTGGAGGGGCTGCGGTCGATGGACTTCTTCCGGATCCGGGTGGGGGTCGGCCGCCCGCCGGGCCGCCAGGACCCCGCCGACTACGTCCTCGAGGCGTTCACCAAGAAGGAGCAGCCCGAGGCCGAGGTCCTGGTCACCGACGCCGCCGACGCCGTGGTGGCCCTGATTCGCGACGGCCTGAACGCCGCACAGGAGGCGTTCAACCGGGGTCCCCGCCGTTAGCGAAGCCCCGCGGCCGCCCGCGAACGCCCTCGTGCTCCGCTAGCGCACGCCCGCCGGTTCCGGCGCCGGCTCGACCGTAGACTCCTCGTCCTCGACCCGGACCTTGGGGAGGATGCGGCCGAGCCAGCGCGGCATCCACCAGTTCGCGTCGCCCAGCAGCTCCATGACCGAGGGCACGAGGACCATCCGGATGAGCGTCGCGTCGACCAGGATCGCGACGGCGAGCCCGAGCCCGATCTCCTTGACCTGCCGGATGTCGAATCCGACGACGAACGACAGGAACACCGCGATCATCACGAGCGCCGCGGCCGTGATCAGGCGTCCGGTGGTCGCGACCCCGTTCGCGACCGACCGCGCGTTGTCGCCGGTTCGCAGGTACTCCTCCCGGATGCGGGACAGCAGGAAGATCTCGTAGTCCATGGAGAGCCCGAACAGGATCGTGAACATCATCATCGGGATCCACGACTCGATCGGGCCGGTGTGCTGCAGGCCGAACAGGTGCTGCCCCCAGCCCCACTGGAACACGGCGACCAGGACGCCGTACGCGGCGGCGATCGAGAGCAGGTTCATCACGGCGGCCTTCAGCGGCACGACGACCGAGCGGAACACCACCATCAGCAGCAGGAACGCCAGCAGGATGACCACCGCGATCATCACCGGCATCCGGTGACTGATGGCGGTCGCGAAGTCGACGAACACCGCGGTGAACCCACCCACGAACACGGGCGTTCCGTCGGTGCCGACGGCCGCGGGGACGACCTGGTCACGGAGCCGGTGGACCAGCTCCGTCGTGGCCGCGTCCTGCGGCGACGACCCCGGGAACACCCGGATGATCGCGGTGTCTCCCGCCGGGTTCGGGATGACCGGCGAGACGGCCGCGATGTCCTTCGTCGAGCGGAGCGCCGTGTCGAGCCGCTGGAGGGCGGCCAGGTCCTGCGGCGAGCGGAGCTCCGCCGCCAGCAGCAGCGGCCCGTTGAACCCGGGACCGAACCCCTCGGAGAGCAGCTCGTAGGCCCGGTGCGTGGTGAGGTGGTCCGGCTCGTTCCCGGCGTCCGCCGCCCCCAGGCGCATGGAGAACAGCGGGATGGCGAGGATCAGGACGATCCCGAGGCCGATGGCGCCGGTCACGATCGGCCGGGCCTGCACGGTGCGGCTCCAGCGATACCAGAACCCGCTGGTCGACGTGTCCTTCTTCCCGAAGAACGGGATGTGGAGCTTGTCGATGTTCCGGCCGGTGAACCCGAGCACGGCCGGCAGCAGCGTGAGCGCCGCGACCATGGTGATGAACACGACCGCCGCGCCGCCGATGGCGAGCCCCTGGAGGAACGTGAACCCCATCAGGAGCATCCCGAGGAACGAGATCACCACGATCGTGCCGGCGAACAGCACCGCCCGCCCGGCCGTCGCCATCGCGCGCTGAACGGCGCCCTCCGGCTCGAGCCCCTCCCGGAGGCCCTGGCGGTACCGCGTCACGATGAACAGGGCGTAGTCGATGCCGACGCCCAGGCCGATCATGGCGGCGACCTCGGTCGTGAAGTTCGGGACCGAGATGAAGTTCGCGAACAACAGGATGAGCGCGAGGCCGATCCCGATGCCGAACAGGGCGGTCATGATCGGCAGGCCCATCGCGAGGAGCGACCCGAACGCGATGAGCAGGATGAGCATCGCCGCGATCAGGGCGACGCCCGTGGACTGACCGGGCGGCTGGAACTCCGCGTTCTCGATGACCGGGCCGCCGTACTCGATCTGGATGCCCGGGCCGGCGACCTCGTTCCCGAGCTCCTGGATGCGGTCGACGACCTCCTTCGGGACCTGGCTCGCCTTCACGTCGAACACGATGTCCGCGTAGGCGATGTGGCCGTCACGGGAGATCTGGACCGCGGCAGCGCCCGGCGCGTAGGGGTCGGCCACGCTGTCGACGTGGGCCACGTGTCGCAGCCGGTCGAAGAGCGGCTCCATCATCGCGCGGACCGCGGGGTCGGTGACCGGCTTCGCCGTCTTGAACACCAGCTGTGCCGAGTCGCCCGAGGCCTGGGGAAACCGATCCTGGAGCAGGTCGAACGCCTTCTGCGAGTCCGCCCCCGGAAGCGAGAAGTCGCTCGCATAGTCGCCGCCGGCCTTCGACGCGGCGAACTGCGCCGCGAACAGCGCCACGATCCAGATGACGAGGGTCAGCCACCGCCGGTGATAGCACCACCGGGCCACGCGTCCGAGCATGCGAAGTTCCTCCTCCCGCCCCGGCGCCCCCATGCCGGTCGTCCGTTCCCTTCGTTCCCCATCACGGTACACACGACGGATGACACGTCCCGACCCCGAGATGTGACGCGGTCGCGAACGGGGTGTCGGCCCCCCTTCGTAAGATGCCCGTGACCGGCTCGCGTCGAGTCGGCGTCGAAATCGCATACGAGCAGCTCAGGGGCCTGGTGATGCCCGCCGGGCCTCTTCGTGCTGTTCTCGACGGGAGTCGGACACGTGACCAAGTTGGACGAGGCGCTCGATCTCCTGGTCGGATCCGAGGAGTTCGACCGGCTGCTGGCCGACCGCGCCCGGCCGCGGGTTGCGCGGGCAGAGGCGGGGCAGGACTTCGTGATCGCCGGCCTGGCCCGGGCGCTCGACGGGCCGGTGATGGCCGTCGCGACCGGCCCGCACGAGGCGGAGTCGCTCACGCGCGGGGTTGCCGCGTACCTGGGCGACGGGCGTGTGGCGCTGCTCCCCGCGTGGGAGTCGCTGCCGTACGAGGGGATCAGCCCGGCCCCCGAGATCGCCGCCCGGCGGGCGGCGGCGGCACGGGCCATGCGCGGCGCGGAGTCGGGACCGTTCGTCGTCGTGACGCCGGCGCTCGCCGCGATCCAGGGGATCCCGCCGGACCTCGGGCTCCACGAGCCGATGGTCGTGTCGAAGGGTTCCACGGTGGCCCCGGACGACCTCGCCGAACATCTGGTCGCCCTGGGTTATGCACGGGCCGACGTCGTCGAGCACCGGGGCGAGTTCGCCGTCCGTGGCGGGACGCTCGACGTGTTCCCCGGGGTGGCCCGCCGGCCGGTGCGAGCCGAGTTCTGGGGCGACGACGTCGACTCGCTCCGGGAGTTCTCGGCGGCGACGCAGCTGTCGACCTCGTCGATCGACCGCGTCGAGGTCCATCCGGTCCGCGAGCTCCTGCCGACGGCCGAGGTCCGGGGCCGGGCCGAACGGGCGGCGCCGCGGCATCTCGGGCGGTTCCGGGACGGGTTGGCGCGGCTGGCGGAGGGGCTCGAGTTCGAGGGCATGGAGACACTCGCCGGGCTGGTGTACGACCGGCTGGAGCCGCCGGTCGCGCTCCTCCCGCGGGGGGCGTGGGTGGTGCTGTCGCCCGGTCGGCGGGTCGCCGACCGGGCCGGTCGCGTTGCGGAGGAGGCCGCGGCGCTCGCCGCGGCCACCCAGTGGCCCGGCGCGCCGTTCGTGACGACGCTGGACGAGGCGGTCGGCGGCCGGGCCGTCCTGCAGCTGTCGGAGTTCTCGGAGGGGCTCGATCTCGGGCTCTCGGGGTGGGGGACGGCGGCCGGCAACCCGGCCGAGATGGCGGCCCGCCTGGCCGACCTGGCCGGGAAGGAGCACCGGGTGGTGGTCGCGGCCGAGGCGCACGGGTCGCTCGACCGGGCGCGCGAGCTGATCGCCGAACGCGGTGCCGTTGTCGAGGCCGTCGAGGCGCCGGTGGGCGCCGGGTTCCTGTTCCGGCCGGGGCGGCTCGCCGTGGCGGGGGAGGAGGACTTCTTCGGGGCACGCCGCCACACGCGGCAACAGCCCCGCGTGGCCCGCCGGCGGGCCGACGCGATCGCCCTCGAGCTGGAGCCGGGCGACTACGCCGTCCACCACGTGCACGGCGTCGCCCGGTTCGGCGGGATCGTCCACCGCGAGATCAAGGGGAGCGCGCGCGACTTCCTGCTGCTCGAGTACGGCGGGGGGGACAAGCTGTACGTGCCGGCCGACCAGGTGGGGGTGGTCGCCAAGTACCTGGGCGGCGAGCAGCCCCGGGTCACCAAGCTCGGTTCGTCCGACTGGCCGCGGGCCAAGGCCCGCGTGCGGCGGGCGGTGCAGGAGATGGCCGGCGAGCTGGTCCGGCTGTACAGCGTGCGGATGGCCGTTCCGGGGCACGCGTTCAAGCCGGACACACCCTGGCAGCGCGAGCTCGAGGACGCGTTCCCGTTCGAGGAGACCCGCGACCAGCTCACGGCGATCGACGAGGTCAAGCGGGACATGGAGCAGCCCGTCCCGATGGACCGGCTCGTGTGCGGGGACGTCGGGTACGGCAAGACGGAGATCGCCATCCGGGCGGCGTTCAAGGCGGTCATGGACGGCAAGCAGGTGGCCGTCCTTGTGCCGACGACGCTGCTCGCCGAACAGCACTTCGTCACGTTCACCGAGCGGTACACGGCGTACCCGGTGAAGGTGGCGATGCTGTCGCGGTTCCTCTCGGGCGCGGAGCAGCGTTCGGTCGTGGCGGACCTCGCGGCCGGGCGGACCGACGTGGTGATCGGGACGCACCGGCTGTTGAACAGCGACGTGCAGTTCCGCGATCTCGGGCTGCTGGTGGTCGACGAGGAGCAGCGGTTCGGCGTCGCGCACAAGGAACGCATCAAGCAGATGCGGGCGCATGTGGACGTGCTGACGATGACCGCCACGCCCATCCCCCGGACGATGGAGATGGCGCTGACGGGGGTCCGGGAGCTGAGCGTCCTGGACACGCCGCCGGAGGACCGGCAGCCGGTGCTGACCTACGTGGGCCCGTACGACGACGGGCTGGGGTACGGCGCGGTGCGGCGCGAGCTGCTCCGCGGGGGGCAGGCGTTCTGGGTCCACAACCGGGTCCAGACGATCCACCGGGCGGCGGTTCGGCTGCAGGAGGAGGTGCCGGAGGCGCGCGTGATCGTGGCGCACGGCCAGATGGACGAGGACGCGCTGGAGAAGGAGATGCTGAAGTTCTGGGAGGGGGAGGCGGACGTCCTGGTGTGCACCACGATCATCGAGTCCGGCCTCGACGTTCCGACGGCGAACACGCTGGTGGTGGAGCGGGCCGACCGGCTGGGGCTGGCGCAGATGTACCAGCTGCGGGGCCGGGTGGGCCGTTCGCGGGAGCGGGCGTTCGCCTACTTCTTCTTCCCGCCGCAGCAGTCGCTGACCGAGGAGGCGCACGAGCGCTTGTCGTCGATCTCGCGATTCACCGACCTGGGCTCGGGCGTGAAGATCGCGATGCGCGACCTGGAGATCCGCGGCGCGGGGAACCTGCTCGGGGCCGAGCAGCACGGGCATATCGCCGCGGTGGGGTTCGACACGTATATGCGCCTGCTGCAGGAGGCGGTCGCGGAGATGAAGGGGTCGCCGGTTGCACCCGACCTGGAGGTGCGGATCGACCTGCCGGTCCGGGCGTTCATCCCGGTGGGGTGGGTCGGGCAGGAGGGGCTTCGGCTGGAGCTGTACCGGCGGGTGTCGAACGCGCGCGACCACGCGGAGCTCGACGAGATCGCGGTGGAGCTGCGGGACCGGTTCGGGGTGCTGCCGGCGGAGGTCGAGACGCTGTTCGGGATCGCGCGCCTGCGGGTGACGTGCACGCGGCTGGGGGTGACGGAGGTCGGGACCTTCCGCAAGCAGGTCCGGCTGAAGCCGCTCTCGCTGCCGGACCGGTTGCAGCTGGACCTGGTGCAACGAGTGCCGGACGGGACATACCACGCGGTGACGAGGACGCTGAACCTGACGCCGG
>DATBHM010000319.1:0-14282 GCA_036557505.1 Actinomycetota bacterium | reverse complement strand
CGCGGTCCCGATCCCGACCACCAGCACGGCGTAGATCGCCACCAGGATCGCGGTGAGCAGGCCGTACAGCGCGGTCCGCCGGATGATCCGGTCGATGTCGTAGAGGCGGTACTTGAGGATCGCGACCCCGCACGACACGGGAAGGGCCACCCCGTACCCCAGCACGACCACCAGCGGGAACAGCGTGTCGTCGTTGGGCAGGACCGTGAACTCCAGCACGATGGCGATCGCCAGCGCGATCACCGTGAGGAGCGTGCCGAACGACAGCCACCGCAGCTGCTGCCGGAGCTCACCGGTGGCGCGGCGGGTTCGCACGAACATCCCGGACATGGCGACGACCACGACGATGAGCCCGACCAGCCAGATGAGCCCGAAGTCGCCGTTGGTGTCGACGAACCGGAGCCCGAGGGGGTTCCGGATCGCCCGGGCCCCGGACAGGACGATGGTCCGCTCGAACATGAACCCGAGCATGCCGAACGCCGTCAGCACCCCGGCGAACCACGCGAACCACCGCCACCGTCGCGACTGAAGGTGCCCGTCCGGAAACAGGAGATAGAAGAAGGCGGCCAGCCCGACCGGGAACACCAGCCAGTTCGTCCAGTCGTGGCTCCACGCGATCCATCGGATCAGGGGGAGCGGATGGAACCGGGTGCTGCGGATGGCGTAGCCGTTCACCATGCCGTCGAACCCGATCAGGACCGCCATCGCCAGGAACATCCACCCGATGGGATTTCGCGGCCGGCGGGCCGCGAGCAGCGCCCCGATCAGTGAGAACCCGATCGGCAGCACGATGGCGTCGAGGCTCGACGCGTCCAGGTTGTGGATCGCCTGTCGGTCGCCCACGGCGAACGCGGCGGCGCCGACAGCCGTCAGGAGCCCGATCGCTCCGAGGCCCAGGGCGAGCCGTGGAGTCCGCCGGGGGACGTCCGCCGTGGGAGTTGCCTGTGTCGCCATCCTGATCGGGGTGCAGGATGCACTTGGGGCGTTCCGAAGGCGTTACGGGGCAGACTTCCCGAGCCGGTCGTACAGGACGATGCTCACCGAGCTGGCGAGGTTCAGGCAGTGCATGGTCGGGATGATCACGAACCGGTCGCACTGGGCCAGCACGACGCCCGGCAGCGAACCGTCCTCTGGCCCGAACACGTACAGCGCCTGCCCGGGGGATGGAACTCGGGCAGGCGTTCGCTGTTGTTGCGGAACTCGACCGCTACGGGCGTGAAGCCGGCCCCCCGGAACGGCGTGATGGCCGCGGCGTCGTCCACGTCGACCCGCCGCATCCGGACGTCCTTGTACCCGCACAGCCGCTCCTCCGGGGCAGCCGCGGCAGGCCACCGGTGTGCACGCGATCGCCGGTCCACAGGAGCGTCTCCGCTCCGAACGCCGCGCACGCCCGCAGCGCCCCGCCCACGTTGAGCGGGTACTTGGGGTCGATCAACAGCACTGCGGCCCGGTCCGACATGACGACTTCGCTTCCGCGGGAAGGGGGATCGGGGTGATTGTGACAGGGGGGCGCCCGGCAGAACGACAAAAGGAGCGGCGGGCGGGCCGGTGCGGGTAGGGTTCCCACCGCATGAAGGTCCTCGTCGTCGGGCAGGGAGGGGGGGAGCACGCGCTTGCGTGGAAGCTCGCCCAGAACCCCACCATCGACCGGTTGTTCGCCGCGCCGGGCAATGCCGGAATCGCCGGCGTGGCCACCTGCGAGCCGATCGCGGCGGCGGACGTCCCCGGCCTGGCCGAGTTCGCCGAGCGGGAGTCGATCGACCTCACCGTGGTCGGGCCCGAGGCGCCGCTCGTCGCCGGGATCGTTGACGAGTTCACGGAACGCGGCCTGGCGATCTTCGGGCCGGACCGGGAGGCGGCCAGGCTCGAGGGTTCGAAGTCGTGGGCCAAGGACCTGTGCCGGCGGCACGGCATCGCCGCCGGGCGTTCCCAGGGCTTCACCGACGCGCAGGCCGCCCTGGCGTTCATGGACGAGATGGGCCCGCCGTACGTCGTCAAGGCCGACGGGCTCGCCGCCGGGAAGGGCGTCACGGTGACGAGCGACCGCGGCGAGGCCGAGCGGGCCGTCGAGGCGTGCCTGCTCCAACGCCCCGGCGACCCCACCCAGCGCATCGTGGTGATCGAGCAGTTCCTCGAGGGCCGTGAGGTCAGCGCCATCGCGCTCACCGACGGGCGAACCGTCCTGCCGCTCGCGTTCTCCCAGGACTTCAAGCGGATCGGCGAGGGGGGGACCGGCCCGAACACGGGCGGCATGGGCGCGTACTCGCCGGTGCCGTTCATCGACGACGCCACCCGCGACGCGATCGTCGGCGGAATCCTCGACCGGACGGTGCAGGCCCTCACCGCCGACGGTGTCCGGTACCACGGCGTGATCTACGCGGGCATCATGCTCACCGCCGGGGGGCCGCTGGTGCTGGAGTTCAACTGCCGGTTCGGCGATCCGGAGACCGAGGCCGTGGTCCCGCGGTTCCGAAGCGACCTGTGCGAGGTGCTGCTGGCCTGCGTCGAGGGCAATCTGGGCAACTACCGCGCCGACTGGGCCGACGAGGCGTGTGTGACGGTCGTGCTCGCCTCGGAGGGCTATCCGAACGACCCGAAGTCCGGCCGGGAGATCCACGGGCTGGGCGACGCGGCGGCGATGGAGGGCGTTCACGTGTTCCACGCGGGAACGGTCTCCCGAGACGGTAGAGTGCTCACGGCAGGCGGGAGGGTGCTGACCGTCTCGGCGCTCGGCGCTTCCCTCGAGGACGCGCGTGGCCTCGCGTACGAGGCCTGCGGCCGGATCTCGTTCGACGGGATGCAGCTCCGGCGCGACATCGCGCTGGGCGTGGGATGAGCCGGACGGCGGTCCGGTGCCGGAGGAACGAACACGGTGGCTGAGGAGGGACCGAGCCCGCTGGTGGGGATCCTGACCGGGTCCGCCTCCGACCTCCCCGTCATCCAGCAGACCAGCACGATCCTGGACAAGCTCGAGATCCCGAACGAGATCCAGGTCATCTCCGCCCACCGGAACCCCGACATGGTCGACGAGTACGCACGCCTGGCCGAGGAACGCGGACTGAAGGTGATCGTCTGCGGCGCCGGGCTCGCCGCCCACCTGGCCGGGGCGGTCGCGGCGCGCACGGTCCTGCCGGTGATCGGGGTTCCGATCTGGTCGAAGTACACGGCCGGCATGGACTCGCTGCTGTCGACCGTGCAGATGCCGCGGGGCGTGCCGGTCGCCACCGTCGCGATCGACGGCGCGACCAACGCGGCCATCCTCGCCGCGCAGATCATCGGCGTGGGCGACGAGGAGGTCCGTCGCCGGCTGCGGAAGTTCAAGGACGACCTGGCGGAGGGCCTCAAGCTGTGACCGGATCGCGGGAGGCCCGGTCCCCGGTCTTCTCGCGGTCCACCCGTTCCCGCCTGCCGGAGCCGCCGGCGTGATCCCCCGGTACACCCTCCCCGAGATGGCCGCCGTCTGGTCGGACGAGGCCAGGCTCCGGCACTGGCTGCGCATCGAGATCCTGGCGTGCGAGGCCTGGACGCGTCTCGGGCGCATCCCCGAGGCCGACATGGCGGCGATCCGATCGAAGGCGTCGTTCGACGTCGCGCGCGCTGCCGACGTGGAACGCGTCACCAACCACGACGTGGCCGCGTTCGTGCAGGTCGTGGGCGAGTCGATCGGGCCGGAGGGGCGGTGGGTCCACTTCGGGATGACGTCCTCCGACCTGCTCGACACGGCGCTCGGGCTGCAGCTCCGGGAGGCTGCCGACCTCCTGCTCGCAAGGCTGGAACGCCTGATGGCCGTGGTGCGGGCGCGGGCCCTCGAGCACCGGGCCACCGTGATGATGGGCCGGACGCACGGGGTACACGCCGAGCCGACCACCTTCGGCCACAAGCTGGCGCTGTGGACGTTCGAGCTGGACCGTGATCGTGAGCGCCTGCGCCGGGCCCGCGAGGTGGTGAGCGTCGGGAAGGTCTCCGGCGTGGTCGGGACGTACGCGAAGGTCGACCCCCGGGTCGAGGAGTTCGTGTGCGCGGAGCTCGGGCTGCGGCCGGCGGAGGCCTCGTCGCAGATCCTCCAGCGCGATCGCCACGCGGAGTTCATGACCGCCCTCGCCATCACCGCCGCCTCGCTGGAGAAGTTCGCCACCGAGATCCGCCACCTCCAGCGCACGGAGGTCCGGGAGGTGGAGGAGCCGTTCGCCGCCGGCCAGAAGGGATCGTCGGCGATGCCGCACAAACGGAACCCCATCATCTGCGAACGCATCTGCGGCCTGGCCCGGGTGGTGCGGGGCAACGTGGTTCCGGCGCTGGAGAACGTCGCCCTGTGGCACGAGCGCGACATCTCGCACTCGTCGGCCGAGCGCGTGATCCTGCCGGACTCGACGATCGCGCTGCACTACGCCCTGCACCTGCTCACCGGGGTGATGGAGGGGCTGCGGGTGTTCCCGGAGCGGATGCGACGGAACCTGGAACTCGGTGGCGGGCTTGCGTTCTCGCAGGGCGTGCTGCTGGCGCTGATCGACACCGGTCTGTCGCGCGACGAGGCCTACGCGATCGTGCAACGCGCGGCGGCCGCCGCGTGGGACGAGGGCGGCGACTTCCAGGACGCGCTGCTGCAGGAGGGCGACGTCAGAGTGCGGCTGTCGCCGCAGGTGTTCGAGTCGTTGTTCGACCCGGCGGAGTCCGTTCGAAACCTGGATGCAGTGTTCGACCGACTGGAGAAGCTGGAGATCGCGGGGTGATCTGCTCGTGGGAGTGATGGCGGAGCTGCACGGTCGCGGCAAGGTTCGCGACATCTACGAGGCCGGGGACGACCTGCTGATGGTGGCGAGCGACCGCATCAGCGCGTTCGACTCGGTCCTGCCGACCGACATCCCGGACAAGGGGCGCGTGCTGACCGCGCTCACGCTGTTCTGGCTGGAGAAGACGTCCGACATCGTGCCGAACCACCTGATCACCGCAGACGCCCGCGAGTTCCCCGCGCCGTTCACGGGCGATCCCGAGCTGGCCGGGCGGGCCATGCTGGTCAAGCGCGCCGACATGGTCCCGGTGGAGTGCGTCGCGCGCGGCTACCTGAGCGGGTCGGGGTGGAAGGAGTACCGGGCGTCGCAATCCGTCTGCGGGGTTCCGCTGCCGGGGGGGCTGCAGGAGTCGGACCGCCTGCCCGAGCCGATCTTCACCCCGTCCACCAAGGCCGAGACCGGACACGACGAGAACATCTCGCTGGAACGCGCCGCCGAGCTGGTCGGCGAGGGCCTCGCACAGCGGCTGAAGGAGCTGACGATCGCGGTGTACGAACGCGGTGCGTCGGTCGCGCGCGAGCGCGGGATCATCGTCGCGGACACGAAGTTCGAATTCGGGTTCGCCGGTGGTGAGCTGATCCTGTGCGACGAGGTCCTGACGCCGGACTCGTCGCGGTTCTGGCCGGTGGACGCCTACGCGCCCGGCGGACCGCAGCCGTCGTTCGACAAGCAGTACGTGCGGGATTGGCTCGACGCGAGCGGCTGGGACCACGAGCCGCCGGCGCCCGAGCTCTCGGCGGAGGTCGCCGAACAGACCGCCGCCCGCTACCGCGAGGCGTACGAGCGCATCACCGGCGATCGCTGGTCCGACTACATGACCCGCATGGGAGCCGCGTGAGATGAGGTTCCACGCCGAGGTCGTCGTGCGGCTCAAGGAGGGCCTGCTCGATCCGCAGGGCAAGGCCGTCGAGGACGCCCTGCCCCATATGGGCTGGACGAACGTGTCCGACGTCCGTGTGGGCAAGCACATCGAGCTGACGGTCGACGCCGAGGACGCCGACGCGGCCCGCGCACGGGTCGAGGAGATCGGTGACCGCCTCCTGGCGAACCCCGTCATCGAGACCGTCGAGGTCCGGTGGCGGGACGGCGATCGCGGCGAGGTCGAGGAGGTGGTTCGGCGATGAGGCCGCGCATCGGCGTGATCACGTTCCCGGGCTCGCTCGACGACCGGGACGCGCTCCGGGCGGTGAAGGCCATGGGAGGTGAGCCGGTTCCCGTGTGGCACGGTGACGCCGGCCTGCCGCCGCTCGACGCGGTGATCCTGCCGGGGGGGTTCTCCTACGGGGACTACCTTCGGACCGGGGCGATCGCCAGGTTCGCCACGGTCATGCGCTCGGTCCGGGACTTCGCCCACGTGGGCGGGCCGGTCGTCGGCATCTGCAACGGGTTCCAGATCCTGTGCGAGGCCGGCCTGTTGCCGGGCGCCCTGATCCGCAACCGGTCGCTGCGGTTCGTGTGCCGGGTGGTGAACCTGCGGGTGGAGACCTCGCTCAGCGTGCTCACCTCCGGCCTCGTGCCGGGCGAGGTGCTGCGGATCCCCGTCAAGCACGGAGAGGGGCAGTTCACCGCGGACGCCGACGAATTGCGCCGGATCGAGGGCGAGGGCCATGTGGTGTTCCGGTACACCGACCCCAAGGGCGAGGTGGACGACGCCCACAACCCGAACGGCGCCGCGAACGCCATCGCCGGCCTCCGCAACGCCCAGGGGAACGTGGTCGGTCTCATGCCCCATCCCGAGCACGCCGTCGACCCGGACACCGGTCCGACCGGTGGCCAGCCGCTGTTCCACTCCCTGCTCGAACGAGCCCTCGAACGCGTCGGCTGACGTCAGGCCCCGGACTTCGTCCGTGTTCGGAGTCCGACCTCGGGGTTCCAGGTCGTCACGGTCTCGCGCTCGTCGGCGAAGGACAGGACCCCTGCGCGCTCGACGTCGAACGCGAACACGTGGAACTCGGGTTCGTCGGGGGCCCAGTCGATGCGCGCCCGGATGGCCTCCCGGTAGGCCTCGCGCCCGGCGGGGTCGGTGATCTCGACGCCCCGGCCCATCAGCTTGATGTCCGGCTGCGTGGCGCGACGATCGGCCTGGACGCTGTGCACGACGAGCGGGCTTCCCCGGAGCAGGTCGAGCGCTTTGGGCGAACGCCACATCATCCCCATCATCAGGTCGTCGCCGACGAAGTCGAGCTCGCACGGGCTGATGCGCGGCCAGCCGTCGTGGGTGACCGTCCCCAGCAGCACGAGCTCGTCATGGACGAACCGTTCCCGGGCGGGAACCGCGATCTCGGGACAGGCATCGGTGAACTCGCTCCAGCGCACGGCAGCCTCCTCCGGGCGGTCAAGACGCCGACTATCCTTCCGACGACATGACCCTACCCGCGCCCACCGACACCCCCTGATGGCAGCGGCGCCGCCCGCCGGGCCGCTGCACCGGGCGCTCGGCCTCACCGACCAGGAGTACGACAAGGTCGTCGCGACCCTCGGCCGCGAGCCCAACCGCGCCGAGCTCGCCATGTACAGCGTCATGTGGTCGGAGCACTGCTCGTACAAGTCGAGCAAGGTTCACCTGCGGAACCTGCCCACGGAGGGCCCGGCCGTGCTGGTCGGCCCCGGCGAGGACGCCGGCGTCGTCGACCTCGGCGACGGGCTGGCCGCCGTGTTCAAGCTGGAGTCGCACTCCCACCCCAGCGCGGTCGAGCCGTACCAGGGCGCGGCCACCGGCGTCGGCGGGATCGTCCGCGACATCCTGTCGATGGGCGCGCGGCCCGTGGCGCTGCTCGACCCCCTGCGGTTCGGGCCGCTCACCGAGCGGCGGAACCGCTGGCTGTTGGGCGGCGTCGTCGCCGGGATCGGCGGCTACGGCAACTGCATCGGCGTCCCGACGGTGGGCGGCGAGATCGCGTTCGCCGACTGCCACTCCGCGAATCCGACGATCAACGTGATGTGTGTGGGCCTGGCCCCGGCCGACCGGCTGATGCGCGGCCGGGCGGAGGGCGAGGGCAACCTGCTGGTGCTGATCGGGGGCCGGACCGGCCGCGACGGCATCGGGGGCGTGAGCGTCCTGGCTTCGAGGACGCTCGAGGACGACGCCGAGGACAGCCGGCCGAGTGTCCAGATCGGGGACCCGTTCACCGAGAAGCTCCTCATCGAGTGCTGCCTCGAGCTGGTCGACGCGGGGTTGTTGGTGGGGCTCCAGGACCTGGGCGGCGCCGGCCTGACGTGCGCCGTCAGCGAGTCTGCCGCACGGGCCGGCATGGGCGCCGACGTCGACCTCGACGCCATCCCGCTCCGGCAGGCCGGGATGGAGCCGTTCGAGATCCTCACCAGCGAGTCGCAGGAACGCATGCTCGCGGTGGTCGCCCCCGCGAACCTCGAGGCCGTGACCGCGATCTGCGACCGGTGGGGCCTGCCGCCGGCCGTCATCGGCCGCGTGGCCCCGCACGGGAACGTCCGCGCGGTCCGAGCCGGCGGCGAGGTCGTCGTCGACGTCCCCGCGAGCTCGCTCGCCGACGACGGGCCGACGTACCACCGCCCGGTCCGCGAGCCGGCGGAGCTCGACGCCGTCCTGGAGGACGACCCCACGTTCGCCACGGTGTTCACGCCGCCGGGGGAGGCGTTCGTTCGTCTGCTCGGTTCCCCCAACATCGCCGGCAAGCGATGGGCATTCGAGCAGTACGACTCGTTCGTCGGGGGGCAGACGGTCCAGGGGCCCGGCCACGACGCGGCGATCGTCCGCATCGAGGGGACCCTCAAGGCGATGGCGCTCTCGACGGATGGCAAGGGGCGGTTCGGCGCGCTGGACCCCTACCTCGGCGCCGCGCACTCGGTCGCCGAGGCGGCGCGCAACGTCGCGGCGGTCGGGGCGAAGCCGCTCGCCGTCACCAACTGCCTGAACTTCGGGAACCCGGAGCGTCCCGAGGTCATGTGGGCGTTCTCCGAGGCCGTGCGCGGGATGGCCGACGCGTGCTCGGCGCTCGGCACCCCGGTCACCGGCGGGAACGTGAGCTTCTACAACGAGTCCGGCCACTCCGCGATCTGGCCGACGCCGGTGGTCGGGATGCTCGGGCTGCTCGACGACTACCGGCTGGCCGTGCGCTCGGGATTCCCGCGGCCGGGATTGTACGTCTACGCGCTGGGCGAGACGCTTGGCGAGCTCGGGGGAACCGAGTTCGCGGAGGTGATCCTGAGCAAGGTGTCAGGCCGCCCGCCGTCGCTCGACCTCGACGCGGAGGCGGACCTGCTGCGACTGCTCCAGCGCGCGGCCCACGACGACCTGCTGGAGTCCGCGCACGACTGCAGCGACGGCGGGCTCGCCATCACGCTCGCCGAGTCGGCCATCGCGTGCGACACGGGCTTCGCGGTCTCGCTCCCCGGCGACCTTCCGCCGCACGTCACGCTGTTCGCGGAGTCCGCGAGCCGGGCCGTCGTGGGCGTCGCGCCGGAACGCGCGTCGAAGTTCGAGGACCTCGCCGGGGCGCTCCGCGTCCCGTTCGTCCGGCTGGGCGAGACCGGCGGC
The DNA here is from genome assembly GCA_036557505.1 of Actinomycetota bacterium. GTDB lineage: Bacteria > Actinomycetota > UBA4738 > UBA4738 > JACQTL01 > DATBHM01. The sequence goes on along the minus strand of DATBHM010000319.1, from coordinate 4,979 downwards.
CCGAGGATGGTGTTCGACAACCTGTTCGAGATCACGGTCGCCGAGGCGCGCGCGATCCACGAGGACGCGATCCCGAACCTGCTCGGCGAAGGCTGACCGGGTCAGGGCTCGCGCTCGAACGCCCCCTCGTCGCACTTCGCGCCCTGCGGCCGGGCCACTCCGCGTTCGTCGCTCTTCACGACTCCCCGACAGGAGGTCGTCGTGATCCGGTTGAGGGCAGGCGAGCCGGCCAGCAGTGCGACGGTCAGGGCCGGGCCGCCGTTGTCCGCGAGGGCTCCCAGCTTCGGCTTCGGGTTGGCTACGTCGCCCGCCGCAGTGCTCAGTGTGCACCCCGACTTCGTGACGAAGAGGTTGAACCCGTGCGATGTGACCTGCCCGCGGCAGTCCGGCCCGGTCTGCGCGCGGTTCAGTGCGATGAGGTTCCCGAACAGCGTCGTGCCGGTGTCGACCTCGGCGTAGACTCCGCCCCCGAAGGTCGACTCCGGCAGCACGTTGGTGTGAGCGGCGTTGCGCACGATCGTGTCGAACGCCAGCAGCAGCTTCTTGTCGAACACCGACAGGCCGGCGCCGAGGGAGTCCGGCGACGTGCCGCCGTTCCCCGTGACGGTGTTGTTCACGATCGTCGAGTTCACGATCAGGTCGCCGGGAGCCGTGTTGGTTCCCAGGAGCGTGATGCCGCCGCCCCCGGCCTCCGACGACGAGCCGAAGGTGTGCGTCGTCACGCTGTTGTGGCTGAACGTGGAGGACCGGACGTTCATCGGCCGGAACCCGTCGGCCAGCAGACCGCCGCCGGACACCGAGACGGCCCCGCCCTGGCTCGACTGCCCCGTCACGGAGTTCCCGTCGAAGGTCGACGAGACGACGGGGTACGGGTCCGACGTCAGGATCGCCGCGCCTCCGCCGCCGCCGCTCGCGATGCCCGTGCCCGACTGGCTCGACACGGTGTTGCCCGTGAGCGTCGATCGCATGAGGTTGCCCGTCCCGAACAACCAGATCCCGCCGCCCTGGGCGAACCCCGTGGTGGCGCCGGTCGCGGACACGGACGAGCCGGAGATCGTGGTGCCCGAGACCTTCACGACCGGGTACGGCGAGCTGCCGATCGCGTAGATCGCACCGCCCTCGGCGATGGAGGAACCGCCGGAGCTCGTGGCGGTGGCCTGGTTGCCCGCGAGGGTCGAGTGCTTGACGAACATCGGCTCGCTGCCGAAGGCGCTCGCGGCCATGAAGATGCCGCCGCCGTCCGCGCCGGCGTTGCCCGGCGACGTCCCCGTGGCGTGGTTCGAGGAAATCGTCGAGTCGGTCACCGTCATGACGTCGTTGATCACGGGACTCCAGAAGATCCCGCCGCCGTGCGAGTCGCCGACGGTCGGCCCCACCCCGGTCGCCTGGTTGTTCGTGACCTTGGTCGCGGTCATCGTCATGCTGCCGATCACCAGGATCCCGGCGCCGTCGCCCTCCCCGGCGTTGTCGGTCGAGGAGCCCTGCGTCGTGTTGCCGTTGACGACGGAGTTGGAGATCGTCAGCTGGCCCGTCACGTACAGGCCGCCGCCCTCGGCGGCCTGGAAGCCCGTTCCGGACACCGAGACGTGGTTGTTCGCGATCGTCGAGTTCGTGATGGTGACGAACGCCGGGTTGCGGACGTCGACGCCGCCGCCCTGCGCGACCGACGGATGCCGGCCGCCCACCGCCGAGTTGGCGGTCACCCGCACGTGGTCGAGGGTCAGGCTTCCCCCGCCGGCGAACTCGATCCCGCCGCCATCGCTCGCCGATCCGCCGGTGATGTTCACGTGGCTGAGGTGGTACGCGTGGAACCCGTCCAGCGTGAGCGTGGTGTCGACGCCGCCCCCGTTCAGCGTCGCCGTCGGGGTGCCGACGAGGGTCAGGTTCTTGTCGGCCGTGAAGTTCCCGGTGCAGGTCCCCTTGAGCTTGACCGTCGAGTTGGTCGGGATCGACAGCAGCACCGGTGCGAGATCGGTCTTCGCGCAGTCCACGGTCTTCACGACCGCGGACGCGTCTGGGGCGACCACTAACCACGAGCCCACGCCGGCCAGCGCGACCACGACCACCCGGTGACGTCGCCGCATCGAACTTTTCCCTCCCTGGGAGACCGCCGGCCGGGGGCGCGACGTTGACCGGACGGACCGTGACGAATCTGTGCCTGCCTTCCTACCGGAGCGCGGCCATCGGACGCAAGAGACCATCGGGCGATCCTTCCGAGGGGGGTCGGAAGGCGGGTGCTAGCATCCGGTTCGATGGGCGAAGGCGAGGGCCCGCGGGAAGCCTGTGGCCTGTTCGGCGTCTGGGCGCCGGGCGAGGACATCTCCCGGCTCATCTACTTCGGACTCTTCGCACTCCAGCATCGCGGCCAGGAATCGGCCGGGATGGCCGTCTCCGACCTCCGAAACATCCTCGTCTACCGGGAGCTCGGGCTGGTCTCGCAGGTGTTCGACGAGGCGACGCTCTCGACGCTCCAGGGCGACCTCGGCATCGGGCACACGCGCTACTCGACGACCGGCTCGACCACCTGGGAGAACGCCCAGCCGGCGTTCAAGACCGACGGTGTGCTCGGCCTCGCGCTCGGGCACAACGGCAACCTGGTCAACACGAAGCGCCTGACCGAGGAGTTCGGCCGGGCGGGCAACCGTGGTTCCACCACCGACTCCGACCTGGTGGCATCGATGCTGGCCGAGCACATCGAGGACGGCGTCGAGGCGGCGGCCCTCCGCGTCCTGCCGAGGCTCGAGGGGGCGTTCTCGTTCCTGTTCATGGACGAACGAACCGTCTACGGGACGCGCGACCCGCACGGGCTGCGGCCTCTCGCCATCGGGCGTCTCCCGAGCGGGTTCTGCCTCGCCTCCGAGACGGCCGCGCTGGACATCGTGGGCGCGACGTACGTCCGCGAGGTCGAACCCGGCGAGCTGGTGATGATCGACGACCGCGGACTGCGGAGCGTCCGGTACGCCGAGTCGCCGCGGAAGGCGCTGTGCCTGTTCGAGTTCGCGTACCTGGCCCGGGCGGACTCCCGGCTGTACGGCCGCACCGTCCACGTGGCGCGGCAGGAGATGGGCCGCCGGCTGGCCCGCCAATCGCCGGTCGAGGCGGACATGGTGGTCCCGGTCCCCGACACCGGTCACTCCGCGGCGCAGGGGTTCGCCGCCGAGTCGGGCATCCCGTACGGCGAGGGCCTGATGAAGAACCGCTACGTCGGGCGGACGTTCATCCAGCCGACGCCCTCGCTCCGCCAGCGCGGCGTGAAGCTGAAGCTGAACCCGATCCCCGACGCCGTGAAAGGCAAGCGCGTCGTGATCGTCGACGACTCGATCGTCCGGGGAACCACGACTCGGCAGATCATCCAGATCCTCCGGGAGGCCGGCGCCGCCGAGGTCCATGTGCGGATCACGTCGCCGCCCATCCGGTGGCCCTGCTTCTATGGCATCGACATGTCGACGCGGCAGGAGCTCGTGGCGAGCGATCTCTCCGTCGAGGAGGTGCGTGAGTTCGTGGGCGCCGACTCCCTCGCGTACCTCGACCTCGACGACCTCGTCGAGTCGACGGGCAGCGGCTCCGGCGAGTTCTGCCGCGCCTGCTTCGACGGCGAGTACCCCGTGCCGATCCCGGAGCTGGAGCCCACCAAGCTCCTGCTCGAACAGCCGTCCGGGCAGTAGTGGGAACGGGGATCACTCCCGGCTCGGACGCCTACCGCCGGGCGGGGGTCGACCTCGACGCGGCGGCCAGGGCCGTCTCCCTGATCGCGGACATCGCCGCGGGGGCGTCGCGGGCCGGGGCCGCGGACGCGGTGGGGGGGTTCGCCGGCCGGTTCGACCTCGGCGACGGACGCACGCTGGTCGCCGCCACCGACGGCGTGGGAACCAAGACGGAGATCGCCCGGGCCGCGGGACGGCTGGACACGGTCGGGATCGACCTCGTGGCCATGTGCGCCGACGACGTCGTCTGCACGGGCGCGGAGCCGCTGTTCTTCCTCGACTACCTCGCCGTGGGGAAGGTGGTTGCCGAGCGGGTGGCCGAGCTGGTGGCGGGGGTGGCCGAAGGCTGCCGCCGGGCCGGGTGCGCACTGCTCGGGGGCGAGACGGCCGAGCACCCCGGCCTCATGGAGGAGGACCAGTTCGACCTCGCCGGGTTCTGCGTCGGCGTCGTGGACGACGCGACCAGCATCGGGCCCGAACGTGTGACGGCCGGAGACGTGCTGGTCGGCCTGGCCGCGTCCGGGCTGCACTCGAACGGCTTCAGCCTGGTCCGGGAGGTGATCGGGCGCGCCCGCCTGGCCCTGGACGAGCGCCCCGAGGGGCTGGGTGGCCGGTCGCTCGCCGAGGCGCTCCTCGAGCCCACCGCCGTCTATGCCCCGCTCGTCGCCGGGCTGGCCCGCGAGGGGCTGGTCGGCGCCGCCGCCCACGTCACCGGCGGGGGCATCCTCGAGAACCTCCCAAGGGCGCTGCCCCCCGGCCTCGGCGCGGACCTCGACCCGGGAGCCTGGACCCCCCCGGCCGTCTTCGACTTCGTCGCGCGCACCGGCGGCATCCCTCCTGCGGACATGTGGTCGACGTTCAACATGGGAATCGGCATGATGCTCGTGACGAGGCCGGACCGGGCGGCGGAGGTCGTCGAGCGCGCCCGGGCGTCGGGCCACGACGCCCACGTCCTGGGGCGCGTGTCGGCGCCGGAGGGAGTCCGGCTCGGAGGGTCGCGAACCTCATAGGGAGCTCCCCGCACATGGAACCCCCCCAGCCGGAGGAGCCCGCGGCGACGATCCTCGTCATCGAGGACGAGGCGGATCTGGGCTGGGTGTTGCGGTTCAACCTCGAGCTCGAGGGCTATCGGACGCTCGTGGCGTCGAACGGTCAGGCCGGGCTGGCGCTGCTCGAGGAGGTCACGCCCGACCTCATGCTGCTCGACCTGATGATGCCGGTCATGGACGGCTGGGCCGTGCTGCACGAGGTCCGCCGTCGGGGCCTCGCCTCGAA
>DATBHM010000318.1:0-15430 GCA_036557505.1 Actinomycetota bacterium | reverse complement strand
CGCGGTCCCGATCCCGACCACCAGCACGGCGTAGATCGCCACCAGGATCGCGGTGAGCAGGCCGTACAGCGCGGTCCGCCGGATGATCCGGTCGATGTCGTAGAGGCGGTACTTGAGGATCGCGACCCCGCACGACACGGGCAGTGCCACGCCATATCCGAGCAGGATGACGAGGGGGAACCCCACCGCGTCGTCCGGCAACAACACGGTGACGAGGGCGAGCGCGATCACCGTGAGGACGGTGACGAACGACAGCCAGCGCAGCTGCAGACGGAGCTCCCCGGTGGCCCGCCGGGTCCGCAGGACGGTCCCGACCATGGCGACGAGGAGCACGGCGAGGCCCACGAGCCAGATCATCCCGAGCGAGCCGTTCGGATCCAGCACGCGCCAACCGATCGGGTTCCTGATCGCGGGAGTCCCCGGCAGCTCGATCTTCGGTTCCATGGCGAACAGGACCACGCCGAACGCCGTCAGCGCGCCGGCGAACCCGGCCACCCATCGCCACCTCCGCGACTGCAGACGGCCGTCCGGGAACAGTAGATAGAAGAACGTCGCGAAGCCCACGGGGAACACCAGCCAGTCCGTCCAGTCGTGCGTCCAGGCCACCCACGGCGCGAACGGGAGCCGCCCGAAGCGGGTGCCGCCCAGGACGTACTCGCTCGAGATCCCGTCGAGCCCCATGAGCACGGCCATGGCGAGGAACATCCAGCCCACCGGATTCCGCGGCCGTCGTGCCGCGAGCAGCGCTCCGATCAGCGAGAACCCGATCGGGAGCACGATGTCCGGGGCGGCGCCCTGGATCAGATCATGGATCGCGGAACGGTTCAGGAGCGCGAGCCCCGCGGTGAGCAGAGCGGCCGCCAGTCCCAGTGCACCGAGCCCCAACGCAACCCGGGGAACCCAGCGCGGAACCTCCGCTTCCGAGCTGGATCCACCCCCGTCGAGTGCCTCCGTCTCAGCCACCGCCGTCGCGGATCATCCGTCGGATCACCCGCTTTGGCAACGGTCGACGCCGGCGTGCCACTCCGGGCCGCTCGGGTCGGTCAGGCAGCAGGGTTGCGGATGATCAGCGCGTCCCCCTGCCCGCCGCCGCCGCAGAGCGTCGCGCCGCCGAGCTCGACGCCCCGACGCCGCATCTCGAGCGCGAGCGTGAGCACGAGCCGCGCGCCGGAGGCGCCGATCGGGTGGCCGAGCGCCACCGCGCCGCCGTTCACGTTCACGATGTCCTCGTCGGCGCCGAGCATGCGCGTCGCGTTGAGCGCGACCGCGGCGAACGCCTCGTTGATCTCGAGCAGCCCCAGGTCGTGGACATCGCGCCCCGCCTTCTTCAGCGCGTGCTGTATGGCGATGGCGGGGACCGTGTGCAGATAGGCGTAGCGGTCGGCGCTCATGCCGTGGGCGACGATCTCGGCGAGCGGCTCGAGGCCGAGCTCCTCGGCCTTCCCCGCGCTCATCACGACCGAGGCAGCCGCGCCGTCGGAGATCTGCGATGCGTTCCCCGCGGTGATCGTGCCGTCGGACGTGAACGCCGGACGGAGCTTGCCGAGCGACTCGGCGGTGGCGTCGCCGCGGATGCCCTCGTCGCGCGAGACGACCACCGGGTCGCCCTTGCGCTGCGGCACCTCGACGGGGACGACCTCCTCGTCGAACCGCCCCGCCCCCCACGCCGCCGCCGCCCGCTGGTGGGAACGGGCCGCCCACGCGTCCTGATCCTCCCGGGTGAGCTCGAGCTCGGCGTTCACCTCGTCGGAGGACTCCCCCATATGCTGCTCGGTGAACGTCGACCACAGCCCGTCGTGGACCATCGTGTCGATCAGGTCGGCGTTGCCCATCCGGGCGCCGAACCTGGCCTTCGGCACGACGTAGGGCGCGTTCGTCATGGACTCCATGCCGCCGGCCACGGCGATCTCGATCTCCCCGGCGCGGATGAGCTGGTCGGCCAGGGCGATGGCGTTGAGGCCCGACAGACACACCTTGTTGATCGTGATGGCCGGAACCTCCTTGGGCACTCCGGCGCCGATCGCCGCCTGTCGCGCCGTGATCTGTCCGGCCCCCGCCTGGAGCACCTGGCCCATGATCACGTAGTCGACGGAGGCGCCCTCGACGCCCGCCCGCGAGATGGCCTCGCGGATGGCGGCCGCACCGAGTTCGACGGCCTCCAGGTCCTTGAACCCCCCCGCGAACTTCCCCACGGGTGTCCGGGCGCCGGCGACGATGACGGAACGCGTGCTCATGATCGGTTGCTCCCGCGTGCGTTGGTCGGTCCACCCAGTGTACCCACCGGGGGTCGCCCCACCGCCGAGGAGACCGTCCGCGGAACCGGCGCCCGGTTCAGCGCGAGTGTGCTGCCGCCCCCCGAGGGGCCTTCCGCTCGGCGATCGCGCGCTCGATGACCTCGGTGATGGCCTCGCCGACCAGCTCGTCCCTGGCGATCAGCGCGTCCCGCAGGGCCATGACGACGTCCCGGTTCTCCTCGAGCAGGGCCGCCACCCGTTCCTTCTGGGTATCGAGGATGTCCTCGACGCGGCGCTTCCCCTCGGCGTCGCCGAGCACCTTGCCGACCAGGTTCGAGGCGTTGATCGGGCCCGAGCTGAGCGCCTCGTAGGAGATCAGCGACCCGGCCATGCCGAGCGCCCCGACCATGGTCGCGGCGACCTCGGTGGCCGAGGCCAGGTCGTTCGCGGGGCCCGTCCCGCTCTCCCCGAGGAACGTCTCCTCCGAGACCAGGCCGCCCAGCGCGATGGCGACGGCGGCCTCCAGCTCGGCCTTCGACTTCGTGTAGCGCTCCTCGGTGTCGCCGTGCGCCAGGATGCCGAGCGAGCGGCTGCGCTTGATGATCGACAGGACCTCGAGGCGCCGTCCGATCCCGAGGAAGTACGCGGCCGTCGCGTGGCCGGCCTCGTGTGTGGCCACCCCACGGCGTTCGTCCTCCGTGTAGGCCACGGGCTGCCGCAGGCCGACCTCTTCGGTGATGCGCGCCTCGTACACGTCGTCGACGTTCATCTGCCGCCGTCCGTCCCGGAGGGCCACGAGGAGCGCCTCGTCGAACAGATGCTCGATCATCACGGGCGTGTAGCCCAACGTGTCGTGGGCGAGCCGCTCGCGCGCGTCGTCCACGTCGAGCTGCGCGTGGTGCGCCTTCTTGCCCAGGAAGTAGTCGATGAGGTCGCGACGGCCGTGCTTGGTTGGCAGGTCGAAGTACAGCCGGCGGTCGAACCGTCCCGGGCGGAGCAACGCGGGGTCGAGGTCGTCGGCCCGGTTGGTCGCGGCGATGACCATGATGTTCGAGTAGGCGGCCGGCTTGGTCTTGATGCGCCACCGTTCCGGCAGGTAGCCGTTCAGCCGCTGGACCAACCCGTAGGCGAACCGCTTCATCGGCGGCGGCTGGTCGAACGACTGCATCTGGATCAGCAGTTCGTTGACGGTCCCGCCGTCGCCGCCGGCGATCGTGTGCGACACGGACAGGGCGCCCATGCGGGGCGCCGGGGCCATGGCCAGCCCGCCCCTCGCCATGCCCACGGCGTCGATCTCCTCGATGAACCCGATCGCGCCGCCCTCCTTGCGGGCCGCCCGCCGGAGCGCGCGGAAGAACGCCCGGATGCGCGACGCCGTCATGCCGTGGAACGCGGACCGGAACGCCGGCGAGGAGACGAACAGGAACGGCACCCCGGCCTGCTTCGCCATGGCCTTCGCCATGAAGGTCTTGCCGGTGCCCGGCGGGCCCTCGAACAACACGCCCCGGCGGGGGTTGCCGCCGAGCTCGTCGCGGAACGTCGCGTAGCCGAGGAACACGTCCAGCGTGCGTTCGACCTCCTGCACCTGGGGGTCGAGGCCGCGGAGCTCGGCGAGGCCCACCTCGATGTCCTCGGGCCGGATCATCACGTGCGGCGACCGGGCCATCGTGATGACCGGCACCACCATGACCAGGCCCAACATGACGACGAGCAACAGCGCCGGGAGGTACGGACTCAGCCACCCGGGGAGTGACGGAGCCAGCCAGTCGTGCGTCGCGTAGCGGTACCAGAGGTAGGCGTCCACGACGACGAAGACGACGAACAGCCGGATGACACGCCGGCGCCAGGTCCGGGCGCGGGCGCGGGCGACGTCGGCGCGGCCTGCCCGGAGGATCGCGGAGCCTTCGCTCGTCGCCATGTGCTCGGTCCTTTCCTGGTCCCAGGACATGCGCCCCCCTCGCCAGACCGTCCAAGCCTAGGGCACCGCCGCGACGAACGGCATCCGCCCTTTGGCCAGAGTCAGGACAAATCGGTCAGGCCGTACGGCGGAGTCGGATGCGATGGCCCCAGGGCCGCGGGCGAGGCTGCCGCGCACGCACGGGACCGGTATCGTGCAGCGGCATCGCGGGTGCGTGGGGTCGCCCGGGGGGTCCGACCCACCGAAAGGCGGCGCCATGGCCAGGAAGAAGCTCGAACCGGTGGACGAGTCGACGGCCCGGACCATCGGCGGGCTCCTCCGGGGCCTCCGCCGCGCTGCCGGGTTCCGGGCCGTGCGGGACGCCGCGGCGCGGCCGGACTGTCCGGCGGCACAGCAGACGATCTACGCGTACGAGCGGGGCGGGCTGGTTCCGTCGTTGAAGCAGTTCATGGAGCTGGTGGAGTTCTACGCGTTCCGGGCACGCGAGAGCCTCGGAGAGGCGGACCGGCTGGCCCTCCGATACCAGGCCGTGTCGGCGATGGCCCAGGCGCTCGCGCTTCCCGCGTATCACGTGACCGAGGCGCTGGACCTGATCGCCCGGCTCCAACCGGAGCCCACGCGCAGCCGCCGGCGCGGAGCCGACTGACGGGAGCGGCGGCATGGACGACGAGGAGCTGTTGCACGCGGCCGGGATCGGGGCGACCGGCATCGACCACGTCGGGATCGCCGTCCGCGATCTCGAGGCCGCCGTCGGGCACTACCGGACGGTGTTCGGGGCCGAGCCCGTCCACCGGGAGGCGATCGAATCCGACGGCGTGCAGGAGGCGCTCTTCGCCGTGGGGGGCTCGTTCGTCCAGCTGCTGGCTCCGACCGGCCCGGACACGCCCGTGGGGCGGTTCCTCGAGCGGCGTGGCGAGGGCATCCACCACGTCGGGTACCGCGTGCCGGACGTGGCCACGGCGCTCGACCATCTGCGGGAGCACGGCGTGGTCCTGGCAGACCAGCATCCCCGGCCGGGGTCGCGGGGGACCACGGTGGCGTTCGCCCACCCGAAGAGCTTCGCCGGCGTGCTGGTGGAGCTGGTCCAGGAGGAGCCGGCGTGACCTACTCGATCGTGGCACGTGATCCCGAGACCGGCGAGCTGGGCGTCGCCGTCCAGACGCGGTGGTTCAACGTGGGCGCCACGGTGCCGTGGGCCGAGCCGGGCGTGGGCGCCGTCGCGACGCAGTCCTTCGCCGAGGTCTCGTACGGGCCGAAGGGGCTCGCGTTGATGCGGGCAGGGCACTCCGCGGGGGAGGCGCTCGCACGGCTCCGTGCCCAGGACGACGGCGAGCCGAAGCGCCAGGTCGCGATGCTCGACGCGAACGGGTCGGTGGCGTCGTTCACCGGCTCGGGGTGTGTGGCGGAGGCCGGGAGCGCCGCCGGCGACGGGGTCTCCGCCCAGGCGAACATGATGGAACGAGCCACCGTGTGGGGGGCGATGCTCGAGGCGTACGAGGGAGCCTCGGGCGGCGACCTCGCCGACAGGCTGGTGGCCTCGCTCCGCGCCGCCGAGGCCCAGGGCGGCGACATGCGCGGCCGCCAGTCGGCCGCCCTGCTCGTAGTCCCGGCGGCGGGGGACGGGTGGGCCCGCCGGTTCGACCTCCGTGTCGACGATCACCCCGACCCGGTGGGCGAGCTGTCGCGGCTGGTGATGGTGGCCCGCGCGTACCAGCACGCGGGCGGGGGAATGGACCTGGCCGCGGAGATGCGGTTCCCGGAGGCGCTCGAGGAGCTCGACCGGGCCGTGTCGCTCGCACCGGACGACGACCAGATCGCGTTCTTCCGCGCGACCGTGCTGCCGGCGGTGGGGCGGCCGCTCGACGCCCGGGCGGAGCTCGATCGGATCCGGCAGATCGAACCCCGCTGGGGCCGCTACCTGTGGCGGGGCGCCGCCGCCGGCATGGGCCCGAACGACCCCGAGTACCTGAGCGCCCTCGCCCCCCTCGAACCCGGAGAGACGCCGTGACCACGACCATGAAGGACGATGCCCGCGCCCGCGTGGAGGGTGCGCGCGAGTCGCTGCTCTCGCTGTCCCACCGCATCCACGACGACCCCGAGCTGGGGTACGAGGAGGAACACGCCGCCGAATGGCTGTGCGAGGCGCTCGACGCCGCCGGTCTGCAGGTCGAGCGCGGCGTGTCCGGCCTGGCCACGGCGTTCGCCGCGCGCGCCGGTTCCGGGCCGCTCCACCTGGCCATCTGCGCCGAGTACGACGCGCTCCCCGGGGTCGGTCACGCGTGCGGGCACAACGTGATCGCGGCGGCCGCGGTCGGTGCGGGGCTCGCGCTGGCCCCGATCGCCGACGAGGCCGGGATCACGCTGACCGTGCTCGGGACGCCCGCCGAGGAGGGCGGCGGGGGGAAGATCGTCATGCTGGAGGGCGGATCGTTCGACGGCGTCCACGCCGCGATGATGGTCCACCCCGCGCCATTCGAGGTGCTCGAGTTCCCGGTGATCGCCGCGGCCTCGTTCGACATCCGGTACTCGGGGAAGGCGGCGCATTCCTCGGCGTTCCCCGAGCTTGGGATCAACGCGGCGGACGCGTTCGTCGTTGCCCAGACCGCGATCGGCCTGCTCCGCGAGCACATCCGGGGCACCGATCGGATCCACGGCATCGTGACGAAAGGGGGCGACGCGTTGAACGTCGTCCCGGACGACACGGCCGGCCAGTGGATGGCCCGCTCCACCACGCTCCGCGAGCTGGACGAGCTCCTTCCCAAGGTGCTGCGGTGCTTCGAGGCCGGTGCCCTGGCGACCGGCGCGACGCTCGACGTCACGCGATACCCGCCGTACGCGGAGATGCGCCACGACGCCGACCTGCTCGAGGCGTACCGGACCAACGCGGAGGCCATCGGGCGGTTCTTCCCTGACCTCGGTGAGGCGGCGAAGCGGGCAAGCGCCTCGACCGACATGGGGAACGTGTCCCTGCGGATCCCCTCCATCCACCCGATGCTGGGCGTCGACGCCGGTGGCGCGGTGAACCACCAGGCGGAGTTCGCGGCCGCCTGTGCGACCCCGTCGGCCGACGAGGCCGCGATCGCGGGCGCCGTGGCGATGGCGTGGACGGCGATCGACGCAGCCGCCGAGGGTCCGCTCCGCGAGCGCCTGTTGGCGAACGGCCCCTTCCGGGCGGGGTCCTGAGCGGCGGCGCGGCGGCCGCGGACGCCGACACCGGACGGCGGTTTCGGGGGCTCCTGCTCGACTACGGCGGGGTGATGACCACGTCGATGGCCGGCGCCTTCGCGGCGTTCGCCGCGGACGCCGGCGTGGATCCCGCGCGGTTCAAGGCCGTGATCGAGGAGGCGTACGGCGGCGGCGACCCCAACGGCATGGTCGCCGGCCTCGAGCGTGGCACGACGTCGTTGGCGGCATTCGAACGGTGGCTCGCCGAGCGCCTCTCCCCCGGCGCCGCCCGCCCGGTCGAGGCCGAGGGCCTCAGGGGGCGCCTGTTCGCCGGCATGGAGCCCGACCCCGCCATGGCCGCGGCGGTCGCCCGGGCCCGGAGCCACGGCATCCGCACGGCCCTGGTGTCGAACTCCTGGGGGGACGCGGGGTACGAGCGCGATCGCTTCGAGGAGCTGTTCGACGCCGTCGTCATCTCCGCGGAGGTCGGTCTGCGCAAGCCCGACCGGGAGATCTTCCTGCTGGCCGCCGACCGCATCGACGTCCCGCCCGAGGAGTGCGTGTTCGTCGACGACCTGCCGAACAACGTCGAGGGGGCCCGGGCGGTGGGCATGGAGGCCGTGGTCCACCGCAGCGCGGAGTTCACCATCCCCCGCCTTGAAGGCCTGTTCGGCCTCCCCCTCGAACCACGCGAATAAACCCCGATCCGGGACATCCTTCCCGCGAGCTCCCCGGTAGACCCTCGTGACGGGGAGATCGAGCGGGGGGAAGGAGCGTGATCCATGTCCGCCCAACCCAGATCGGAAGCAGCAACACGGACGTCCGCAGCGCGTGCACCGCTCCAGCCCGTCGGCAGGTCCGCCGACGCGTCGGCGTCCGGCGCCCGTCTGCTCGCGGCGGTGGCGTTCGCGTCCCTCGCCGCGGCGGCCATCCACGTGGCGGCCGCGATCACGGAGGCCGACGAGGGCGCGGCCACGGTGCTGTTCTTCGCCGGGGTCGCCGCCGCGCAGGCCCTGTGGGGGCTGGTCGCCCTGGCCCGCGCGCCGCGAGCCTGGCTCGCGCTCGGCGCGATCGGGAACCTCGCCGTGGCCGCGGTGTGGTTCTGGTCCCGGACGGCCGGCTTGCCCGTGGGTCCGGAGGCGGGCGTCGCGCTGCCGGTGTCGTTCCCGGACCTCGTGTCGGCGCTGCTCGAGATCGGCGTCGCGATCGGCGCCACTGCGCTGCTGCTGCCGGGGCGGCGCGAGGACGGCGCCGCACGCCGGGCGCCGGTGTTCGCCGCGGTGGCCGGCCTGCTGCTCGTCGCGCTCGCCGTGGTGGCGGTGCTGGCGCAGGCCGGCGTCATCGAAGGCCTGAGCGCCGGTTCCTGACCGGCCGCCGACGGGGCCTCGCGGATCAGTCCTCGGGCAGGTCCGTGAGGCCCTCGGTGGGCGCGCTCACCAGCGCCGCCATGTTCCCGTCGGAGTGGCGGTTCTCCCGCATCATCTGGTGCGCCTCGTCGATCTCCGTGAACTGGAACGTCCGCGACAGGCAGGGGTCGATCCTGCCGTCCACCACGAGCTGGTTGAAGGCATTGGCCTGCTCGTCGTTCGCGAAGTGGGAACCCTGGAACCGCTTCTGGCGCATCCACAGGTACCGGAGGTCGACCACCGCGTTGTAGCCGGTGGTCCCGGCGCAGATCACGACCATCCCGCCGGTGTCGCACATGAAGATCGACGTGGGGATGGTGTCCTCGCCGGGGTGTTCGAACACGATCTTCGGCGAACGCTTGTCGCCGAGCGCGTCCCAGAACGCCTTGCCGAACGCCTTCGCCCCCTCGAACCACACCTTGAAGGCCTCGGTGTCCTTCCAGTGCGGGAGCATCCCCCAGTGCTCGAAGTCCCGCCGGTTGATCGCGCCGACCGCTCCGAGCTTCTTGCAGAACTCCGCCTTGTCCTCGCTCGAGACCACCGCGACCGGCTTGCCGCCGAGCTCCTTCGCGATCTGGATGGCCATCGAGCCGAGCCCCCCGGCGCCGCCCCAGATCAGCACCGCGTCGTCCTCGTGGACGGTGTTCGGGGGCCACCCCATGAGCATCCGATAGGCGGTGGCGCCGACCAGCGTGGGGGCCGCCGCCTGCTCCCAGGTGAGCTGCGGCGCCTTCGGCATGCACTGGTGGGCCTGGACCTTGGTGAACTGGGCGAACGAGCCCCAGTTGGTCTCGTAGCCCCAGATCCGGTACGAGTCGTGGAACCCGGGGTCGAGCCCGTCCTCGATCTCCTTGTCCTCGACGTCCCACTGCCCGCAGTGGACGACCACGTGGTCGCCGACCGCCACGTTCTCGACCTCGTCGCCGACCGCGTACACGATGCCCGAGGCGTCCGAGCCCCCGACGTGGAACTCCATCGGCTCGCCGAACTTCCCGTGGATCCGCGTCACGTCGACCGGGATGCCGAGCGCCGCCCACACGTTGTTGTAGTTGATGCCGGCGGCCATCACGAGCACGAGGGCGTCGTGCGGTCCGATCTCCGGGACCTCGATGTCCTCGACGTCGAACGCGTCCTTCGGCTCGCCGAACCGCTCGGGGCGGATGACCTGCGCGTACATCCGAGGGGGCACCTCGCCCAGGGGCGGGATCTCGCCGATCTCGTACAGGTCCTTGGGCATCTCGAGCACTCCTTCGGAACTCACGCGGCGGCCGGCGGGTGGTGCGGAACCTACCCGAGAGTAGGTCAGGCAAACACCGCAGGCAACCGACGGGCTTGGTCCGGTTCAGGCACGAACGACCGCAGCCGATGCAATCCTCATGGCTCGTTCGCCCGACCCGGCCGTGCCGGGAGACGACCGGCTGCTCGTCCCGTACTGGCTCCGGGCGGTCCGCATCGGCCTGTGGGCCACGGCGATCGTGCTGGTCACGCTGCTGGTGCTCCCCTTCCTGCCGCACGGGTTCCCCATCCACGGCGCGGCGTACGCGACGGTGCTGGTCGGGGGGGCGTGCGGAGCGGTCGTCGTGGCCCTCCTCCCCTGGCGGCGGCTGTTCGAGGGTGGGCCGTGGGGTGTGCGGTTCCTCTACCTGTGGTCGATGGCCGACATCGTGCTGGTCGCCATCGGGATGGCCGCGACCGGCGGTGGGAGCTCGCCCCTGTTCTTCGTGTTCGCGCTGACGACGGTGTTCTTCGGGGCCGCGTACCCACCGCGGGGGCAGGCCTGCCTCCTGGCGTTCACGATCGTCGCCTACCTCGGGGCGCTCGCCGCCACCGGATGGGACGCGAGCGCGGCGACCGTCGTGCTCCACGTCAGCGTGCTCTCGACGCTCACGTTGCTCACCAGCTTCATGTTCCGGGAGCTGCTCGCCCGGATGCGGGACCAGGAGGTGGAACGGAGCCACTCGGAGCAGTGGGCCGGCCTGCTCTCGACCGTGGCGTCGGCGACCAGGGAGATGTCGCTCAGCCGCGACGCGATCGTCGACGCGGCGATCGCCGCGGTGCTCCTGCTGGGGTTCGACGGCGCGGTCGTCAGCGAGCTGGACGAGGAGGGACGGACCTACCGGATCCTGCGCTCGGCGGGGACCACCGACCGGACGGGACAGGTGTTCCGGGCGGCCCGTGGGCTGACCGGACGGTTGCTGGAGCAGGGCGCCACGGTGTCGGTGGAGGACGAGGCGATCGCCGATGCCGCCCCCGAGGTCCGGGACGCGGGCTTCCGGGCCATGGTGATGAGTCCGGTCTGGGTCGGCGGCTGGCTCGCGTTCACCATGGCGGGAGGCACCGGCGACGACGGCGCGCTGCTGCCCCAGCGGGTGGACGCGTTCGAGCTGCTCGCCCAACACACCGGCCTGGCCCTCGAGAACGCCCTCCGGTTCGAGGAGGAGCACCGCATGGTGGAACAGCTCGCTGAGCTCGACCGCCTGAAGAGCGACTTCCTCACGACCGTCTCCCACGAGCTGCGGACGCCGGTGACGGTCATCCAGGGCGTCGGTACGACCCTCGAGCGCGTCTGGCAGACGCTCGACGCCGAGACCATGGCGTCGATGCTGCGAGGGCTGTCCCAGAACGTCCGTTCCCTGGACGGGTTGCTCTCCACGCTCCTCGACTTCTCGATGATCGAGGCCGGGTCCGCGGTGGCGAACATGCAGCCGGTGGACATCGAACAGGTCCTGCAGGGGGTGGCCGGCCGGACCGAGCAGGAGGCGCAGGGACGCCGGATCGATCTCGACCTCCGACCCGGGCTTCGCGTGAGCGCCGACCCGGTCCTCGTCGACCGCATCGTCGGGCACCTGCTCCTGAACGCCGTCCACCACACGGAGCCCGACGTGCCGATCCGCCTGGAGACGCGGGTGGACGCCGCCGACGTGGTGGTCGCCGTCTCCGACCGCGGGCCGGGCATCGACCCGAAGGACCTCCCGCACCTCACGGAGCGGTTCTATCGGGGCGGCGACATCAACACCCGCCCCCGGGGCCTCGGCCTGGGCCTGTCGCTCGTGAGCGAGATGGCCGGGCTGATGGGATCCGCGCTGGAGGTCGACAGCGCCCCCGGATGGGGCAGCCGGTTCGCCTTCCGGCTCGAGCTGATCGAAGACGTGGCCGGAGGGCGCGCCTCCCGGGCGGCCGGGTCGCACCTCGTGACCGAGCCGAGCCCGTCGCGCGGGTTCGTCGCCCCGAAACCGGAGATCTCCCGATGAACGACGCGCCGCAGGTAGGAGACCCTGCTCCCGACGCGGAGCTGATCGAGGCCCCCGAGGGCCGCGCCGTCCTGTCGTCGGCGTGGTCGGCGGGGACCGCGGTGATCGTGTTCCTGCGGTACTTCGGGTGCCCGTTCTGCCAGATGCAGGTCGCGTCGCTCCGCGACGACCGGGAGCGGTTCGAGACGGCCGACGCCGAGGTGGTGCTGGTCGGACAGGGATCGACGGAGGAGGCCGAGCGGTTCGTGCAGGGGCGTCGGCTGCCCTTCCGGTGCCTCGTCGACCCGGACCGCTCCGCCTACCGTGCCTACGGCCTCGGCCGCGGCACCCCGGCCCAGGTGTACGGGCCGCGCGTGTTCGTGCCGTTCGTGAAGGCGAACCTCACCGGCCACCCTCAGCTCGGCCTGCGGGGCGGCTCGTTCCACCAGATGCCCGGGTCGTTCGTCGTGGACCGCACGGGGACGCTCCGGTTCGTCCATCGCAACCGCACGGTGGCCGACACGCCTCCGAACCAGGCGCTGCTCGACGCCGTGGCGGAGATCGCGGGCCGCGTGTAGCGTCCGGTCTCAGCCCGCGCCGGCGACCGGGGCGCGACCGGCCGGTGCCCCCCACGCGTGTCGCCTGGCCGCCGGGCATGTCGCCACTCGCGGACACCACGAGCAGTGGCGCCCGGGCCTGAGCTCGGGAACGTCGCCCGCCAGCAGGCCCGCAGCCGCCGTGGCCGTCTCGACGACCCGGTGGGCGGCGAGGTCGAGCGTGGCCTCGGTGACGTCCTCCGCCTGCCACTCCATCGACTGCAGGAACACGCTGGCCACCCGGTACGGCGTGCGCCCGAACGTCAGCGTGCAGAGCAGGGCATAGAACCGCATGTCCTCGGCGTGCGCCGGCCGCGCGTCCCCGGACTTGAAGTCGATCAGCAGCCGCCGGCGCCGGCCGAGCACCAGGTCGAGCCGCCCCGACAGCACGACCAGCCCCCCGGCCACCCGCGCGCGGAGCGACTGCTCCGAGACCGGCTGCCACGCCCGGGGGATGGGCGGGAACAGCTCCCGGAACTGGGCCAGCGACGCCGCCGCCTCGGCGAGGCGTTCGGCCCGGTCGAGGGCGTCGATCGCGTTCCAGTGCCCGGCGAACCCGGGGTCGTGGTCGAGAAGGCGCTCGGCGGCCCGCTCGACCACGCTTCGCACGTCGGCCGCCCGCTCGACCGCGACGTCGAGCTGCACCGCGCGGTGCATGAGCGTCCCGGCGGCGCTCTGCGCGGAGTGCGTGAACTCGTCGCGTTCGCCGTGCAGCGACGCGTCGAGCATCCCGGCGCACCGGCCGAACTCGTCCATCCGGGCCTTGGACAGCCACAGGGGGTCGGGGAGCGCGAGACCGGCGAGGGCGTCGTCGATCCGGGACCGCACGCGGTCGGCCACGCCGGGCAGCGGACCGGCGTCGGCTGCGTCGCCGGTCCCGATGAGCTCGCGGAGCGTTCGGCGCTGCCCGTCGGTCAGGTCCACGGCGGGGACGCTACCCTGCCCCACCGACACCCCTTTCGAAGGAGCGACCGGCAATGCGCGTGTACCCCTCGAACGACAAGAGCGCCGCGTTCGTCCGCCTGGAGCGCGGCGACGACCTGCTGGAGCAGCTGAACGCCGCCGCGGCGGAGCTCGGCCTCGAGGCCGCGACGCTGCAGATCGTCGGCGCCGTGGAGCGGCTCGCCGTCGCCTACTACCGGCAGGACACCCACGAGTACGAACGCCACGAGCACGATGCCCCGCACGAGATCTCGGGCGGCGTCGGGAACGTCTCGCTGAAGGACGGGAAGCCGTTCGTCCACATCCACGTGACGGGGAGCGGCGCCGACGGCAACGGCGTCGCCGGCCACCTCGTGGAGGGGACGCGGGTCTTCCTCATCGAGGCCTACTTCCGGCGCCTCGACGGGCCCGCGCCGGTTCGGGAGTTCGAGGACGACCTCGGGCTCTTCGTCTGGCAGTGACGGGCCAGCCGGTCGCCCCCGACGACGTCCTCCGAGCGCTGGCCGACCCCGAACGCCTGGCCGTCGCCGGCGCGCTCGCGGTGTCTCCGCGCGCGGCCGAGGAGCTCGCCTCGGCCTGTTCCCTGCCCGTCGCGAAGGTCCGTCGGCATCTCGCGCGGCTCACCTCGGCGGGGATCGTCGCCGTCGACGACGACCGCCGGACGTACCGGCTGGACGCCGACGCCCTGCGCTCCGTGGCCCGCGCCGCCGCGCCGGCCCGCGACCCCGGACTGGCGCTCGGGGCGGTGGACGACGCCGAGGAGGCGGTGCTCCGCCAGTGGTTCGTGGGCGGGCGGCTCACCGGCATCCCGGCGAAGCGCTCGAAGCGGCTCGTGATCCTCACCCGTCTGGCGCTGGAGTTCGACGTGGGCGTCCGGTATCCGGAGCGCGAGGTGGTCGAGGTCCTGCAGCGGTTCCATCCGGACCATGCCTCGCTCCGGCGGTACCTCGTGGACGAGGGGCTGCTCTCCCGCGACCACGGCGTGTACTGGCGGAGCGGAGGCCCGGTCGCCCTCGACTCCTGAGGCACCGCGCCGGTTGCGTTCGACGCGAGGAGCCGCATACCGTCCGCCCCGGAGGTGATCGAACCATGTCCCTGCTGAACGCACCGCTGCACGCCACCGTCGCCGTGAAGGACATCGACCGGGCCCGGGAGTTCTACGAGCAGACCCTCGGGTTCACCCCCGACAGCGTGAATTCCGGCGGGGCGTTCTACACGGCCGGGAAGGGCACCCGGTTCCTGCTGTATCCGAGCGGCGACGCCGGAACGAACAGGGCGACCTACCTGGGATTCGAGGTGCCGGACATCGAGGCGGAGGTCCGCGACCTCACTGGGCGGGGGATCCGCATGGAGCACTACGAGGGCCACACGAACGAGGAGGGCATCGCCGACACGGGTCCGGTCCGCTCCGCCTGGTTCAAGGACCCCGACGGGAACATCGTGGGGATCGTGCAACTCTCCCGGTGACGCCACCGGCGGAGGGGCCGGGAGGGCGTCGGCGATAGACTCGCCGACCATGGCGACCACCGAGGAAGCACCCACCGACGGCACGCAGGACCCCGCCGGCAACGCGACGGGGGAGGGCAGGCGCCCCCCACGTTCCGTGGCCGAACGCATCGAGGAGCTCCGCGAGCGCAAGGCCGAGACGCTGCGGGGCGGCGGCGAGGAGGCCATCCGCAAGCAGCACGCGCGGGGCAAGCTGACGGCCCGGGAGCGCATCGACCTGCTGCTCGACAAGGGGTCGTTCGTCGAGACCGACGCAATGACCCGCCACCGCGGCCACGACTTCGGCATGGACGGCAACCGCCCCTACGGCGACGGCGTGGTCACCGGCTGGGGAACCGTCGACGGGCGGAAGGTGTTCGTGTTCAGCCAGGACTTCACGATCTTCGGCGGCTCGCTGGGGGAGGTGTTCGCCGAGAAGGTCTGCAAGATCATG
>DATBHM010000317.1:0-6348 GCA_036557505.1 Actinomycetota bacterium | reverse complement strand
GAACCCGCCCTCGTCGCCGACGCCGGACGACAGCCCCCTGGCCTGCAGCTCCTTCGCGAGCGCGTGGAAGATCTCGGCGCCCCATCGGAGGCCCTCGGCGAACGATGCGGCCCCGTGCGGCGCCAGCATGAACTCCTGCATCTCGAGCTCGTTCGTCGCGTGGGCGCCGCCGTTCACGACGTTCATCAGCGGAACCGGAAGCAGGTACGCGTTCGGGCCGCCCAGATACCGGTGAAGCGGCAGGCCGAGCGACTCGGCCGCCGCGTGCGCGACCGCCAGGGAGACGCCGAGGATGGCGTTGGCCCCGAGCTTCGACTTGTTCTCCGTGCCGTCGAGATCGAGCAGGATCCGGTCCACTTCGCGCTGCTCGAGCGCCTCCTCGCCGATCATCGCCGGCCCGATCGTGTCGATCACGTTCTCGACGGCCGTGCGCACGCCCTTCCCGCCGAACCGTGCGTCGTCCCCGTCCCGAAGCTCGACCGCCTCGTGCGCGCCGGTCGACGCACCCGAGGGAACGGCGGCGCGGCCGAGGGAGCCGTCGTCGCAGACGACCTCGACCTCGACGGTGGGATTTCCGCGGGAATCGAGGATTTCGCGGGCCCAGACGGACATGATCTCCGGCATCGGTCCGGCGATTCTAGACCCCGAACCCGGGCGAAACCGGCATCTACGACGCCACGTCCCGCCGCACGAACGCCCACAGCGCCAGACCGAGGAACACCACGGTGTAGACACCGAACGTCAGCAGGCCGAGCACCACGTCCGTCGTCGGGACCGGGGAGCGGAACAGGTCCACGAACGCCAGCCACTGATGGGTGATCAGGAACGGATGGATGACGTGGACGCTGTCCAGGTGGTCGAGGATCTCGCTCACGATCGCCACCGCGACCGGCACGATCGCCGCCCCGACCGGCGAGTCCACCAGCACCGAGGCGAGCATCCCGATCGCCGCGATCCCACTCACACCGGCCAGCACGTACCCGGCGGCCAGCACCGTCCGCACGAGCGCGTCGGCCGTCGAGAGCGACGTCCCCGACAGCGACGGCAGCGGCCCCAGGCCGAACGCCAGCCCGCCGCCGATCAGTCCGGCCACCATCAGCACCACCAGGCCGAACGCCAGCGAGAACATCACGAACCCGTACTTCACGAGCACCAGCCGAACCCTGCCGACCGGCCGGACCAGCAGGTACCGGAGCGTCCCGGCCGACGCCTCCCCGGCCACCGAGTCGCCCGACAGCAGCCCCGCGCCGAGCGGCAGGAAGAACGGCTGCAGCACCGCGATCGAGGCGAGCGGCACGAAGAACCCGTTCGTGAGCACCTGCGAGAGAAACGCCGGCGCGCCCGGACCCGCGGAGCGGCCGGACAGCTTGACGGAGACGACGAGCAGGACCGACAGTGCGATCAGCCCGCCCGCCAGGACGTAGGACCGGGGCCTTCGGAGCGCGCGGATCCACTCGACACGGAACACCTCAGGCCCCCTCGGCGGGCGGCGCCTCGTCCGGGTGGGCGTCGCCGACGAGCTCCATGAACACGTCCTCGAGGCGCTCGTGCTCGGCGACCAGCTCGCTCACCTCCACGCCGGCGCCGACGAGCGCGGCGTTCATCGAGCCGGCCGTCGCCGGCGCCGCCAGTCGGACCACCAACCGGCCGTCCGACGGCTCGCCGTCCACGGATGCGCCGGCCAGTCCGGCCAGCACCTTGCGCGCCGCCGCCTGGTCGTCCACCTGCACGCGGAACCGGTTCCCCGACGGCCGGAGGTTGGACGGCGGCCCCTCGGCCACCAGCCGGCCGCGCACGAGCACGCCGACCGTGTCGCACATGGCCTCGACCTCCCACAGGAGGTGGCTGGAGACGAACACCGTGGTTCCCTCGTCGGACAGACGGCGGAGCAGCAGCCGGATCTCCCGCATGCCCTGGGGGTCGAGCCCGTTGGTCGGTTCGTCGAGCACCAGCAGGCGCGGCGAGCCCAGCAGCGCCGCCCCGATCCCCAGCCGCTGCCGCATGCCCTGGCTGTAGGCCTTCACCCGCTTGCCGGATGCCGCCGCGAGACCGACCAGGTGCAGGACGTCGTCGATGCGCCCGAGCCGGGCCTCGCGGTCGTCCCGAGGACCGGCCGACCGGGCGAGGCACTCGAGGTTCCTCCGCCCCGACAGCCCCTTCCAGAACCCCGGCTCCTCCACGAGCGCGCCGCACTGCCGGAGCGCCCGCGCCCGGGCCACCGGATCGGTGACCCGCTCGCCGAACACCTCGACATCGCCGGCACTGGGGTGAACCAGGCCCAGGGCCATGCGGATCAGCGTGGTCTTCCCGGCGCCGTTCGGCCCGAGGAACCCGTACAGGGCGCCCCGCGGGACCGCGAGGTCCAGCCGGTCGACCGCCGCCTGCTCGCCGTACCGCTTCGTCAGGCCGGACGTCCGGATGGCGGCCCCCTCCGTCACCCGAGGCTCCGCCCGATGCGCTCCAGCATCGACTGCGGCACCGCCCCCGCCAGCAGCCACGCTCCGCCGGCGGCGTCGACCACCCGGGCGGAGAGCAGCGGGCCGGACAGCGGGAGGATCTGGGCCAGCGGGCCCAGGCCGGACTCCCCGACCCGGATCGCGACGACGCCGCTCCACCCGTGTCCGAACGTCCGCACATCCCGCGCCCCCGGTGCCAGGAACCCGCCGGCCGCGATCCCCAGCCCGCCCAACAGGCCCAGTGGGTTCGCCCCCTTCCCGCCGGTCACGACGTGCGCGCCCGGCGGCGGCGTGAAGTCGAACGTGTGAGGGTCGACGGCCCCGAACCCGATGGACGTGAACCCCACGTCGATCGCGGCCTGGTCGGAACCCCGGGGGAACACCCGCAGCGCCAGGGGGAGGTGTCGCTCGGCGTCCACGTCCACCTCGACCCGCCCCACGAGGGTGGCGCCCGTCCGCGGCACCAGCACCAGCGGATACGCGGGGCGTCCCGCCACGAGGACGCCGGGTCCTACGGAGACCCGGGTCGTCGGCCGCAGGCCGTCGAGCAACCCGTGGAAGTCGTTCGGCCCGACGAGCAGGCTGAGCGGGAACAGCCCAGTCCGAACGCCCGCCGGCGCGAGCCGGGTCGCGGTCAGCGTGGAGAAGTCCCAGACCCACAGGCCGTCTCGCCCGAGGTAGACGTCGCGTTCGCTCGAGGACTCGACCAGTGCGATGCGTGCTCCGAGTGGGGAGCGCCACACTCGCAGGGTCTGGTCGCCCAGCAGCCCGGCCAGCGGCCCCGCGTCGAACGGCCCGGCGTCGCCCAGCGAGGGAACACCGAGGTCGACGTGCACGTGCAACGCCCCGCTGAACGTCGGGTCCGAGGCCACGCCGGCCGCCGCCAGCGCGGCCAGTCGGTCCGGCGAGACCGGCGGCAGATCGACGCTGCCGCCCGTGGCGGCGCGAACGCCGGCGACCGAGCCGACCACGACGACCAGCACCGCCATGAGCACGAGGGCGCGCTTCACGCCAGGTTGTCTAGCACGTGGATCGGCCTGGAAGACCGGCCGTCACGACAACTCCACGAACTACCGTTCGTCCTGCGACGACCGGTACGAGATCACCCGGACGTTCTCCACGGTCACCATGCCCTCCGAGACCATCTCGTCGAGCATCGGGATCACGGCCTCGATCCGTTCCGGCCGGTCGACGATCTCGATCACCACCGGGAGGTCCTCCGACAGCCGGAGAATCCGCGAGGTGTGCAGTCGCGAGTCCGCGCCGAACCCCTCGATCCCCCGCACGACGGTCGCGCCGGCCAGCCCTTCACGCCGCGCCACCTCCACGATCGCCTCGTACAGCGGCTTGCCGTGCCACCGGTCGGATTCGCCGATGAAGATCCGCAGCAGCCGGCCCTCGCCCTCGAACTTCAATCACACCACCCGCCCCACGACCACGCCCAGATACACGGCGCCGAGCCCGGCCACCAGGCTCCCGAGGCCGTTCGCCGCGGCCAGCCACACGACGCCGTCCTCGAGCAGCCGGTAGGTCTCGTACGACAGCGTCGAGAACGTCGTATACGCACCGAGGAATCCCACCGTGAGCGAGGTCCGAAGCCACGGCGACACCCGGAACCGCTCGGTGAGCACCGTGAACAGGAACCCCAGCACGAAGGCGCCGGTGACGTTGACGACGAAGGTGCCCCAGGGGAACGCGCCCCCGGCCCGGCGGCTGACCGCCCCCTCCAACCCGAACCTCGCGAGCGCGCCCAGCGCGCCCGCCACGGCGATCCCCACGCCCGTCCGCATGCGGCCTCCTCACCCGTCTCGTCCAGGTAGGAGCCATCAGCCGGTCCGGCGGTCGTCGGGCGAGCCCCATCGCCCCGGCGGCCCTCCGGGCCGCCGCCCTCAACGGGCCGAGTCTACCCGCGCGCCTCGCGGAATCGCCGCCGGAGGTCGTCCTCCGACATGGCTTCCAGGTCGAGCCCCTCCGCCTCGGCCAAGGCCATGAACCGCTCGTACCGGTCGGCGAATCCGTTGATCGTCCGCCGCAGCGCGGTCTCGGGGTCGACGCCCATCCGCCGGGCCACCGACACGGTGGCGAACAGGACGTCACCGACCTCCTCCTCGGCGTCGTCGGTCGCGTGCTCGAGCTCGTCGACCTCCTCGCGGAGCGCCGCCATCGCCGCCTCGGTGGACCGCCACTCGAACCCCCACCCGGCGGCGCGCCGGAGCACCTTGGAGGCCCGGGCCAGGGCCGGCAGCGTTGGCGGGATGTCGTCCTGCACGCCGGGAGCCCCGCCGGAACCGCCCTTCTCCTCCGCCTTGATGCGCTCCCAGTTGACGAGGACCTCGTCGGCGCCGGACACCGTGACGTCGCCGAACACGTGCGGGTGGCGCCGGATCAGCTTGCGGACGATCCCGTCGGCAACGTCGTCGACGTCCCACCGGCCCTCGTCGGCGGCCAACTGCGCGTGGAACACCACCTGCAGCAGCAGGTCGCCGAGCTCGTCGCGGAGGCGGTCGTCGTCGTTCCGGTCGATCGCGTCGAGGACCTCGTGCGCCTCCTCGAGCAGGTGGCGGGCCAGGGACCGGTGGTCCTGCTGGGCGTCCCACGGGCACCCGCCGGGCCCCCGGAGACGGGCCATGACCCGAACGAGGTCGAGCAGCCGCTCGCCGCCCTGCGACGACGGGACCGGGCCCCCGGGAACGCCCTCCGGGCGACCATCGCGGTCGCCGGTGGAGGTCCGGGCGCGCTTCCCCCCCGGCGCGGGCCCGCTCACAGCCCCGTCGGGGTCGCGGTTGGGCTCGGCAGCGCGGTCGACGTGGTGTCGATCGGCACGATCTGCCCGGTCGCCGGGTCGAGCCGGCCGTACCGCGGGTCAACGTGCACGTCGGCCAGCTGGTCCCGGAACCACGTCTGCACGACCGGGCCGCTGAGCTCCTGGAGCAGCTGGCTCCGCACGCTCGCGTACGGGCTCGTCTTCTTCGAGATGAGGCGGATGATGTGCCACCCGAACTGTGTGTGCACCGGCGCGCTGATCTGCCCCGGCTGCAGCGCCAGGGCGGCGTTCACGAAGGTGGGGTCGAGCTGGCCGACCGGGACCGTCCCCAGGTCGCCGCCGCTGGCCGCCGATCCCTTGTCGATGGAGTACTTCTTCGCGAGGTCGGCGAAGTTCTGCGGCGTGACCTGATCCGAGATGCGGTCGGCCTCCTGCTTGGTGTTCACCAGGATGTGCGCCGCGTGCAGCAGCGTGAACCTCGCGCGTTCGCGCCGGTACTCGGCCCGCAGCTGCCCCTCGCTGATCGCGCTCGACGCCACGGCCTGCTCCACCTTCCCCACCAGCAGCTGTTCGGAGATCAGGCGTTCGAACTCGGCCTGCGAGACGCCGTGCGTCTTCAGGAGCTGCCGAACCTGGTCGGGCCCGAATTGATGCTCGATCGCGGCGATGGTCCGTCGCACGTCGTCCGGCCGCACCGCGATGTCGTGCTCCTGGGCGTAGGCGCGCACGATCTGTCGCTGGATGAGGAACCCCACCGTGTACCGGACGCACGGGCTGTGGGAGGGCTCGCCGGGGACCGGTGTGCCGCACTGCGGCTGGCCGAGGAGCGTGGTGAGCACCCTGGCCTCGGGCACGCTGGCCTTCACCGTGTCGTCGTCGATCGCGTAGCCGTGCACGTCGACCGCCGGACGCTGGAACGCGCTCCCGCAGGCGGTGAGCGAGACGGCCAGCGCGATGACGCAGGCAGCGCGACGAACGAGGGATCCGGACACGGGCCCCGATTGTACGGACCCGGACACCAATCCCGGCAGGGACCCCCCCGCGTAGCCAGCGGAACGGTCGGGGTGGGACGGTTCCGGTGTACTCCGGACAGCCCGGCCTGACGCGAGGAGAACCACATCGGCGTCT
>DATBHM010000316.1:0-22832 GCA_036557505.1 Actinomycetota bacterium | reverse complement strand
GAGCGACGGCGGGAGGGTCCCGTTGCCGGCCACCACCGCTCGGAGCGAGCTCGACAGGCCGGCCGGCGTGAGCTGTGCGCGGACGAGGAACCCGGCCAGTCCCGCCTGGACGGCATCGAGGAGGGCGTCCTCACCGGGGGTTCGTGCCACCCCGACCAGCCGGACGCCGGTCCCGGCGGTCAGATGGACGGCGCGCTGGAGCCCGCCGCCCTCGACGTCGAACAGCAGCAGGTCGATCCGGGCCGGATCGGGCGTCGGGTCGAGCCCGTTGCTCTCCCCGGCGACGGCGAAGCCGTCCGAGACGAGGCAGCTGACGAGACCGCGTCGGAAGATCGCGTTGCGATCGTCGACCCACACGCGAGGCGGTTCCACCCGCGGGATCGGACCACGCACTCCGCACCCGCGAACAGGTCCGCGCGGTCAGACTTCCGGACCTCGCCGCGCGGCCCGACCGGGCGGAATCGCACGCCCGAACCCGGTGCTCGTGTTGCTTTCGGGGGAAGCGGCCCGCCCGAACGGGCAGCCGGAATGCGCCGACGCGAACATGACCCCGCGCGAACGGGCTAGATGAGTCCCTCGCGGATGCCGCGGGCGACGGCCTGGGCCCGGCTGCGGGCGCCGAGCTCGCGTTCCACGTCCTGGATGAGGCTCTTGATGGTGCGTTCGGAGTAGCTCAGCTCGCGGGAGATCTGCTGGGTGTCGGCGCCCTCGGCGAGGAGGCGCAGCACGTCGAGCCGCCGCCGGTCGAGCCGGGCGAAGTCCGGGTCCGAGGTTCGGCCCTCGTCGATGCGGAGGCCTGCCGCCGCCGCCCGGACCGCGCCGATCAGCCGGTCCGGCGTGAGCGTGCTGCGGGGGAGGACCGCCATGACGAGCTCGGCCGGCGCCTTCACCCGCGCGTCATCCGATTCGCCGCACACCACCACCGGCGTGTCGAGGCTCGCGTCGGCGACCGACGGCGACGCGACGACGACATCGGCGTCGATCTCCAGCGGTCCCGAGGGGACGTCCGCCACCACGACCAGCGTCGGGTCGTCGGCGAGGCAGGTGACGATGCCGCGACGAAAGATCTCGTGCTCGTCGACGACCGCGACACGGACAGGGCGCATTGGGGGAACGGGTCCTTCCGCTGTGAGATGCGTATCTTGCCCCGCAGGTCGCCCGCGGGGCAATCCACCGCATGGGTGACGCGACCGCCGCCGGTCTGTCCGATTCGTCCAGCCGAGCCGATTGCGCGGCAAGCCGCTCGGGCGGGGCGGGTGCCGGTTCGCTCAGTCGTTCGGTCCGCGCCGGCGCCCGACCAGGAAGTACGAGATGGGGAGGATCCCGGCCGAGCCGACCACGGCCACCGACGTCGCCCACAACCACTTGGGGCCGCGGATCTGGCTGGCCGGCCGCTTCCGCATGTCCATCAGCGCGGCGATCTTGAGGGCGCCCTCGACCGCCGCCGCCGCGATCACCGCGCGCCGCTGACCCTGGCTGAGCTCGCTCCACCGGCGTTTCATCGCATCGACCTCCTGACGCCGAGCATCGTAGCCGCGGCGGTTCGGTTCCGCGGGACGCCCGGCACCCGGACGGTTGCGGCGGCCCGAGTTCCGCGCATGATTCGTCGGTGCGGATCGAGGATGCGCGCGACACGGCGAGGGAGCGGCTCGGGATCGGGCGGCTGAAGCGCGGGCAGGAGGAGGCGCTCGTTTCCGTGTTCGGCGGGCGGGACACGCTCGTCGTCATGCCGAGCGGCGCCGGGAAGTCGGCGATCTACCAGGTGGCCGGCCTCCTGACGCCGGGGATCACCGTGGTGGTGTCGCCGATCCTCGCCCTGCAGCGCGACCAGCTGGCGTCCATCGAGGAACACGCGGCCGGCGGCGGCGCGCAGATCAACTCCGACCTCACCGATGCCGAGCGGGCGGCCGCCTTCGGCGAGGTCCGGCGCGAGGGGATCGAGTTCGTCTTCCTCGCTCCGGAACAGTTCGACCGGGCGGACACGCTCGACGCGCTCGGGGGCACGGTCAGCCTGTTCGTCGTCGACGAGGCCCACTGCGTCAGCGAGTGGGGCCACGACTTCCGGCCGGACTACCTCCGCCTGGGCGCGGTCATCGGAGCGCTCGGCCACCCGACGGTGCTCGCCCTCACCGCCACCGCGGCGCCGCCGGTCCGCCGCGAGATCGTCGCGCGCCTGGGCATGCGCGACCCGAACGTCATCGTGACCGGGTTCGACCGGCCGAACATCTGGCTGGGCGTCGAGCGCCACGAGGAGGAACGCCGCAAGCGAGAGGCGGTCCTCGACGCGACCGAGGCAGCCGAGGGCCCCGGCATCGTATACGCCGCGACCCGGCGGGAGACGGAGGACGTCGCCGAGGCGCTCCGCGAACGCGGCGTGCAGGCCACCGCCTATCACGCCGGCATGGGCCGCAACGAGCGCCGGCGGGTCGAGATCGACTTCATGGGCGACCGCGTCCGCGTGATCGTGGCGACCATCGCGTTCGGCATGGGCATCGACAAGCCGAACGTCCGGTTCGTGTTCCACCACGACATCAGCGGCTCGCTCGACGCCTACTACCAGGAGATCGGCCGATCCGGCCGGGACGGCGAGCCGGCCCGCGCGCGGCTCTTCTACCGGCCGCAGGACCTCGGCCGGCGGCAGTTCTTCGCCTCGGGCGGACAGGCCCCTCCCGCCCAGCTCGAACGCGTGGTGGACACCGTGCGGCACCACGACGGCCCGGTCGAGGTCGACGAGCTCGCCGAGCTCACCGAGATCGCGCCCACGCCGCTCGCCTCGGCGCTCGTGACGCTGGAGGATGCCGGCGCGGTCCGGCTGCTGCCGGATGGGCGGGTCGCCCCGGCGGCGGACGTCGCCGATCTCGAGAAGGCCATCGAGACCAGCGTCGAGGCGCAGGAACGCCGCCGTTCGTACGCCCGGTCCCGCGTGGAGATGATGCGCCGGTTCGCCGAGGTGCACGACTGCCGGCGGGAGTTCCTCCTCAACTACTTCGGTGAGCCGTTCCGGGGCCCGTGCGGCAACTGCGACAACTGTGACCAGGGGATCGGGGCCGGCGCCGGCGACATGCCGTTCCCGCTCGAATCCCGCGTCGTCCACCCGGAATGGGGGACCGGCGTCGTCCAGCGCTACGAGGACGACACGATGGTCGTGCTGTTCGACGACGTCGGGTACCGCACGCTGTCGGTTCCGATCGTCCGGCGGCGCGGCCTCCTCGAGTCGGCCGACTGACGGCTCGGGACGGTTCCGGCGTCCGGGGCTACGCTCCCGTCGACATGGGTCGCTCGGGTGAAGTGCGGGTGGCCGGGGTTCGGGCCGACACCGACGACGCCTCGGGCGTCGCGGCCCCGAGCACGACGCGTCCGGGCTGGGCGGTCCTGATCCTCCAGATCCTGCTCGTCGGGGCGGCCTACTACGTCGCCGCCCGCATCGGCCTCGAGCTGTCGCTGGTCAGGAAGAACGTGACGCCCCTGTGGGCCCCGACCGGGATCGCCGTCGTGGCGTTGCTGATCCTCGGGCGCCGGATGTGGCCCGGGATCGCGGTCGCGGCGTTCCTGGTCAACCTGCCGATCTCGACGGACGCGCCCGCGGCTGCCGTGACCGCGGTCGGGAACACGCTGGCCCCGCTCCTGGCCGCGACCCTCCTCCAGCGTGTCGGGTTCCGCCGGCAGATCGACCGCGTGCGCGACGCCGTCGCGATCGTCTTCCTGGGAGCCCTGCTGAGCATGGCGGTGAGCGCGTCGATCGGGACCGTCACCCTGCTGGTCTCGGGGGCCATCGCCTCGAGCGACACTCCCTCGGCCTGGGCGGTGTGGTGGACCGGGGACGCAATGGGGGTCCTCGTCGTCGCCCCCTTCCTCCTGGCCCTCATCGCCGCCCTTCCGATGCGGCGGAGCGTGCCGCTGCGCCGGGTGGCGGAGGCGTCGGCCACGATCGTCCTTCTTGGCGCACTCACGGTCGTGGTCACCCACGTCCGTGAGGAGGTGCTGTTCGTCGTGATCCCCGTGCTGGGGTGGATCGCGTGGAGGTTCCAACAGGGCGGCGCGGCGCCGGCCGCGCTGCTCGTGGCCCTGATCGCGACGTGGTCGGCGGCGCACGGCCTCGGTCCGTTCGGCACCGGTTCGTTGTTCGAGAAGATGCTCACCCTGCAGGCCTTCAACGCGACCGTTGCGCTCACGTCGTGGTTCTTCGCCGCCATCGTCACGGAGCGGATCCGTGCGCGAGAGGCCCTCGAACGATCGGCCGTTGCGCTCGAGGAGCGGGTTCGTGAGCGCACGTCCGAGCTGTCCGCCGCGAACGAGCGCCTGACCACGGAGGTCGCGGAGCGCGAGGCGGCCGAACATCGGCTGCGGGCGCAGGAGCGGCAGCTGGCCGACGCGCAGCGAGTGGCCAGCGTCGGCAGCTGGGAGTGGTCGGTCCCCGAGCGGCGAGTCTCGTGGTCGGACGAGATGTTCCGGATCCACGGCCACCGGCCCCAATCCTTCCCGGTCACGTTCGACCGGGCGATGTCCCAGGTGGTCGCGGAGGACGCCGACCGGATCCGGCACAGCGTCGAGGGCGTGCTCCGCGAGCCGGGCCCCGACCGCGCGCTGCCCGAGAACGAGTACCGAATCGTCCGGACCGACGGCGCCGAGCGGGTCCTCCTCGGGCGTTCCACGGTCACCGTGGACGCCGACGGTCGGCCCGTGCGGTTGCTCGGAACGGTGCAGGACATCACGGAGGCCCGACGGGCCGAGCGCGAGCACCACATCGCCGAGGCGCTGCAGCGCAGCCTCCTGCCCGAGGAGCTCCCCGAGATCCCCGGCATCCGGGTCGCCACCCGATACGTCCCCGCCAGCACGGACATGGAGATCGGCGGCGATTGGTTCGACGTGGTCCAGCTCCCCGACGGCCGCGTGGCCCTCGCGATCGGTGACGTCGCGGGCCACGGGCTGCGGGCGGCGACCGCCATGGGCCAGGTCAGGATGGCGCTCCGCGCGTACGCGGTCGAGGAGGAGTCCCCGGCCGGGGTGATGGACCGTGTCCACCGGCTCGTCCAGCGCATGCTCGTCGCCGACATGGTCACGCTCGTCTACCTCGTGTTCGATCCGGAGTCGGGCTCGGTGCGCTTCTCGAACGCCGGGCATCCGCCCCCGCTCGTCGTCGACGGAAGCGACGCCACGTACCTCACGGAGGCGCTCTCACCGCCGCTCGGCGTCGTCACCTATCCACGCCCACACGCCGAGACGGTCGCCGAGTTGCCGTCCGGCGCGATCCTCCTGCTCTACACGGACGGGCTCGTGGAGCGCCGTGGGGTCTCGATCGACGACGGCCTCGCGCGGCTCCGATCGGAAGCCAGCCGAGCTGGGACGGACGTCGAGCAGCTATGCGACCACCTCCTCCGGACGATGGTCCCCGACCCCGTCTCCGACGACGTGGCGATGCTGGCGCTGCGGCCGATCCCCCTCACCACCGAACCGGTGCGCATCCGAGTCGAGGCCGAGCCACGCGTCCTCGCTCCCCTCCGCCAGACGCTCCGCCGGTGGCTCGCGGAGCTGGGCGCCGACCCGGACGACGTCACCTGCGTCCTGACGGCGTGCGGGGAGGCCTGCGCCAACGCGATCCAGCATGCGTACGGCGCCCGGGAGGGCTGGCTGGAGGTCGAGTTCGCGCACGCCGACGGCACCGTGGAGCTCACGGTGCGCGACCAGGGCCGGTGGCGGCCGCCCTCGGGCGCCGAAGGCGGGCTGGGCATCCCGTTGATGGAGGGCCTGATGGATGCCGTCGAGGTCGAGCGGACCCCGTCGGGGACGGCCGTCCGGATGCGGCGGCGCCTGCGCGGGGCCGAGCGGTGACCGAGCTCGCGGAGATCGATTCGGAGCTGGTCGGAGGCGCGTGTCTGGTTCGCGTGCGCGGCGAGATCGACCTGACGAACACGACCCCGCTGTCGGCCGCCATCGAGCACGCGGTGCCGGCCGGCGCGGGCACGCTCGTGCTCGACCTGAGCGGCACGACCTATCTCGACAGCGGCGGCGTGGCGCTGCTCCTTCGTCTTGCGGAGCGACTGCGGAACCGCCGGCAGGAGCTCCGTCTGGTGATCCCGGCCGACTCCCCCATCAGGGCCGTCGTCGACCTCTCGGGGGTCGCGGGCGCGATGCGGGTCGAATCCGTCCTCGACGACGCCCTGGAGCACCAGCCGCATCGGCCCGACCCGAGCTGACGAACCGCCCGGGGAGGCCCGACTCCCGCGCCCTTCCGGGGGCTCGCCGGTAGGCTGTTCGTCGCGTTGGCCTCCGTCATCGGAACGTTCGCCCTGTTCCTCGCGCTCGCCGTGGCCGCGTACGGCGCGGTCGCATCGTTCGTGGGCGCGCGCTCCCGCAATGCGCTGATGGTCGAGAGCGCCCGGACCACGGCCTGGTCGCTCACAGCGCTCGTCCTGATCGCGAACGTCACGATGCTGGTGGCGATCCTGGCGAACGACTTCTCGCTGCGCTACGTGGCCGAGAACTCCAGCCGGGAGACGCCGACGTTCTTCAAGGTGCTGGCGCTGTGGTCGGCCGACCAGGGCTCGCTCCTGCTCTGGAACCTCGTCCTGTCCGGCTATCTGCTGGCGGTGGCCATCCGGTTCCGTCGGAGGCGGCCGGAGACGTTCCCGTGGGCGCTCGGCGTGATGTACGTGGTCAGCGCGTTCTACCTGCTGCTGGTGACGGTGGCGACGCACCCGTTCGGAACGCTCGCGCGGGCGCCACGCGACGGCCGGGGCCCGCTGCCGCTGCTGCAGAACCACCCGCTGATGGCCGCGCACCCGCCGATGCTGTACCTCGGGTTCATCGGCATGACCGTGCCGTTCGCGTTCGGCATGGCGGCGCTCTTCACCGGGCGCCTGTCAGACCAGTGGATCCGCATCACCAGGCGGTGGACGATGTTCGCCTGGGTCTGCCTGACCGCCGGGCTGTTCCTGGGCTCGCTGTGGTCGTACTCGGTGCTCGGGTGGGGCGGGTACTGGGCCTGGGACCCGGTCGAGAACATCGCCCTGCTGCCGTGGCTCGCGTCGACGGCGTTCCTGCACTCGGTGATGGTCCAGGAACGGCGCGGCATGCTGAAGGTCTGGAACCTGTCGCTGATCGTCGCGACGTTCGGGCTGACGGTGTTCGGGACGTTCCTCACCCGGGGATCGATCCTCTCGAGCGTCCACTCGTTCGCGCAGTCCGCGGTGGGGCCGATGTACCTGGCCTTCCTGCTGATCGTGCTGTGCGCGGGGTTCGGGCTGATCGCCGCGCGGTCGAAGCAGCTGGCCGGCGAGTCGCACATCGACCGGCTGGTGAGCCGCGAGGGCGTGTTCCTCGGGAACAACATCCTGCTCGCTGCGCTGACGTTCACCGTGCTGATCGGGACGGTCTTCCCGTTGCTGAACGAGGCCCTGACGGGAACGAAGGTGAGCGTCGGGGGGCCGTACTTCGACCGGACGGCCGCGCCGGTGATGCTGCTGCTGCTGTTCCTGATGGGGATCGGGCCGCTGCTGCCGTGGCGCGTGGGATCGGCTCGGTACCTGCTGCAGCGGCTGAAGTGGCCGGTGTGGGCCGGCGCGCTCACGATCGCCGGGATGGTGGTGACCGGGGTGCGGCACTGGGCTGCCGTCGCCGCCTTCGGGCTGGCGGCGTTCGTCGGTGTGGCGACCATCGTGGAGATGGCGCGCGGTGTCCGGGCCCAACGACGGGCGTTCGGCGGCGGCGTGGCGCGATCGGCGTTCGGCGCGGTGTCGCGCAACCGCCGGCTGTACGGCGGGCTGGTCGCACACCTCGGGCTGGTGATCGTGATCGTGGCGATCACATGGTCGTCGACGTACGCCTCGCAGAAGGAGGTCACGCTGGCCCGCGGGGCGTCGACGTCGTTCGCCGGCTACGAGCTGAAGTACACGGGGGCGGCGGTCCGGCCGGAGCCGCAGCGGACGGTGTTCGTCGCGACGCTGCAGATCATCAAGGACGGCCGGACGGTCGGGGTGCTGATCCCGTCGCTGAACTTCTACCCGTCGTCGCAGGACCCGATCGGCACGCCGTCGATCTCCAAGGGAACGCCGTTCAACGGGTTCCACGACCTCTACGCGTCGCTGCAGACGCTCGCCAAGAAGGGGACGTCGGCCACGTTCCGCATGTTCTCGAACCCGGGCGTGATGTGGCTGTGGGTTGGCGGGGCGGTCATCGTGCTCGGCGGGATCATCGCGTTGTGGCCGGTTCGCCGCCGGCCGCCCGGCGCCGTTCCGGACGTCGCGACCACCGCGTCGGAGGAACCCGATCGGGTCGAGGCGGAGGTGACGGCGTGACCGACGCGCAGCCGGAACCTCGCCAGGAATCCCAGCCCGTGCCCCAGCGATGGACCGACCGTCGCTGGCGTGTGGTGGTCATCAGCCTGGTCCCCGTGCTGCTCCTGGCGGCGCTGCTCGGATTCGGCCTCGGCCGCAACCCGCGCGCGACCCCCCAGGCGCAGTTGATCGGCAAGCCGGCGCCGGACTTCGCCCTGAAGGACATGCACACGGGGAAGACGGTGCACCTGTCGGACTTCCGTGGCCATCCCGTGGTGCTGAACTTCTGGGCCTCGTGGTGCGTCGACTGCAGCGTCGAGCACCCCAACCTCGTCGGCGCCTGGCAGCGGTTCGGGAACGAGGGAACGGTGTTCCTGTCGGTGCTGTACCAGGACACGCCGGCGGGGGCGGCGGGGTTCTGCAGCAAGGGCGTCGTGTGTGAGTGGCCGGACCTGTACGACCCGGGCGGCCGGACGGCGCTCAACTACGGCGTGACCGGGGTCCCGGAGACCGTGTTCATCACGCCGGACGGCCGCATCGCCGCGAAGCAGATCAGCGTGGCGTCGTATCCGCTCATCGAACGGCGAATCCATCAGATGGCGGGCGAACGGGCGTGAGCGCCTCGACGGAGGTTCGGTCTCCGGCGGCGTCCTCATCCCAGCCATCCCACCGGGGCCGGGGAACGGCGATCGCCCTGCTCGTGGCCGTGGGGATCGCGGTGGCCGCGCTGGTGGCCGTCGCCGCGCGGGGATCGGCCGGCCCCCCCACGCTGCAGGAGCGCGTCCACGACATCGCCGAGGGGCTTCGCTGCCCCGTGTGCCAGAACCTGTCGGTCGCGGACTCGCCCTCCCGGCTGGCCCAGCAGATGCGCGCCGACATCGCCCTGCGGTTGCGGCAGGGCCAGACCGGGCAACAGATCGACGCCTTCTTCACGGCGAAGTACGGCCGGTGGATCCTCCTCTCGCCGGCAGCCGGCGGGATCGGGCTGTTCGCGTGGTTCGCGCCGGTGCTGGCGGTGGCCGCCGGCGCGGGGCTGGCATGGACGATCGTCCGCCGCAAACGCCGCCTCGCGGTCGCCGGCGTCGACGGCGTCGATGAGATGGACGATGTGGCGCCGGTCGACGACGCCGATTCCCCGAAGCTCACCGACTCCGAACGCCGCGAGATCCAGCGCGAGATCGACCGGCTGGACACCGACGAATGAACGCCGTGGTCGTCATCGGGGCCATCGCGGCGATGTTCGCGGTGGTGCTGTTCGGCGCCATGGCCCCGTACCGGAAGGCGACCGTCCCCTCGTTCGAACCGCCGCCCGACCCGCTCGAGGACCGCCGTCTGGCGCTGCTCGTGTCGATGAAGGACCTCCAGACCGCCCGCGACACGGGCGCGATCGACGCCGACGAATACCTGCGACTCCGCGACGACACCGAGACCCGTATGGCCAAGGTGCTCCGAGCCATCGACGAACGCCGCCGCCGCGAGGAGGCGGGCCCGGCAGCCGCCGCGCCGCGGCCTCGCCGCAGCCCGACGCGATACGTTGCGATCGCGATGGTCGCGGCGATCGCACTGTCGGTGGGCCTGGTGCCGTCGCTGCTTCGTTCGCTGCACGACCGGACCGGCGACGACCTCACGATCTCGCTCGCCACGTTCCAGGCGCGAGTGCGCCACAACCCGCACGACGTCGCCGCGCGGCTGGATCTCGGCCACTACTACCTCGATCACCTCGGTCAGTTCGGCGACGCGTTCAAGCAGTTCACGGCGGCGCTCGCCATCCAACCCGACAACGTCGACGCGCTCGCCAGCTATGGGCTGTTGATCTACCTTTCCGGCCGTCCGTTGCGGGGTCTGCACGCGGAGGAGAAGGCTCTCTCGATCGACCCGACCTACGGGGACGCGCTCTTCTACAAGGGAACCATCCTGCTGAAGGGCCTCGATCAACCGCGGCAGGCCATCGCCGCCCTCCAGGCGTACCTCGGCGGGAACCCGACGGGGTCATACGGCGACTCGGCACGCCGGGAGATCGCCGCCGCGAAGGCCCAACTGGGGGACGCAACCCCGACGCCGGGGGCGCCGACGTCGGGCTCCCCGTGACAGGGTCACGAATCCGTCCGGTGCTCGTCACCGGTGCGACCGGCCGGATCGGGCGCGCCGTCACCCACCTCCTCGTCGAAGCGGACGTGCCGGTCCGGGCCCTCACGCACCGCTCCGAGGCGGCGACGACGCTCCCGCCGAACGTCGAGGTCGTGACCGGCGACCTCACCCTGCCGGAATCGCTCGACGCGGCCTTGCGAGGCGTCGATGTCGTGTTCCTCGTCTGGACCGTGCCGCCGGCGACCGCCCCGGCGGTCGTCGAGCGCCTCGCGGCCCGCGTCCGGCGTGTCGTCTTCCTGTCGGCGCCGCACCGGACCCCGCACCCGTTCTTCCAGCAACCGAATCCGCTGGCCGGGCTCTACGCCGACATCGAGCGGCGGATCGCGGCCGCCGGGCTCGAGTGGACGATCATCCGGCCGGGGATGCTCGCGTCGAACGCGTTGTTCTGGTGGGCGCCCACGATTCGCGGCGACGGCGTCATCCGATGGCCGTACGCCGCCGCCGAGACGGCACCCATCGACGACCGCGACGTGGCAGCCGTTGCGGCGCGGACCCTGTACGAGGACGGACACGCCGGAGGCGACTACGTCCTCACGGGCCCCGAGTCGCTGAGCCAGGCGGAGCAGGTGGGCATCATCGGTGACGTCCTTGGCCGACGGATCGAGTTCGAGGAGTTGGCGCCGGACCAGTTTCGTGCCGAGACGGAGGGAAGCTGGCCGCGCCCCGCCGTGGACATGCTGCTCGCCGCGTGGGGCGCGACGATGGGAATGCCGGCCTACATCACCTCGACGGTCTTCGACATCCTCGGGTCGGAGCCGAGAACCTTTCGCCGGTGGGTCACCGATCACACGGCCGCATTCGTGGAGGGTCCGGGAAGCGGCGAAGCCTGAGGGCGACTGCCCGCCTTTCCCCGTCGCGTCTCGTCACTCAGAGCGCGAGGACGTAGCGGACCTCATGGAGCTCGATCCCCAGAACGTCGTCCATCCTCGCCCCGCCGTCGGCCCGCCACCCGGCGTGTTCGTAGAACCGACGCGCCCGATCGTTCGTCGTGAGGACCCAGAGCTCCACGCGGACGTACCCCTGGTCACGGAGGTCCTCGACGGCATGGGCGAACAACGGCCTCCCGAGTCCGGTTCCGACCAGCTCCGGAGCGAGGTAGATCGTGGAGACCTCGGCGGTCTCCGGAGGCGCCTCCTCGTCACGGCTGGGCCCGGTGGAAGCGAAGCCGAGCACGCGGCCGTCCTCCTCCGCCACCCAGACCCGCATGCCGGGCGGCGGCGATTCGAGCCACTCCCGCCAGCGAACGGCGCGCTCCTCGACGGAGAGCGAGTCGAGGTAGCTCCGATCGACGAGCCCGGCGTACGCCGCCCGCCAGGCTCGCACATGGATCGCTGCGATCTCCGGAACATCGCGGCGATCTGCGGCCCGGA
This sequence comes from Actinomycetota bacterium, assembly GCA_036557505.1. GTDB lineage: Bacteria > Actinomycetota > UBA4738 > UBA4738 > JACQTL01 > DATBHM01. Next base: position 11,041 of record DATBHM010000316.1, on the reverse strand, counting down.
TGTCCATCGGGATGGCACCCTACTGCGCGCGCCGCACCGACTCACGGGCTGGCTCCGTCCGGACATCCCGAGCCCGGGCCGGTGAGGAAGAGGTAGAGCGAACCGGGCCCGCCGCCCCGGTCGGGGCGCAGTACCTCGGGACCGGAATGTGTGACGGCGGCGCCGCCTGCCGCTGTCCCGGGCGTTTTTTCGAGGCGGGCGATAGGGTCGCCGCCGGCCGAAGGAGGTGGCGCCGTGATGCGTCGGGTGATGGTCATGGGGGCGGTTTCGTTGGTGGTGGTGCTGGCGGCGCAGGCTGCGCTGGCGACGGAGATCACCGATCCGAAGGACACGGGCGGGAAGATCGACATCGAGTCGGTCGACGCGACCAGGGTGGGTCAGCAGGGTCACATCCTGGAGGTCGCCGTGACCATGTACGGAACGTGGCCCTCGTCGGTGCTCAACAGCAGTGGCAAGAACCGGATCCAGATCATCTTCGACACGAACAGCGACGGAATCCCCGACTACGTCGGCTCGATCGCCGACGCGAACGGCCACCTCAGGATGATCGTCCGGGGGCACGGTTCGACGTTCGAGCCCATCAAGGTGACCCGTCCGGACGACAACACGGCCCTGGTCCACATCCCCGGGAGCTCACCGCCCAACCCGGTGCACAAGTACCGCGTCGCCGCGAAGAGCGTGTTCTTCCCGAACTCCGGGCCGAAGAAGGTCGACCGGGCGCCGGACCACGGCTGGATCGCGGTGCCGCACGCGTAGCGACCCGGCGGCTCCGCACGCTTCTCAGGCCCTGGGCTGGAAGAGCTCGACCGGGTTCCCGGACGGGTCCTCGGCCAGGATCTGGTCGCCGCCGATCCCGCTGATGATGTCGCTCCGGAAGCTCACCCCGGCGTTCCGAAGCCGCTCCACCTCGCCCGGAAGGTCGGCGACCTCGAGCTGAAAGCGGTTCCATCCTCCGGGTTCGGGTCGCCGCCCGTCCGGCATCGCCTGCGCGGCGCCGCCGGACCCCACCGGGGCGCTCAGCAACAGCTGGAGGTCCCCCCGGGTGAGGATCGCGAAGGGAGGGGCTGGGTGCATCACCACGTCGAAGCCGAGGACGTCGCGGTAGAAGCCGATCGCCGCATCGACGTCATCGACGATGTACCGAACACTGACCGTCACCGAACCCTCCTCCCGAGCCGAGCCAGCCGCCGCGGACGTTCCCGTCGTATCACGGACGCGGGATCGGTGCCTCCTCGCTCCGCTTGCGGCCTCCGGCTCCCGACGCGCCGTCGAACACGTGCCTGGCAACCCGGGCAAACCGGACGATTGAACGAATCGATCCGCGGACGATACGATCCGCCGTCGGGACGTTGGGGACGGGGCGGAGGCTGCAGGGCGAGTTGACCCGGTACGCGATCATCGGTGACGGCGCTGCCGGGACGACGGCTGCCTTCTACATCAGGCGGGCCGATCCCAATGGCCGAGTCATCATCCTGTCCGACGACCCACAGGCCGCCTACTACCGCGCCGCCCTCACCAACTTCCTGATCGGCGAGCTCCGTGAGGAGCAGCTGTTCGCCGTCCCGCCGAACTTCTACACGGAGTTCCGCGTCGAGCGGTTCCAGGCCCGCGTCGCCCAGGTCGACACCCGGACGAACACCCTGCTGCTGGCGAGCGGCGGCCAGCTCCCGTACGACCAGTTGCTGATCGCTGCCGGCGCCAACCCGAACCTCCCGCCCTGGCCGGGCGCCGACCTGGCCGGCGTCATGACCATGCGGACCATGCAGGACGCCCGCAGGGTCCTCGACGGGCTGGCCGGAAAGGTGATCAGGCGAGCCGTCGTGGTCGGCGCCGGCCCGTTGGGCATCGAATGGGTGCAGGGACTCCGGACCCGCGGCGTCGAGGTCACGTACGTCATCCGCGGGGACACCTTCATGGAGGGCGTCCTCGACCGAACGGCGTCCGACCTCGTCTGGTCCCGCCTGCGCGCCGGCGGCGTCGACCTCAGGCTGAACGAGGAGATCGTCGAGGTCCTGGGCACCGACGACCGCCGGGTCCGGGGCGTCCGCCTGAAGAACGGCCAGGAGATCGCCTGCGACCTGGTCGGCAGCGCCATCGGCATCCGCGCGAACACCGAGTTCCTCACCGGCTCGGGCGTCCAGACCGAACGCGGCATCCCGGTCGACGAGGGGATGCGGACCAACGTCGCGAACGTGTTCGCGGCCGGCGACATCGCGTCCGTGCTGGACCCGGCCACGGGCAGTCGTCGCGGATACGGGCTGTGGGAACCGGCCAGGCTCCAGGGACGCGTCGCCGGCATCAACATGAGCGGCGGCGCCCACCGGTTCACGGTCGGCGTCCAGTACAACGCCACGCGCCTGTGGGACCTCGACCTCGGCGCCACCGGCCGGACCCTCGAGAGCGAGGGCGACCAGGTCATCCCGGACTTCCCCCGGACCGGCCGCGAGATCCGGTACCGAAAGCTCGTCCTCCGCGACGGCAGGCTGGTCGGTGCGTTGATGCTGGGCCACCGGCTCCAGGGCGTGAGGGCTCGGGCCCTGCAGTTCCAGCGCATGATCGAGCTCGGCCTCGACGTCTCGGACGTGGCGAGCGGCCTCCTGGACCCGCGGTTCGACCTGGCCTCGTGGCTCGACGAGCACGACCCTTCGGTCCGATCCCGCGGCTCGGAGACCGTTGCGGAGCAGGCGGCGGCGGTTCCGACCAACAGCGTCCTCCGTCGGGGGAGCGTCGTCATGGACGTCCGGAGCCTCCCCGCGCTCCGGAAGCAGGAGACACCCGAGATGACCCTGATCGTCGCGGGCGGTCAGGCCCACCGGCTGGCCACGGCGGTCACGACCATCGGGCGCCACCCCGACAACGACATCGTCATCGCCGACGAGTACGTCTCCTCGCACCATGCGCAGGTCCGGCTCGAGGTGAGCGCGTTCATGGTGTCGGACGTGGGGAGCCGGAACGGGACGTTCCTGAACGACGTGCCGGTGATCGCGCCGGCGCCGCTCCGGCAGGGCGACGTGATCCGGGTGGGACAGACCGCTCTCACGGTGTCGGTGCCCGCCTCGCAGGTCGCGCCATCGGCCGGGTTCGGGTCGCAGCAGGGGCAGACGCCGTCGCCCGCGGCCGCCCCGCCGAGCGAGGTGCCGACGGTGCCCACCGGGGCGGTCGCGCCGGCGCCGTTCGGGGCGCCGGAGGTGATCGCGCCGCCGAGCGCGGTGCTCGGCTGGCTCGACGTGGGCGGCCGGCGCGTCGACCTGGCCGGACAGACCATCAACATCGGTCGGGATCCGGCATCCGAGGTGGCCCTCGCCGATCCGGCCGTGTCCTACACCCACGCGCAGATCACCAGGCTCGGCAACGACCTGTACCTTCGCGACGTCGGGAGCCGGAACGGCACCTATGCGAACGCGCAGCTGGTGTCGGTTCCCCACCTGCTCCTGGAGGGCGACGTGATCCACGTCGGAACCACCGACGTGACGTTCCACGCCACCGGGTCGACCGCCCCGCCGGTCGTGCCGGCGCCGACCGCGACGTATCCGCCGGTGGCCGCGCCGTCACCCGGTGTGCCGCCGGCTCCCCAGCCCCCGGGCGCGCCGCTGTCCCCGCCGTCCGCGCCGGCCATGACGCCGGGTGCGCCCGCACCGCCCCCGCCGGCCGAGGCCGTCCCCGGCCCGGCGGGACCGGCCGAACGCGCCCCCGCCGGCCCCCACCTGGTCGTGGTGGTGGGACCAAGCGTCGGGCTGTCGTTCTCCCTCGTGGGCGACTCGCTGCGGGTCGGCCGCGATCCCGCGGCGGCCACCATCGTCCTGCGCGACCAGACGGTCAGCCGTAGCCATGCGTCGCTCGACCGCCGCGGCGCCGAGTGGCTGGTGACCGACCTGGGTTCGACCAACGGCACCTCGGTGAACGGCCAGCGCCTCGCGCCCCAGCAGCCGGTGCCGCTCCAGCCCGGAGCGCGGGTGAGCTTCGGCGACGTCGAGTGCACCTTCGGGGTTGCCTGACCCATGGCGCTCGACTACTTCACCGAGCTGCAGCAGGAGGTCGAGCGGGAGGTCATGGCCTGCATCGGCTGCAACGACTGCCTCCTGGCCTGCCCGCTGCCCGACAAGCACTTCGTGACGATCGCGCAGCTCAACGCCGCCGCGATCACCACCCACATCATGGATCCGCAGGTCGTCGACTTCGTGAAGGCCTGCACGCAGTGCCAGCAGTGCGTCCCGGTGTGCCCCGCCGACCTCCACCGCGCGGACATGGTGCTGTGGAACAAGATGCGCGTCGAGGACGTCGAGCCCGACCGCGTCATGCCGATGCAGGTCGGCCCCAACGTGTTCCAGTCGACCTGGACGCTCGACGCGCTGTCCAACCACCTGGCCACGCTGCCGCTGTTCCGGGGCGTCGAGGCGACCCACCTCCGCCGGATCCTGCTGTCGGTGACGCTCCGCCGGCTTGTGCCCGGCGAGGTGCTGTGCCGCGAGGGCCAGTTCCACGAGCGGCTGTACATCGTGCTCGACGGCGCCGTGCAGCAGTCGACGACGACCATCGGGCGGCAGGAGACCCGGATCCTGGTGATGGGGCCGGGGTCGTTCCACGGCGAGATCGCCGTGCTCGGCAACCAGCAGGAGCTGTTCACGATCACGGCGATCGCGGACTCGATCGTGGTCGAGTTCCCCAAGGCCGCGGTGTTCCGGCTGATGCGGGAGTCGAAGTCGTTCGACACGACGATGACCGAGCTGTACCGGCGTCGGGCGACGTGGACGCAGGCCAAGAGCCACCCGCTGCTGTCGCGGTTCTCGGTGAAGGAGGTCGAGTCGCTCCTGCACGAGGCGTCGTTCAAGGTCTACCAACCGGGCGAGGTCGTGTACCTCGAGGGCTCGCCGGCGTCGGACCTGTACATCGTGCGGAGCGGGTTCCTGAAGGTCGGCGTCCGCCACGACGACCGCGAGCGCGTCCTGCAGTACTTCCGGGAGGGCGACGTGTTCGGCGGCACGGCGCTGTTCTTCGGGGGGACCCAGCAGGCGAGCGTGACCGCCAACACCCGCGCCGAGGTGCTGGCGATCCCCGGCCACCTCGTGCAGCAGCTGCTCGCCGTGCACCCCGACATCAAGGCCCAGCTGGTGGCGGAGGCGACTCGCAGCGAGGCGATCATCGCCGACCAGTCGATGCGCCCGGCGATCGACGCCCGCGGGTCGAGCACGATCATGACCATGGAGGAGCTCCTGAAAAAGGGCGTCATCCAGGGCCACGAGATCCTCGTGATCGACACCTCCATCTGCACGAACTGCAACAACTGCGTCGACGCGTGCGAGCGGCGCCACGGATACGCGCGCCTGGACCGGCGCGGCCTGCAGCTGGACAACCTGCTGTTCCCGAGCGCGTGCCGCCACTGCGAGGACCCGGTGTGCCTGCTGTGCAGCGTCAACGGCATCGTCCGAGAGCCCGACGGCGAGATCCGCATCGTGCCGGACAACTGCATCGGGTGCGGGGCCTGCGCCGCCCGCTGTCCGTACGGGAACATCCAGATGCACGACCGGAACAGGAAGTACGAGCACACCGGGTTCAGCCTGTTCTCGCTGCTGGGGATCGACCGCGGGCCGAAGCAGGAGGAGGTCGGCGAGGCGCTCGAGCACCACCGCGACCAGATCGCGGTGAAGTGCGATCTGTGCGCCGGCTACACCTACTACGCGTGCGTGCACGCGTGCCCCGTGGGCGCCGCGTTCCGCATCAATCCGGTGGACACGTTCGGCCGGAGCGACCTGGTGATCGGCCTCGAGATGCAGAGGGCGCCGTGAGCCAGGGCCCGCCCCCGCCGCCCCCTGCGGGTCCACCGCCGGGTCCGCCCCCACCCGGGCCCCCTCCGGGCGCACCGCCCCCCCCGCCCGGCGCGACCCCACCCCCGCCGCCTGCCGGGCCTCCCGGTGGCGCGCCGCCCCCGCCGCCCACCGGCCCGGGACAGCTGCCGCCGGAGCCCGGTCCCGGCCGGGGACGGGGCCGCAGAGGCGCGCCGGCCACCGCGGCCGCCCGCCCCGGCGACTGGCGGGGCGGCCACGGCCAGGACGTCCGGGTCACGCCGGACGTCGCGGACGCCCGGGGCCGCGCCCGGACTCCCAGGCGGGTCCGGCGGATGTGGGAGCGCCCCCTGCCCTGGGCGATCCTCGCCGTCCTCGGGTTCGTCGGCGCGGTGCTGTTCGGCTACGGGCTGATCAAGATCATCCAGGACAAGGGCGGAGCCGACGGACGGGGCGCGTTCTGGCTCATCACGCTGCTCGGCGTCATCGCCGTGATCCTGGCCCTGACCACGTTCCTGTACACGTTCCGCAAGCGGTCACGCCGGATCCAGGAGGGCTCCAAGGCCACGATGATGTCGTGGTTCAAGGCCCACATCTGGCTGGGGCTGCTGGCGTTCGGTCTGGTGGTCGTCCACGTGCTGGTGCGGCCGATCACGTGGAACTTCTCCACCGGCAAGCTCGCGCTGATCGTGCTCTTCCTGCTGGTGCTGTCGGGGATCCTGTGGCGGATCGTGTACCGGCGGGTCCCGCCGAGCGTCGCCCGCGGACCGAGGAACCTGGCCGTCGCCGACACCGACCAGCGACTCGAGGACACCGAGACGCAGATCGTCAAGATCTCGGCGGGGAAGTCGGCGATGTTCCAGTCGCTGGTGCAGGCCCGGCTGCACGGCCAGCCGCCGTCGGTGCTCGACCCCCAGGCCGCCCGGCTGCCGGACGACGAGCGGGCCGCGTGGGTGGAGGTCACGACGCTGGCCTACAACCGCGAGGGCCTCCGCAAGCGGGAGGAACGCCAGGTCCACTACGCCAGGTGGCTCCAGCGCTGGAAGCTGCTGCACATCCCGCTGGCGGCGATCTTCGTGGGGCTGGTCGCGGTGCACATCCTCGACGTGTTCGGCGCCGGCAAGGCCGTCGCCGGCGGCCGGGCGGCGCAGTTCCCGTCCTCCCAGTCCTGCGCCACCTGCCACGCGGACATCGCGAGGGAATGGAAGAGCTCCGTGATGGCCCACGGCGTGACCAGCCCGTTCATGGTCGCCCAGACGGCGCTCGCCGTGCAGAAGAACCTGGCCGAGGGGCACGCGCTCGGCCAGCTCTGCGTGAACTGCCACGGGCCGATCGGCGCGACCATCACCGGCTCGGACACGCTGCCGTTCCCGGGGACCGTCAACTCGAGCGACCCGGAGGCCACCAGCAAGCACGACCTGATCCTGGCGGAGGGGGTGAGCTGCGTGGTGTGCCATGCGCTCGGCACCACCGCGCCGGGTGTGGGGACCGGGTCGGTGCCGTTCCCGGTGAACCACTCCGGCAACTCCTCGCTGGGGCGGTTCCAGGGCCCGCCCCAGTCGAACCCCGACCTGGTCCCGGTCCCCGACCATCAGGTCGACACCGGCGGGTTCATGAAGGACGACATCGCGTCCTCCGAGCTGTGCGGCGCGTGCCACGTCGTGGAGGTCGACATCAACCACGACGGCCACATCAACCGGTTCGCCAACCCCCAGCCCGACCTGGTGCTGCAGACCACCTACCTCGAGTGGAAGCACGAGTACCTCTCGACGTTCCACGGCGACCTGTCCGCGGCCCGGGGCTGTACCTCGTGCCACACGACGCAGAGCCAGGGCCCGATCGTGTCCCGCGGACCCTTCGGCTCGTCGCCCCCCGACCGGACGATCCAGGACCACACGTTCTTCGGGGTCGACTACGACCTGGTGCCGGGCCACCCGGGCATCTCGGACCAGGACTTCCAGACGCAGCTCGACGACATCCAGAACCTCCTGCAGTCGGCCGCGTCGATGAAGGTGACGGCCAAGGTCTCGGCACAGGACGCCACGAACGCCAACACGGCCTTCATCGCCGCGGACGTCCACGTCACGAACGTCGGCAACGGCCACCAGCTGCCCACGGGGTTCGCGTTCGTCCGGCAGATGTGGGTGGCCATCCGCGCCGACGTCGTCGACGCGAACGGCAAGCCGGTCCGCCAGGTCTGCCTGGCCGACGTCACCCCCCTCGGCGGGCAGGGGACGCTGGCCGCGCCGTGCGCGTCGGGGGAGGTCCAGCCGACGCAGGACCTGGACTACTGCGACCCGTCGGCCATCGCGGCCGACGCGAAGGACTTCGGCGACTTCCAGTCGGCGGACGCCCAGGTCCAGCTGGCGCCCGGGGCGGCGCAGCCCCCGGGGAGGTGTGACCCCTGGCTGGCCTCGTGGCAGAAGATCCTGACCGACGGGCCGGCGCCCAAGCCCGGTCAGATCCGGCACGAGGTCGCCTACCAGAACAAGTTGGCCGACATCGTCCGGACGCGGCACCGCGTCTTCGACAACCTGGCGATGGCCCCCATGGGGCCGCCCGGCTTCCCGGGCATCAAGGACCCCAAGGACCCGACGAAGTTCGTCGAGCTCCCGGCCGAGTTCCCACCGATCCGCTACGACTTCCAGCTGAAGGACGCGAACGGCAGGGCCCTTCCCAGCGGAACCAGGGTGCGGATCACGGCGACGCTGGACTTCCGGCACCTCTCGCCGTACTTCATCCGGTCCCTCCAGGGCTTCTACCCGCCGGGCATCACGCCGGAGGGGCTCATCCGGGACCTCCGCATCGTGAAGATGACGGCGGCGACCGCGACGGTCACCATTCCGTAGTGGCCCTCCCGCTGTCACCACCGGTCGCGCCGATGCTGGCTAAGCTCGAACGCGAGCTGCCCCGCGGCGACGGGTGGGTGTACGAGCCCAAGTGGGACGGGTTCCGGGCGATCGTGTTCGTGTCCGGCGGCGACGCGTACCTGCAGAGCCGCGACAAGAAGCCGCTGAACCGGTACTTCCCGGAGCTGGTGCCGGCCCTGGTCGAGACGTTCCCGGCGGAGTGCATCGTCGACGGCGAGGTGGTCGTCGCCGGACCCCAGGGGCTGGACTTCGACCTGCTGCAGATGCGCATCCACCCGGCCGAGTCGCGGGTGAAGATGCTGGCGGCGGAGACGCCGGCCTCGTTCGTGGCGTTCGACCTCCTGGCGGTGGGGGAGCGCTCGCTGATGGAGGAGCCGCTCGCCGCCCGGCGGCAGGAGCTCGCCGGGCTGCTCGACGGCCGGGACGGGAGCGGCGTGCCGGGGCCGGGTTCGACGCAGGTCCTGCTGACGCCGCAGACCGACTCGTTCGACGAGGCCGATGCATGGTTCGAGACCTTCGAGGCGCTCGGGCTCGACGGCGTCGTGGCGAAGAAGGTCGACATCCGGTACCGCCCGGGTCAGCGCGTGATGGTCAAGGTGAAGAAGGTCAAGACGGCGGACTGCGTCGTGGGCGCCTACCGGCCGTCGCGAGCCGACGACGGGATCGGGTCCCTGTTGCTCGGGCTGTACCGCGACGGCGTGCTGCACTTCGTCGGGCACACGTCGTCGTTCAGCACGGCGGAACGCAAGCGCCTGCGCGGCGTGCTGAAGGAATACGAGGACCTGGAGGCGGCGCGTTCATTCGGCGAGGGCCGGACTCCCGGTGGACCATCGAGATGGGCGCGGGCCGAACAGGAGATCTGGACGCCGCTCCGCCCCGAACTCGTCTGCGAGGTTCGCTACGACAAGATGCAGGGCGACCGGTTCCGCCACGCGGCGACGTTCCTGCGCTGGCGCGACGACAAACGCCCCGAGGATTGCACGTTCGATCAGTTCGCGTGACGCTTGACTATTTACTTCCGCGAATCGTCGTGCGTAGGATTCTCCTGGAAGGGGGAGTCGCGATGCCCGATCGCGTCACGCCGTTGTTCACAGGAGGGAAGTCACTCTCAGCCTCGCTGTGGGCTATCGCGTTCATCACGGTGCTTCTTCTTCCGATCCCCGCTCATGCCGACGTGGGTGGGGGACGAGTCCTCTCACCTGGATCGGGCAGCGTTGTCCCCATGGGTTCCATCGAAATCAGGGTGCAAGTGGCATCTAGCTTGGTCGGGCAGCGTGCGGCCATCATGACGATCCCTGGATGGACATTGACTCTGCAAGACCAGCCAAGGAATCCTGGGAACTACAGCCTGTTCACGATTCGGTCTCGAACGTTCGAGGTCCGGCCACCACGGCCTGTGCGTGGTGGGCGGTACACGATCCGAATCAATCGTGATCTTCGCAACGGTGACAACGGAGCGATCGCGCAGGTGAGGGTGACGTACCGGCAGTTCGTGATCACGAGGCTGAGCGCGCGACCGAGCACATTCTTTCCGCTTGTGCATGACGGTTACCGCGACACCACTCGGATCCAGTGGTTTCGTAGTGTTCCCGCCCAGTCGGAGAGCATGACGATCCGCAACCACGGGACGATCCACTTCAGTAGGGGAGGTCCGGCCGGAGACTGGTATTTCCCATGGAACGGCGTCGTGCAAGGCAAGCACCTGAGACCGGGCGCGTATTCCGTCCGGATCGATGCGACGGACCTCGGTATTACCGTGCACTCTGCATGGCGCCGGGTCGTCATTGCTACGAAAACAGTCACTGTCACGAACATCCTTTCCAAAGGAGGAACCTCCTGGTCCTCCCGTGGTTGGCGCCCGGTCGAGTCGGGTGGCTCCTGTAATTGGGATTCCTACGACGGAGAGCTGCTCACCACTTGTTTGTATGCGGTTTCTCAGACGACCTACAAATTCTTCTTGCCCAGGGGTGCGGTCGGCGACCGGGCCACGGTTGTTTATCGAAACGGCATTGTGCCGTGTCATCCCATCTTCTCAGCCGTACAGCGGGGGAACGTGGCGTCCGCAACCTTCTCTAGCAATGGGTCAAATGGGTGGTCGCAGTGCTCCATCGTCCAGGTCCGGACGAAGTTCCACTACCCAAAGACCTACCTGTCGGCCCCCCGATCCGGGCCGCTCTCGACGCGCTTGGTTCGACTGAGGTCGCGCTCCAGCTCTTTTCGCAATGGGGTGCGAGGGCTCTCCCTGGTCGCGTCGGGGCGGCAGGCCGCATAGTCCTCGAGGACCGCTCAGATCGATTCGTTCGCCGGAGCGCTCCGCCTGAAGTGCTTGCCGAGCGTGTCGACCTGGCCCTGGTAGGACGAGCCGATGCCCTCGCCGTACAGGACCTCGGG
>DATBHM010000315.1:0-34263 GCA_036557505.1 Actinomycetota bacterium | reverse complement strand
CCGCGACGGGCTGCTCGCCGCGTCGAGCCCCACCGGGCCGGCGTTCGAGGGCGCGCAGATCTCCGGCGGGCAGCGCGCGGCGCCGGGCGCGATCGAACGCGTCCGGGTCGATCCGGCCACGTTCGAGCCGCGGTACCGGGTGATCGGGACCGGGGCGTGGTCGGACGACCCCTCGTTCGCCGGCACGACGGTCACCGGCATCTGCGGCTCGGGGATCATCGAGGCCGTCGCGGAGCTGTTCCTGGCGGGGGTGGTGACCGCGGACGGCGTGGTCGCGCAACGCTCACCCCGCGTCGTGCCCGAGGGGCGCACGTTCGCCTACGTCCTCCGGGAGGCCGAGCCACGGATCGTGATCACGCAGAACGACGTCCGGCAGATCCAGCTGGCCAAGGCCGCGCTGGCCGCCGGGTGCCGGCTGCTCATGGACCGGATGGGCGTCGAGACGGTCGACCGCATCCGTCTGGCCGGGGCGTTCGGCGCGCACATCGATCCGGTGCACGCGATGGTGCTGGGCATGGTGCCGGACTGCGAGCCGGGGAACGTGACGAGCGCGGGGAACGCCGCGGGGACCGGCGCCCGAATCGCATTGCTCAACCGGGCGTCCCGGGAGGAGATCGAACGGGTCGTCCGGGAGGTGGAGAAGGTGGAGACCGCGGTCGAGCCGCGGTTCCAGGAGCACTTCGTCGATGCGCTGGCCATCCCGCACCGGACGCAGGGGTACCCGCGGCTGGCGGAGGTGGTGGCGCTGCCGGCCCGTCCGGAGGCCGGGCCGGCCCGATCGGGCAGGCGGCGGCGACGCGTCGCAGCCGCCGGGGGAGGGGAGGCGTCGTGAACGAGGAGGGCAGGGGTCGGCGGTCCGGCGGGCGTGCCGCCCGCCAGGCCGCCCGGCTGCACGCCGTGGCCGAGCGGGTCCCGTTCATCACCCGGACCATGTCGCCGTTCGAGGTGCTCTCCGAGGAAGGCATCGAGCTCATGGAGCACAACGCCGACCGCATCCTGCAGGAGGTGGGGATCGAGTTCCGCGATGCGGACGCCCTGAAGACGCTGAAGGACGGTGGCGCCGACGTGGACGGCGAGCGGGTCCGGTTCCCCATCGGGATGTGCCGGGAGACCGTGAGGGCCACGGCCCCGACCGCGTTCACCCAGCACGCCCGGAACCCCGCGAACTCGGTGGAGATCGGTGGCATGCACACGGTGTTCGCACCGGCGTACGGGTCGCCGTTCGTCCGCGACCTCGACGGCGGTCGTCGGTACGGGACCATCGAGGACTTCCGGAACTTCGTGAAGCTCACGTACGCGTCGCCGTACCTGCACCACTCGGGGGGGACGGTCTGCGAGCCCGTCGACCTGCCGGTGAACAAACGCCACTTCGACATGGTGTATTCGCACCTCCGGTGGTCGGACAAGCCCTTCATGGGCTCCGTGACGCACCCGGACCGCGCCCGCGACACGGTGTCGATGGCGCGCATCGTGTTCGGCGAGGGGTTCTGCGACGACCACACGGTGATCCTCAGCCTGATCAACGCGAACTCGCCCCTGGTGTGGGACTCGACGATGCTGGGGGCCGCGCGCGTGTATGCGGAGGCGAACCAGGGCGTGATCATGACGCCGTTCATCCTGTCCGGTGCCATGAGCCCGGTGACGGTCGCCGGCACCGCGACCCAGACCCTGGCCGAGGCGCTGGCCGGCATGACGTACGTCCAGCTGGTCCGGCCGGGGGCGCCGGTCGTGCTGGGGTCGTTCGCGTCGTCGATCTCGATGCAGTCGGGCGCGCCGACGTTCGGCACACCCGAGCCCGCGCTGGTGCTGTACGTGATGGGCCAGCTGGCCCGCCGCCTGGGCGTGCCGTTCCGCAGCGGCGGGGCGCTGTGCGCGTCGAAGATCCCCGACGCGCAGGCGGCGTACGAGTCGGCGAACACGATGCAGCCGACGATGCTCGGCGGCGTGAACTTCGTGCTGCACACGGCCGGGTGGCTCGAGGGCGGCCTGACCATGGGCTACGAGAAGTTCGTCCTCGACGCCGACCAGGCCGGGATGGCGCACGCGTTCGCCAAGGGGGTCGACCTCTCCGACAACGGCCAGGCCGTCGACGCGATCATCGAGAACGGGCCGGGACAGCACTTCCTGGGCGCGGCGCACACGCTGGCGAACTTCGAGACCGCGTTCTACCGCTCGCAGGTGGCCGACAACAACAGCTACGAGCAGTGGCTCGCGGAGGGCGAACAGGACGCCGCGGCCCGGGCCAACGCCGTCTGGAAGCGCATGCTCGCGGAGTACCAACCTCCGCCGATCGACGAGGCCGTCGACGAGGAGCTCCGAGGCTGGATCGAGGAGCAGAAGGCGTCGTTCGAGGACTCGAACGTCTAGTGGAGACCGTCGAGCGCTCCGGTGTCGCGCCCGAATACGGGCTGGCCGCGGCGCTCTCGGCGTGCCACTTCGAGGTCATCCCGCTGAAGGACACGTTCGAACGCGTCGCCGTGCTCCCGGCCGGCTCGATCGTGACCGTGACGGCGTCGGCGGCCCGGGGGATCGAACCCACCATGGAGCTGGCGGTGCGCCTCTCGGCGGCCGGGTACGTGGCCGTCCCCCATCTCGCCGCGCGCTCGATCCGCGACCGGGCGCACCTCCTCGACCTGGTGGTCCGGCTGGAGGAGGCGGACGTCCACCGGGCGTTCGTCGTCGGCGGCGACGCGGGCGAGCCGGGGGAGTTCCCGGACGGGCTGTCGATGCTCCGGGCGATGGACGAGATGGGCCACCACTTCCAGGAGGTCGGCGTCCCCGCCTACCCGCAGGGCCATCCCCTGATCGACACGGAGGTGCTCCGGCAGGCCCTGCTCGCCAAACAGGGCATCGCCTCGTACATGACCACGCAGCTGTGCTTCGACCCGGGCGCGATCGACGGGTGGCTTCGCGCCGCCCGGGCGGACGGCGTCCGCCTGCCGCTCGTGCTGGGCCTGCCGGGTCCCGCCGACATGGCCCGGGTCGTCCGCATCGCCGCCAGGATCGGGGTCGCGGCCTCGTCCAGGTACCTTCGGAAGAACCGGGGCCTCCTCGGCGCGGTCCTCCGCCGGAAGGCATTCCGCCCGGACCGGCTGCTGCACCAGCTGCGCGGCACGATCGAGGACTCCGTCGCCGGCGTCCGGGGTCTCCACGTGTACACGTTCAACCAGGTTCGCGAGGCCGCCGAATGGCGGTTGCGCGAGCAGGCCCACGCCGCGTCCCGGTAGGCTCCTCGGAGGCGCGCCTCAGGCGCCCGAACGCAGCTCCGCGACCAGCGCCGCCACGACCGCCCGGGCGTCGCCGACGATCGCCCAGTCGGACTGGGCCAGGATGGGCGCCTCGGGGTCGGTGTTGACGGTCATGATCCGCTTGGCCGCCTTGCACCCGACGATGTGCTGGATCGCGCCGCTGATCCCGCACGCGATGTAGAGGTCCGGCGCGATCCGGGCCCCCGTCTGCCCGATCTGGTCGGTGTGGGGCCGCCACCCGGCGCTCGTCACGGCCCGGGAACACCCCACCGCGCCGCCCAGCAGGCCCGCCAGCTCCTCGAGCACCTGGAATCCGTCGGCGCCGCCCATGCCCCGGCCGCCGCCCACCACCACGCGGGCCTCGCCGAGCGACACCTTGCCGGCCGGCGGCTGTTCCTTCGCGGTGACCCGGACCCGGAGGTCGTCGTCCTGCAGCGGCGGGCGGAACGTCGCGACCGAGGCCGCTCCGGGCGCCCGCTCGACGCCCACGGCGTGCGGGCTCACGGTGATCACGGCGGGCGAGCCGCGGAGCGTCGCCTCCTCCAGGAGGCTGCCGCCCCACCGCACCCGCGTGACCTCGAGCGGGTCGGCCGGGCGGACGTCCGTGCAGTTCGCCGCCATGGGCTGCCCGAGGAACGCCGCGACGTACGCGGCGACCTCGTTCCCCCGGTCGGTGCCGGGGGCCATGACCACGGCGGCGCCGACCCGCCCGGCCACGTCCGCGACCGCCCGGCCCCACGCGGCCGGGGCGTAGCCGCCGGCGAGGCGCTCGTCGTCCGCGACGTGGAGCGTGATCGGTCCGAGCCCGGTCTCGCCGGCGTGGTCCCCGCCCATGGCGACGGCCTGCACGTCGTCCCCGGCCAGCCGCCGGGCGAGCGTCGCCGCCTCCAACGAGGCCTCGGCGATCGCCCCGTCCTCGTGTTCGACGAACACCAGGACCGTCACGGCACCAGCCCCAGGTTCCGGATGATCGAGGCCGCGGCGGGCGCGGCCTCCGGGCCCTGCCCGAGCATTTCGACCCGCTTGTCCTCGCCCCCCGGGACGACCAGCCGGACCATGTCGAGCGCGTTCCCCGGCCAGGCCGGCTCCCGCCGGTCGATCGCGGCCTTGCGCGCGCGCAGGCGCCCCGGGACCGAGGCGAACCGTGGCAGGTTGATGCCCTCCCGAACCGCGACCACCGCGGGAAGCGGCACGTCGAACACCTCCCACCCGCCCGAGGCCTCGCGCTTGGCGGTGGCACGCCCGTCGTCCACCGACAGCTGCTTGATGCCGGTGACGCAGGGCAGCCCGAGCGCGTGGGCGACCCGGACCGGCACCTGGTAATCGCCGGTGTCGGCGGCCTCGTTCCCGAACAGGAGCAGGTCGTAGCTCATCCCCGCGTCGCGATCGGCCCGGACGGCGTCGGCGATGGCGCCGGCCGTCGCGCCGGGATCCCACTCCCGGCCGTCGGTGGCCAGATGCACCGCGCGCTGCGCGCCGACCGCGACGGCCGAGCGGAGCTGGTCGACGGACTCCTCGGGCCCCAGCGTCAGCACCGTCGCCGAGCCGCCGTTCGCCTCGACCAAGCGGACGGCCTCCTCGACCGCGCACTCCTCGTGGGGGCTGACCGTGAACCCCAGGTACCTGGTATCGATCTCCCGGTCGCCCTCGACCAGGCGGATCCTCCCCGCCGTGGCGGGGACACGCTTGACGCAGGCGAGGACGTTCATGCGTGAAGAACCGGCCTCACCGCCGGATCCGGCTGTTCTCCGGGTCGAACAGCGGCCGGCTCCCCGCGACGGCCACCGTCACCGGGTAGCGGTCGCCGAAGTACTCGACCAGGAGCGACTCGCCGTCCCGGGCGAGCTCGGGCGGGAGGTAGGCCATCAGCAGGTGCTTCCCCACCGACGGGCCCGACCCGGCGCTCGTCACGTAGGAACGCCGGCCCTTCGCGTCCTCGATCGGCTTGCCGTCGGACGTGAGGACTGGCTCCTTCCCCAGCATGTATCGCTCGACCCCGGCTGGCGACGTGGGGTCGTCCAGGGTCAGGGTGCAGAGCACGGTGGCCGGCTGCTCGGCGCGCTGTGCCACGTACGCCTCGCGCCCGATGAAGTCGGCGTCCTTCACCTTCGGCCGCTGCATCCCCGCCTCCACGAGGTCGTACTCGGTCTCCAGCTCGTTCCCGTGGGCCCGGTACCCCTTCTCGAGCCGGCCGCTGTTCAGGTACACGCCCACTCCGACCGGCACCGCGCCGAACTCGCGGCCCGCCTCCCACACCGCGTCCCACAGCGCGCTGCCCTGTTCCATCGGCGCGTACAGCTCCCAGCCGAGCTCGCCCACGTACGAGATGCGCGATGCCAGCACCCGGACCGGCCCAAGCGTGATCCACCGGCAGGTGGCGAACGGGAACCCCTCGTGGGTGACGTCGTCCCCGGTCAGGGACGACACCAGGTCGCGGGCGTTCGGCCCCCACACGCCGAGGGTGCACCACGCGCTCGAGGCGTCGGTGACGACCACCGATCCGTCGTCCGGCATGTGGTCGCGCAGCCACTTCTGGTCGGTCCGGCCGGTCAGCCCCCCGGTGACGACCCGGAACACGTCCGGCCCCAGCCGCATCGTGGTGAGGTCGGCCTTCACGCCGCCGGCGGGGTTCAGCCACGACGTGTAGATCACGCGGCCGACCGCCACGTCGTGCTCCGCGACCGCGATCCCCTGCAGGAACTCGCACGCGCCCGGCCCCGCGACGTCGATCACGGAGAACGCCGACAGGTCGATCATCCCCACGCCGTCGCGGAGGGCGAGGTGTTCGGCGTTCACGATCGGCGACCACCACCGCGACTCCCACTCGGCCTCGCGAGGCATCACGCGGTCGCCGTACGTCTCGAGCAGCGGCGCGTTCGACTCGTACCAGTTGGGGCGCTCCCACCCGGCCGTCTCGATGAACACCGCGCCGAGCTCGCGCTCGCGTTCGTTGAACGGGCTCAGGCGGACGTTGCGATTCGTCGCCCACTGCTCGGCCGGGTGCACGATGCCGTAGGTCTTGTTGTAGCCCTCGGCAGACCGGGCCTTGACGTGCGCCGGCGACTGCTGGTGGGGCCAGAACCGCGCGATGTCGGAGGCGTGGACGTCGATCTCGGGGGAGCCGGTCGTCATCCACTCCACGACGGCCTTCGCGATGCCCGGAGCCTCCTTGATCCAGATGGCCGCGGCCGACCACAGGCCCTTCACCTCGGCCGTCTCGCCGAGGATCGGCATCCCGTCGGGGGTGAGCGACAGCAGCCCATTGATCGAGTGCCGGATGCCGATCCGCTCGTCGCCGACTATCTCGGGGAACAGCTCGAGGGCCTGTTCCATCTGGGGGTCGAAGTCCTCCGCCGTGAAGGGGAGCTGGGTGGGGGACAGGGACGACTCCTCGATCGAGGGGATCTCGTCCGGCGCCATGAGGATCGCGCGGTGGGCGTAGGACCCGATCTCGAAGTCGCCGCCGTTCTGGCGCTCGTACATGTTGGTGTCGACGTCGCGCACGATGGGGAACGCGATCTCGCCCGTCGTCTCGGTGAACAGCGGGACCGGCCCGATGTCGATCATCTGGTGGACGGCCGGCGTGAGCGGGATCGACGCGCCGGCCATCGCCGCGATGCGCGGGCTCCAGATGCCGCAGGCGATCACCACGGTGTCGGCCCGGACGTCGCCCTGGTCGGTCCGCACGCCCCTGACGTGGCCGTCCAGGGCGTCGACGCCCGTGACCTCGACGTTCCCGGCGACCGTCAGTACGCCCGCATCGATCCACCGTTCGCGCATGAGCGTTCCGGCCCGGAGCGAGTCAACGACGCCGACGCCCGGCGTGAAGAACCCGCCGAGGATCACCGTGTCGTCGATGAACGGGACCTTCTCCCCGACCTGCGCGGGGGTGAGCAGCTCCATGCCCTCGATGCCCCACGAGGTGCCGGAGGCAACCCGTCGCTTGAGCTCCTCCATGCGCTCCGGCGTGCGAGCCACCTCGATCCCCCCGCACTCGGTGAACACCCCGAGCTCCCGGTACTGGCGGACGCTGTCGAGGGTGAACGCGGTCATCTCCTTGGAGTGGTCCACGAGGAAGATGAAGTTCGAGGCGTGGCCGGTGGACCCCCCCGGGTTGGGGAACGGGCCCTTGTCGAGCAGGACGATGTCGGTCCAGCCCTGCAGCGCGAGCTGGTGGGCCATGCTGTTGCCAACGATGCCGCCGCCGACCACGACGACGTTCGCCCGTGGCGGGACCGTTGCCATACCGACCTGACCTCCCCCGAGCCCGCCGCGTGGGCCCGCGCGTCCTGCCCTCGAACCGACCGATCGGGCGAACCCTATCGCTCGCCCGCGGCCGCCGAACACCCGGCCGAACCCCGAACGTCGTGCATCAAGGGTTGCGTTGTCGACCCGCGGGGTGCGGAGCACGCAACGACGCGTGCGCGTTGACCGGTCGACCGGGCCGATCTAGCGTGTTGCGCCCTCGGCACGGCGGTTGCGCGATGGCAGACGACCACGGCAAGGCGGGACTCCAGTCGGTCTCGCGCGCCCTGCGCGCCATCGAGCTCATCGGGGAGGTCGGCGAGCTCGGGGTCACCGACCTCGGCCGCCGGCTCGGTGTCCACAAGGCGACGGCGTCTCGCCTGGCGGCCACGCTCGCCGAGCACGGGTTCGTCGAACGGGACCCCGACTCCGACCGCTACCGGCTGGGATTCCGGCTGGTCGCCCTGGCGGGGGCGGCGATGGCCGGCCTCGACCTGGTGCGGATCGCCCATCCCGTCGTGGAGGACCTGGCCGAACGGACGCGAGAGACCGTCAACGTGGGCGTGCTGTCCGGAGGCGAGGTGATCTACCTCGACCAGGCCTCCGGGGCCCGGTCGATCGTGAGCGTCAGCTGGGTCGGCCGGCGGACCCCGCTGCACGCCACCGCGGCGGGGAAGGTCCTTCTGGCGTTCGGCGAGACGGCGGAACGCGACCGGTTCCTCAACGGCGAGCTCGAGGCGTGCACGCCGCGCACCATCGTCGACCGGCGGGAGCTGGCCGGGCAGCTCGACACGGCGCGGCAGCGCGGCTACGCGCAGACCTTCGAGGAGCTGGAGGACGGGCTGAACGCGGTGGCGGCGCCGATCCGGGGCCCGGACCGCGGGGTCGTCGCGGCGCTCTCGGTGTCCGGGCCCGCGTTCCGGGTCCGGCCCGAGGACGTCGCCAGGCTGGGCCGGCTGCTCATGGACGCCGCAACGGCGATCTCACGCCGGATGGGATTCTCCGGCGGCATCGCGGACTGATCTGCCGCCGCCCCGCCGGGCCATCGCCGCGCGGTGCATCGGGAGCAGGGCGTCGGTGACCCGCCCGTTGGCCGGCGTCGGGACGCCGGCGCTCCGTCCGTGGCGCACGACGGCGCCGTTCAGGGACTCGATCTCGAGGGGCCGTCCCCGCTCCACGTCTCGGGCCATCGACGTCACGAACGCCGGCTCGAGGGTCCTCTCGGCGTACGCGAACACCATCCCGGCGATGCCGTCCGGGACGGCGACGCCCTTCGCCCGGGCCACGGCCTCGGTCTCCTCGAGGAGCGACCGGAAGAGCGCCCGCAGCTGCGGATCGCCGAGCACGGCCCCGATCCCGGCCCGGGCGAACGCGGTGATCCCGAGGCCGGCGATCACGACCAGCTTGCGCCACAGCTCGACGACGACGTCCTCGACCACCGTGACGGGAACGCCGGCGGCGTCCAGCGCGGCGCCCAGGCGCTCGGCGGCGGGCCGTCCCTCCGCGGAGAAGGCGCCGATGGCGATGTTCGACTGCGAGCCCCGCTGCGCGACGACCCCGGGTTCCAGCACGAACGCCTCGATCTGCCCGGTGCCGCCCAGCACCGAGGCGGCCGGGAACCGCGTCCGCAGGAGGTCCTCGTTGTCGACCCCGTTCTGCAGGGAGCACACGGCGGTGCCGTCGCCGATCGCGGCGGCGGCCGCATCGGCGACGTCGGCGGTGTCGTAGGACTTGACGGTGACGAGCACGGCGTCGAACGCGCCCTCGGCGGCGTCGGGGTGATCGGTCGCGTCAACGTCCTCGAGGCGGACGTCGCCCAGGTCGGCCCGGACCTCGAGTCCACGGGACCGGAGCGCGTCGAGCATGGCGCCACGGGCCAGGAACGTCACATCCTCGCCGGCGGCGGCGAGCCTCGCGCCGTAGTACCCGCCCACGCCTCCCGTTCCCGCGATCAGGATGCGCACGGGTCGGCCTCGGCTGCGACACGCACGGGCGCCAATATACTGGCGCGACCAGCACGGACCCGGGGAGCACGCCGTGACCGACACACCGATCGATCTTCGTTCCGACACCGTCACCAAGCCGTCCGACGCCATGCGAAGAGCCATGGCCGATGCCGAGGTCGGCGACGACTGGTACGGCGACGATCCGACCGTGAACCGCCTCCAGGACCGCGCGGCCGAGCTCACCGGCCGGGAGGCGGCCGCGTACCTGCCCACGGGCACGATGTGCACGCAGGTGGCGCTGCACGCGTTCACCCGCTCGGGCCGGCTCGTGGTGTGCGAGGCGTCGTCGCACGTGGGCGGCACCGAGGTCGCCTCGTCGGCGGTGCTGACCGGAGCGTCGTTCGTCCGGATCGCGGCACCGTCCCGGGGCATGATGACGGCCGACCAGATCTCGGCGGCGCTCGAGCCCGACCCCTACGACGTCGACGTCGTCGACCTGGTCTGCCTGGAGAACACCCACCAGGTCGGCGGGGGGACGGTCATGCCGGTCGAGGACGTCCGGGCCGTCCACAAGGTGTGCGCCGACCGGGGGGTGCCGCTGTACATGGACGGCGCCCGGGTGTTCAACGCGTGCGCGGTGTCCGGCGCCGACGTCTCCGACTACGCGGGGGAGGTCGAGGCGATGATGTTCTGCCTGTCGAAGGGCCTCGGCGCGCCGATCGGGTCGATGCTGATCGGCGACCGCGAGTTCGTCCGGGAGGCCCGCCGGCTGAAGATCCTGTTCGGCGGGGCCTGGCGGCAGGCCGGGGTGATGGCGGCGGCCGGGCTCATCGCGCTCGAGGAGGGCCCGCAGCGCCTCCACGAGGACCACGCCCGGGCCCGCCGGCTGGCCGAGGGCGTGGCGGACATCATGCCCGGGACGATCGATCCCGCGGCGGTCGAGACGAACATGCTGTTCGTCGACGTCTCGGCCGTCGGGCACGACGTCCTCGACATCCGGGCGCGGCTACAGGCGGAAGGAGTGCTCGCGACGATGGTGGCCGGCAAGATCCGCATGCTGACCCACGTGAACATCGACGACGCGGACGTCGACGCCGCGCTGGCAGCCTGGCGCCGGGTGGCGGACTCGCTGTCCGCATCCTCCGGGGAGGGTGGAACGAGATGAAGCTGTTCGGGCCGAAGGTCTCCGAAGACCAGGCCAAGCGGGTCCCGCCGGGCAACCGCCTGGTGCGGGGCTGGCCGGTGCTGCACTACGGGCCGATCCCCAAGTTCGACGAGGCCGAATGGGACCTCACGGTGGAGGGCCTGGTCGAGAACCCGTTCACCCTGACCTACGCGGAGCTGAAGGCCCTGCCCAACGCCGACGTCACGGCCGACATGCACTGCGTCACCGGCTGGACGACGCTGGACAACACCTGGCGCGGCGTGGCGTTCCGGACGCTGCTCGAGATGGCGAAGCCCACGCCCGAGGCGCAGTGGGTGATCGCCCACTGCGACTACGGCTACACGTCGAACCTGTCGCTCCAGGCGATGGAGGACAACGACGTGCTGGTGGCGTGGGCGCACGGCGGCGAGGACCTCACGGCCGAGCACGGGTACCCGCTGCGACTCGTGGTTCCCCAGCGGTACGCGTGGAAGAGCGCGAAGTGGCTGCGGGGGCTCGAGTTCACGGACCACAACCGGCGGGGGTTCTGGGAGGTCCGCGGGTACCACATCCACGCCGACCCCTGGCCCGAGGAACGGTACTCGTACCAGGAGGGTCCGGGCGCGGAGACGCAGCCCTAGCGCGGTCGTCCGTGCGCCGAGCCGTCCTGCGTCGCCTGGGGGCGGTCGCGGTGCTCTCCGCCGTGCTCGTGCCGTTCGCCTCGAGGCCGGCGTGGGCCTGCTCGTGCGCCATCCTCTCCAAGCCGCGCCTGGCCCATGCGGCCGACGCCGTGTTCACCGGGACGGTCGCGCGGATCACCGACGACCGGAGCGGCCGCCTCGTGAACTTCGACGTCGACACCGTCTACAGGGGGCCGGTCGACCCGTCGATCGACGTCCGGACCGGGTTGGGGGGAGGGGACTGCGGGTTCCACTTCGTGATCGACCGGCGGTACACCGTCTTCGCGTTCGGCTCGAGCCGAACCCTGTCGGCCGGGATCTGCGGGCCACCGGTGCGGGGGGACATCGACCCGAACGCCTACGGGCTGGGGCCGGGCTCGCGCGGATTCCACCGTCCGGTCACCGGCCTGCACCGCCCGTTGTCCGTGTGGCTGGTGGTGTTCAGCGCGATCGCCTTCGGGATCCTGGTCGTGGCGATCGTCGTCGCCGCCCGGCGCCGGCGGCGCGAAGGAGCCGATCCCGCGGCCTAGCCGAAGTGGCGGTCGGCGACGATGCCGGCCGTCCGGGCCGACAGGGCCTGTGCCGTGAGCGTGGGGTTGGCGCCGCCGACGCCGGGGAGCACGCTGGTGTCCACGACGTAGAGCCGTTCGACCTCGTGGGCCTCGCACGAGGCGTCGATCACGCTCGTCGCGGGGTCGTTCCCCATCCGCATCGTGCCCATGATGTGCGTCATCAGGACGGTCTGGACGACGTTGGTGCGGTGGGTGGTCCTCGCGCCGGCGGCGCACAGGATCTCGACCGCCGTCCGCGCCAGCCACGTCTGCCGTTCCTGCGACGCCGGCGTCGCGTGGTAGATCACCTTGGGAACCGGGCCGTGCTCGTCGGCCGGCCAGTCGTCGGCCAGCGTGACCCGGTTGTCGGGGTGGGACTCGTCGTTCGTGCTGAGGACGGCCGAGAGCGACCGGCGGTACTCGCCGTTCCGGCGTTGCGCCTCCTCGCCCCAGAACCGGCCCTGCGTGTCCCACGGCTCGTCCGGATCGGGCCGGTCCCAGGACCCGGCCCCGACGCCGGAGGTGACCACGCTGAAGGCCTGGGGTCCGTACCCCTGGGCGAAGATGGTCCCGTACCCGGGGAAGTCCGCGCGGGCCATCGTCACCTGGCCCACGTCCGGGTGGATCTCCCGGTCGAAGAACCCGGTCACCACGTCCTGGAGGTGGGTCGTCAGCCGCCTGCCGACCGCGTCGTGGGCGTTGGGGAGGCCGGAGTTGAGCCACAGACGGGGGTTCTCGATCGAGCCGCCGGCCATCACCACGACCCGGGCCTCGGCCTCGTGCACCTCGCCGGTCGCGGTGTCGCGCCACCGGACCCCCCGGGCCCGTGCGGGCTTCGCCGAACCCGCCGGGTGCTCGAACAGGATGGCCGTGGCGAACGCGTTCGGCACGACCTCGCAGTTTCCGGTGGCCACGGCGGCCGGCACGTAGGACACGTTCGTCGCCCGCTTGGCCTTGCGCTCGACCGGCGCAGCGATCGGGTTCGGGCACCCCTGGATGCAATGGCCGCACATCGTGCAGCCCTCGACCGCCGGGCCTTCGAGGTCCGTCCCGGTCGTCATGTCGGCGATCGGCAGGATCGCGTTGTGGCACGGCCGCCACACCGGCTCCGAGACGTCGCGTTCCTCGCTCCGGCGCAGGCCCACGGCCTCGCAGCCCTCGGCGAACAGCGCGTCCTTCGGGGCGAGGTCGCGGACCAGCGTGACGGGGAGGAACTCCTCCACCCGTTCGTACCAGGGCACGAGGTCGGGGTAGGCCAGCGGCCATTTGGCGTCGACGCTCGGAACGAACGCCCGGGGCGAGATCCCGTTGTAGTGCAGCGTGCTCCCCCCCACGCCGGCGGTCTGCAGGATGATGTTCACGCCCTCGCGCCGGCGGTTCCACGGGGGCCTCGAACGATCGGCGGGTCCCCACCGGAACCGGCCGTCCATCAGGGCGCTCATGTCGTGCTCGAGGCGCGTGAAGTCCTTCGAGGGGTCGAACCAGGGGCCGGCCTCGAGCAGCAGCACCTTCAGTCCGCGCTCCGCGAGCTCCTTCGCGGCGACCGGCCCGCCGCCGCCGGCCCCGATCACGATGACGTCGGGCGCGTCCACCGATCAGGCCCCCGTCCGGTAGTCCGGATGGCCGAACGAGGGCCCGGCGTAGCCGACCCGGTCCCAGACGGCCGGCCGCTGGCCGGGCGGGGCGGCCGACTCCGAGTACACGCCGCCAAGCGTGAAGACGAACAGCGCATCGACGGCCTCCCTGATGTCCTGGGATTCCTCCGCCGCCATCAGGCGGAACACCTCGCCGCGCTCCTCCCGCGAGAGCTCGGCGAACCCGGCTCCGGGGCGAACGTCCGCGGCGAACGCGTCGAGCAGGGCGGCGAGCATGTCGGTGAACCCGGGCAGGTACAGCTCGATCTGGTGGACCACGTGGCGTTCGACGCCCTCGGGTGGCGCGTCCGGACGCCCCTCGACGGGCGGCGCGACGGCGTCGATGGCGGCTCGGAGCGTGGCGAGCGATGAGTCGTCGGGCATCGCCCGGGAATTGGAACATGCCCCGCGGTCGGTTCGCATCCGCCCGGCGCCCCGCTCCGCGCACTCCTCAACCCTCGGCCGGAGCGAGCTCCTTCAGGGTCTCCACGTCCCGCCGCCGGACGGCCTCGTCGCCGGGCGTCTCGCACAGGACCGTGCAGTCGCGGACCTCGGGCCGGGCGAGGATCGCGGCGAACCCCTCCCGGCCGATCCCGCCGGTACCGATGTTGGCGTGCCGGTCGCGGCGTTCGCCCACGCCGAACGCCGCGTCGTTGGCGTGGATCGCCACCAGGCGGCTTGCGAGGTCCGACGCACGAAGCTCGTCGAAGCATGCCCCCACGCCGCGGGGGTCGTGGAGGTCGTACCCCGCGGCGAACAGATGGCACGTATCGAGGCACAGCTGCAGGCGTTCGTTCCGCCCGGCGGCGTCGAACAGCCGCTCCGCCTCGGCGATGGTGCTGGCCACCGCGCCGGAGGTTCCCGCCATGAGCTCCACGACCGGGCGGGCGTCGGAGTCGACGGCGGCGAGCGCCTCGAGGGCGGCCACCGCCCGGCCGAGCGCCTGGTCGGGCTCGCCGGTCCCGCCGGCGCCCGCGTGGACGACCAGGCCCGAGGCTCCGAGCTGGTCGGCGGCGGCGAGCGTCGCGACGCACAGCTCGATCGACCGCCGATGGAACTCCGGGTTCGGCGAGGCGATGTTCACGACGTAGGGCGCGTGCACGAACGCCGACCGCACACCCCCGTCCCCAGCAGCCCTCCGGAACTCCCCGGCCGCCTCGTCGGAGATGCGCGGGGGGCGCCACTGCCGGGCGTTCGAGGCGAAGAACTGCACCGCGTCGGCGCCGAGCGCCAGCGCGCCCGGGACGACCGAGGGCAGCCCACCGTGGGTCCGGACGTGCGCGCCGACGATCACGGCCGGGAGGCTACCCTCCCGGCCGGGGACCCGCGTGGTGCGAGGTGGGAATGGTCAGGCGATGTAGATGCTGACGGTCTCGCCCTGTTCCACCGTGGCGGGAGGCAGCGGCGACTGGCCCACGACCGAATCGCCATGCGAGCCGGGGATGCGCACCGCGTGCACCTGCAGCCCGAGCCCCTCGAGGTCGGCCTGCGCGGCGGTCGCCGACATGCCGACGACGTCCGGCATGGGGAACGTCTGCGGTCCGAGCGAGATCACCAGGTGAACGGTCGAGTCGATGGGCAGCATCGTTCCGGGCTTCGGGTTCTCGCTGATGACGTCGCCCGCCGGAACCGAGGTCGAATAGGCCTGGGAGAGCTTCGGATTGAGCTTTCTGGACACCAGGATCGACTGCGCGTCGCCGCTCGACTGGCCGACCACGTCGGGAACCTGGACCGGCTGTTTGCCGGAGCTGACCGTGATCGTCACCGAGGATCCGTACGGGATCTGCTGCCGCGCGAGCGGGTTCTGGTCGGCGACCAGGCCCTTGGCAACGGTGTCGCTGAAGGCGTGGCTCACCTGCACCTTCAGCCCCTCCCGCTGGAGGTCGGCCGAGGCGTCGGCGAGGGACTTGCCGATGACGGCGGGCACCGTGCGCAGGGGGAGCCCCGAGGACAGCCGGAGCGTCACGTCGGTTCCCTTCTTCGCCCTGGTCCCCGGATCGAGGCTCTGTCGCAGCACCTCGCCGGGGGGCACCGTCGTGGACGACATCGGCGGCCCGAACTGCGGGGAGAGGCCGGACTCCACGATCTTCGCCTGGGCGGCGTCCTGGGTCATGCCCAGCACCCGCGGCACCTGCGTGTAGTGGGGGATCAGGTACGTCCACGCCGCGAGTGCGCCGATCGCGAGCAGCGCGATCGCCATCAGGGCGATGACGAACCGCCGCGCGATCCGCCGACGGCGGGCCTTCGGCGACATGCGCTGGGGGATCGTCACGGTGAAGGCCCGGTCCTCGTCGTGCGGCACCTCGTCGGGGAGCGCCGTCACGAGATCGCCGAGCGACTCCGCCGGCGCGAGCGAGCCCTGGGTGGCCAGCAGGCCGGCCCGCATGTCGGCGGCCGTGGCCGGGCGGCGGTCCCGGTCCTTCTCCGTCGCCGCGACGACGATGCGATCGACGTCGGGAGGGACGCCCGGTTGGGACTCCGACGGCGGCGGGACCCGGTCCGACAGGTGACGGTAGGCGATCGCGAGCGAGGTCTCCCCGGTGAACGGGACGTGCCCGGTGAGCAGCTCGTACGCCACGATGCCGGTCGCGTACAGGTCGGTGCGGGGGTCGGCGGGCTCGCCCTGGATCTGCTCGGGCGCGAGGTACTGCACGGTGCCGGTGACCGTCCCGGGGGCCTGGCTGACGCGGGATTCGGCGAAGGCCCGGGCCAGGCCGAAGTCGGCCACTTTGACCTGCCCTTCGGGCGTCACGAGGACGTTCTCGGGCTTCACGTCGCGATGGACGATGCCGTGGCGGTGCGCGTGGTCGAGCGCGGCGAGCATCTGGACCAGCACCTCGACCGCCTGTTCGGGCTCGAGCCGCCCGGAGTGCGAGAGGAGGTCGCGGAGGTTCCGACCCCGGACGAACTCCATGACCATGAAGTACGTCCCGTTGGTCGTCGAGCCCCAGTCGTGGACGGCGACGATGTTGGGGTGCGAGAGCAGGGCGGCGGCGCGGGCCTCCCGGCGGAACCGCTCGATGAACCCGGGGTCGCCGGCGAGGTTCCGGTGCAGCACCTTGATGGCGACGTCGCGAGCGAGCACCGAGTCGCGGGCACGGTAGACCTCGCCCATGCCGCCGGAGGCGACCTTGGCGATGATCTGGTACCGCGCGCGGACGGCCGTCGTCTGGCTCAACTTTCCGACTCGTTTCCCGTCTGGGGGGCCGCGGGTGCGTGCGCCCATTGTAGGTGGCGGGATGCGGTTGCAGGGCTGTTCGATGGCCGAACTCTCCGGGGAAGCGTCCGGCGGTCAGCGCACGAGCCGGGGCCGTCCCCCCACGATCTCGTCGATGAGCCCGTAGTCCTTCGCCGCCTCCGGTGTCAGCCAGTGGTCGCGATCGGTGTCCTGCCGGACGCGCTCGACGGACTGGCCGGTCCGCTCCGCCAGGATGGCGTCGAGTCGTTCGCGCAGGAGCGAGAACTCCTTGGCGTGGATCTCGATGTCGCGGGCCGTTCCCTGGATGCCGCCGTGGGGCTGGTGGATGAGGATGCGGGCGTTCGGCGTGGCGGAGCGGATCCCCGTGCCGGTGGCGAGGATCACGGCGGCGCTCGATGCCGCCATCCCGACGCACCGCGTGTGGACCTTGGACTCGAGCATCTGCATCGTGTCGTGGATCGCGAACAGACCCGTGATGTCGCCGCCGGGCGAGTCGATGTAGAGCGTGACGTCCTCGTCGCCGGTGGCGTCGAGCGCGATGAGCTGGGCCGCGACGTCGTCGGCGACGCTGTCCTTGATCTCGCCGCGGAGGAACACCATGCGCTGCTGGAACAGCCGCCGGTAGGCGAACTCCTCGATGGCCAGCGTGTCGAGGTGGGTGGTGGGGGGTGCCGGGTCGTTCACGATGCATCGCTCCTTCGAGTAGAGTGCAACCTGTCGGTTGCACGATCGTATCCCCGGGCGGCGTCGATGCGCAACCGCGGGATTGCACCTCAGGAGGCCGGACGGCGTGATTGACGCCGATGTGGTGGTCGAACGAACCGTGCACCTCGACGCCTCGCCTCACGAGGTGTGGGACGCGCTGACGAACGCCGGCCGCCTGTCCGTGTGGGTGGGCGGTGCGGTGGAGGAGCTCGAGGTCCGGCCGGGTGGACGAGGCATCGTCCGTCGCGGTGACGGCGCGGTGCGACGCCTCATCATCGAGGCGCTCGACGCTGAGCGCCGGCTCGTGCTCCGTTGGTGGCCGTTCTCGGACGGCGGCGGTCCGCCCCCCGCCGGGAGCGGAACGCGCGTCGAGTTCGAGCTCGAACTGACCCAGCCCACCGGAACGGTCCTGCGAGTCCGGGAGTTCCCGCCGCTCGTGGGCGTCGAGCCGATCCCCCGGACCGAGCTTTCGAATCTCAGGGCGGCGGTCGGATGAGCGGCCATGACCATCGCGCGGGTGGCGCCGGCGACCGTCCGGCGAGATCCGCTGACGATCGGGCCGGGTCCCGCAGCGATCAGGCCGGGTCCCGTGACGACCGGGTCGGTGCCGTGCTCCAGGCGCTGGCCGACCCGACTCGGCGCGAGGTCGTGTCGCAGCTCTCGCGGACCGGATCTGTCACCGCGACCGAGCTGGCGGCTCGGCTCCCGGTCTCCCGGCAGGCGGTCTCGAAGCACCTCGCGGCGCTGGCCGAGGCGGGCCTGGTCGCCTCCGCCCGTGAAGGGCGTGAGGTCCGGTACCACCTGACTCCGTCGCCCATGCGGGAGACCGTCTCGTGGATGGCGTCGGTGGGCGCGGAATGGGACGAGCGCCTGGACGCGCTGAAGCGACACCTCGGCTCGAGCTGACCCGGCTCGATACGGCCGGAGTGGTGGCGGGTCATGCGACCTGTTGAGGAGGCGCTGGCCCGGCGTGGTACCGCGTCCCGTCCGGCCGGCGCCAGATCACATCGCCAGCTCGCTCCCGGCAGATCGTCCAGCCGTACTCGTGGACGAGCTTGTGGTGGAACAGGCACGTGAGGACCAGGTTGTCGAGATCGGTGGTTCCGCCTCGGGACCACCACCGGATGTGATGGGCCTGCGTCCATCGAGTCGCGGCGCAGCCCGGAAAGGTGCATCCCCGGTCCCGGTGGCGCAGTTGGCGCATCATCCACTCGGAGGGTTCCCGCGTCGTCCGGCCCAGCCCGATCACGTCGCCGGCGGCGTTCTCGACGACGGCCTGGACGCGGGCATCGCAGAGGAGCCGTCTGTTCCGGGACCGCGGGGCCGGCCTCCACCTCGAAACCGTCCGTCGGCCTGCCGTCGGCGTCGACGCGGGCATGGACGACGATGGTCGCCCGATCTGCGGCGGGATCGTCGGCGAGCCGGGTGGATGCGAGGGCCACCAGCGCGTCGGCCCTGCGCCGGTCGGCGAAGAACGTGTGCTCCTCACCCGGCATCGCGGGCAGCGAGTCGGCCAGCCTCTCGATGGCCCGCGAGACGACCGCCCCCTGGGCCGCGGGGAGATCCGCCTGCAACCCGAACCGCCGGCCCTCGTCGTACCACCACCAGGCGAGGGAGCGGGCCTCGTCCCCGTCGCGGACCTCATGGTCCGCCTCGCGCCGGGCCAGGTCACCGCGGTGACGGATCCTTCCGGCCGACACGTCACGCGCCCATTCGACGAGATCGCGCTCGGTCTCCGGCGTGGCGAAGCGGGTGAGCTCCACCACCTTGTCGATCCCGAGGTCGCCCCGCGACATGGCAGCCGAGACGCGGGGGAGTCGATCGATCGCATGCGCGGCAGCGATCCAGCGACGGGCCTTCCAGTCGGACACGCCGTACCGGACGAGCAGCCACTGGGCCATGTCCGCGCAGCCGTCTCCACGCCAGAGCTCCAGCGAATCCACCTGCGCGACCAAGCGGAGGAACTCCAACTGGGCGGCGCACACCGCCGCGTTCGCATGGTCGATGCGCCGGATCAGTCCTTCTTCGGTACGGGCGCTCTGCACTTCGGGGCTCCCAACCATCGCCGGTCGGGGGAGAGGTCACTAGCATGGGCGAACATGTGTTCGATTTGTCAAGAGTCTCTTTCGACTGGAGGGCCGACGGAACGGATCGGGACCCCAGCTGCGAGTGACCACCGGGGCGGTGTGCAGGGGGCCACGGGAAAGGAGGCCGAGGCCACTGGGAGTCGAGCCGTTGCCGCGGCGATCGCGCCGGCCAGAGCACGCGTCTCGGCGGCCTATACTCGAATGAGCACCACCGGGGAGCTCGGGGAACCGGGCTGAGAGGCCGGCCACACACGCAAACACCGCCGGCGACCCGAACAGGAACCTGATCCGGGTAATGCCGGCGAAGGGAGGAACGCGGCAGCCAGCGCGGCCCCGCACACGACATGCCCACCGATCCACTCGTCATCGCCGGTCGCGAGTTCGGCTCGCGGCTGATCGTCGGAACCGGCAAGTTCGGCTCGTTCGAGCAGATGCGCGACGCGCTGGACGCGAGCGGCACCGAGATGGTCACGGTCGCCCTCCGCCGCGTCGACCTCGACGCCACGGGCGGGCCGGACATCCTGCAGTTCATCGACCCGGACCGCTACCTGATCCTGCCGAACACCTCCGGCGCGGTCGACGCCGAGGAGGCCCTCCGGATCGCGCGACTCGCGCGGGCGGCCGACCTCCCCGCGTGGATCAAGCTCGAGGTCACGCCCGAGCCGCGCTACCTCCTGCCCGACCCCGTCGAGACGCTCCGGGCGGCGGAGCTCATGGTCCGCGACGGGTTCACCGTCCTGCCGTACGTGAACGCCGACCCCGTCCTGGCCAAGCGGCTCGAGGAGGTCGGGTGCGCGGCCGTCATGCCGCTCGGCTCGTGGATCGGCTCCAACCAGGGCGTCCGCACCCGCGACGCCGTTCGCATCATCGTCGAGCAGGCCACCGTCCCCGTCGTGGTGGACGCCGGGCTCGGAGCGCCCTCGCACGCGGCCGAGGCCATGGAGCTCGGCTGCGACGCGGTCCTCGTGAACACGGCCATCGCCGTCGCCGCCGACCCAGCCGCGATGGCCCTGGCGTTCGCCGAGGGAACCCGCGCCGGCCGTCGGGCGTTCCTCGCGGGCCGCGCGCCGGAGCGAACCGGCGCGCAGGCCTCCAGCCCCCTCGCCGGGTTCCTCGAGAAGCTCGTGACATCGCAGGCCGACCCGGCCGTCACCGAGCCGTGAGCACCCGACCGGTCGTCCACACCGGCGGGAGGGGGCTGACGCCGGTCGAACACCCCGCCGACCGTCACGGCGACGGGTTCTCGGGCCCGCCGCCGCCCACGACGTTCGCCGACGAGCTCGACCGGCTCCCCTTCGACGACCTGCTCGCCATCGCCAGCGCCGCGACGCCCCGGCAGGTCGAGCGGGCCCTCCACGCCCATCCCCTGGAGCGCACGACGGGAGACTTCGCCGCGCTGCTGTCGCCGGCCGCGACCGAGCGCCTCCCCGAGATCGCGGAGGCCTCGCGCCGGCTCACCATCGCGAGGTTCGGCCACACGATGCGCATGTATGCGCCGCTGTACCTGTCGAACGAATGCCTCACGACGTGCTCGTACTGCGGGTTCGCCCGGGAGCTGCCGATCGCCCGCCGGACGCTCACCCCGGAGGACACGCTGGAGGAGGCCCGCCATCTGCTCCGGCAGGGGTTCCGCTCGATCCTGCTCCTCACCGGCGAACACGAGCGCCTCACCGGCGTCGAGTTCCTGGAGGAACGCATCGCGCTGCTCGCGAACGAGGTTCCCCAGCTGTCGATCGAGGTCCAGGTGTGGAGCGAGGACGAGTACCGGCGACTGAACCGGGCCGGCTGCGAGGGCGTCGTGATCTACCAGGAGACCTACCACCCGGACACGTACCGCCGGGTGCACCTCGCCGGGCGCAAGCGCCACGCGCGGTGGCGCCTGCTGGGGCCGGAGCGTGCGGCCCGCGCGGGGATGCGGCGGCTGGGGATCGGGGCGCTGTTCGGGCTCCACGACGACTGGCGGTACGAGGCCGTCGCGGTCGCGGCGCACGCCCGGTTCCTGATGCGGCGGTACTGGCGCTCGCAGGTGAGCGTCAGCGTCCCCCGGATGCGGCCGAGCGCCTCGGGCTATCAGCCGCGGACGCTGCTCGGGGACCGCGACCTGGTGCAGCTGGTCTGCGCCCTGCGGCTCTCGCTGCCGGACGCGGGGCTCGTGCTGTCGGCGCGCGAGGACGCAACGTTCCGCGACGGGCTGTTCCAGGTGGGCATCACGCACACCAGCGCCGGATCGCACACCGATCCCGGGGGGTACGAGCACCCCGACGAGGCCACCGAGCAGTTCGAGGTGGCGGACACGCGGTCGCCACGCGAGGTCGCCGGCAAGCT
Source organism: Actinomycetota bacterium (assembly GCA_036557505.1). Classification (GTDB taxonomy): domain Bacteria; phylum Actinomycetota; class UBA4738; order UBA4738; family JACQTL01; genus DATBHM01. Next base: position 12,499 of record DATBHM010000315.1, on the reverse strand, counting down.
CCGCGAGCTCGGCTACGACCCGGTGTGGGAGGACTGGTCGCGGCTCACTCCGAGCGCCGAGTCGATGCTCTCCCGGACCTCGGCCCACCGCGACCACGCCGAGGCGCACGACTCGCGGTAGCCTTCGAACCGCCATGGCGAGGAAGAGGGACGGCCGGCCTCCGCTCCGGCCGAAGAGGGCCTCCCGGCTGCACAAGATCCGGGTGTGGATCGAACGCGGGATCCTCGGCGTGATGATGACCGTCGTCGCCTGGGTGGTGGAGCGGCGGCTCATGAGGGTCCTCAAGACCGGCAACTCCTCCAAGCGGGCGCTGCAGAAGGCCGAACGCGACGCCCGGCGGGATCGTTCGGACCCGAACGGCGACCGGGAGGCCGGCGTGAGGACCAGTCCCGACAAGATCGACGTCGAGGTCTGAGGCCGGTCAGCGCCGGCGCCGCGCCAGGTCCAGGAACAACCAGACCAGCAGCACGCCCCCCACCACGCCGAGCGTGATCGGCACCCAGCCCGCCACCCGCGCAGACGCGGCCGTCAGCGCGGTCGCGAGCAGCGCGCCGCCGGCGGTGATGGCGAGCGCCAGCCTCCGGCCGGCCCGCCGGATGGTGTCCTCCAACCGCTCGGTCCCCCGGAAGTGCACCTGGAGCTTCGGGCCGGGCCGGGCGCCGGTCATGCGTTCGACGGCCTCCACCAGCCGGCCCAGGCGGACCCGGAGCTTCTGGGCCTCGTAGAACATCCTCCCGAGGTTCGTCTTGCCCCGGAGCTGGCCGGTCACCCGCTTCACCACGAACTGCCCGGCCACGGCGAACGGGTCGAGGTCGGGGTCGAGCTGCGCCGTCGCGAGCTGCATCTGGGCGAGGGCCTTTCCGGTCAGCGCGAGCGACGAGGGCAGCGGGACGTCGTGCTTGATGGAGATCTCGGTGACCTCCTGCAGGATCGGCCCCAGCTGGATCTCGCGGAGCGACACGTCGCGGTACCGCGACATCAGCCGCCCGAGGTCGTCCCGGAATGCGTCGACGTCGACCTCGCTCCTGCTCTCGTCGCCGGCGAGCATCAGCGTCACGTCGGCGAGGAAGTTCACGTCGCCGTTCGCGAATGCGAGCAGCAGCAGCAGCAGGAGCTCCCGGATGTCGGGGCCGACCTCGCCGACCATCCCGAAGTCGAGGAAGTAGATGCGGTCGTTCCACCACATCAGGTTCCCGGGGTGGGGGTCGGCGTGGAAGAAGCCGTCCTGAAGGATCTGCCGGTAGTACGACTCGAGGAGCTGCCGGGCGGCCTCCTTGCGCTCCGTGCCCTCGGGGATGTCCTTGAGCGGGATGCCCTGGACCTCCTCCATCACGAGCAGCCGGTCGGTCGAGAAGTCGTGGTACACGCGGGGCACGTCGAGGCGGTCGTACGGCTCGAGCACCTCGCGCATGCGCTCGATGTTGCGGGCCTCCTGGCGGAAGTCGAGCTCCCGGCGGAGCGACTCGGAGAGGTGCTCGATGATCGCCGGCATGTCGAACACCTGCCGGAACGCCGGCCGGTGCTTCGTCTTCTCGGCGAACCGCTCCAGCAGGCCGAGGTCCTGGAGGATGTCGCGACGGGCGGTCGGCCGCTGCACCTTCACGACGACCTTCTCCCCGGTCTCGAGCGTGGCGCGGTGGACCTCGGCGATCGTCCCGGCGGCGATGGGGGTGGGTTCGATCGAGTGGAACACGTCCTCCCACGGGACCCCCAGCTCCTCCTCCATGACCTCGACGACCTCCTCCTCGGTGAGGGGCGTGACGCGGTCCTGGAGGGTGGCGAGCTCCTCGACGAACGCCGGGGGCATGAGGTCGGGACGGGTCGACAGGATCTGGCCGAGCTTGGCGAACGTCGGCCCGAGCTCCTCCATCGCGCTGCGCAGGGCCCGGGCCCGCTCGCGGCTGGTCGCCTCGGAGTCGTCGTCGTCAGGGGAGAACACCTCCCGGACGCCGTACTTGGCCATGACCCGGCCGATGCGCGCCGCGCGGCCGAGCAGCGATCCCTGGACCGCCTCCTCCTCCTCGGCGAGCGCGGCCTGCTGGAGGTCGGTGCGGGTGGGCATGACCCGGCCGGCCTCGCCGGGCGCGGTGTTCACGATGATCACGGTGCAGCGGGCGTTGTGGCTGACGCGGTTCGGGACGTTCCCCAGCAGGAACTTCTTCCGGCCGCTCATGCCGAGGTTGCCGACGACCACGACGTCGACGGCTTCCTCGTCCGCGACCTGGACGATCGCCCGGGCCGGGTCGATGTCGACCGTCACGCGGGCCAGGCCCTTGGGGCCGGCCAGCTGGGCGGCCATGTCCTTCAGTCCGGGCAGCGCGTCGGCGACGGCTGCCGCCTCGGCCGTCCCGGTGTGGGACAGCTCGTCGTCCTCGGGGACGATGACCTGGAGCAGGAGCAGCTCGGCGCCGTAGTTCCGGGCCATGCCGGCGGCCCAGTCGACCGCCTTCGACGCGGTGCCCGAGCGGTCGGTGGCGACCAGGATGCGATTGACGGTGTCCAGCTTCGGAACCTCCGGGTGCGGGTCTCGGCCGCACAGCCTACCGGCCGCCGGGGCCACCGGAGGCGTCACAGGATCCGGGGCACGCGGCATAGTACGGATGGAACCCTGCGCGCACGGGGTCGGAGAGGGCCGGTGGAGCGGGAACTCGACGACGACGAGTTGTTGCTGCTCTCGCGGGCGCGGCCGGAGGCGTTCGGTGAGCTGTACGACCGCCACGCGGAGGCGCTGCTGCGCTTCTTCGTCCGGCGGACGTTCGATCCGGAGGCCGCGGCCGAGCTGACGGCGGAGACGTTCGCCGAGGCGTTCGTGTCGAGGACCCGGTTCGTACCGCAGGGCGGCGGGGCGGGGGCCTGGTTGTACGGCATCGCGCGGCACCAGCTCTCGCGGTTCCAGCGGCGGGGGGCGGTCGACGCCCGGGCCCGGAGACGGCTCGGGATGCCCCTCCGGGAGCTGTCGGACGAGGACTACGACCGGATCGAGGAGCTCATGGACACGAAGGAGGTGCGGGGGCAGGTGGCCGATGCGTTCGCGCTGCTCCCGGCCGACCAGCGCCAGGCGGTGAACCTCCGCGTCGTCGAGGGCAGGACGTACGACGAGGTCGCCGCGCTGACCGGGGCCTCCCAGCAGACCGCCCGGGCCCGCGTGAGCCGGGGGCTCCGGCGGCTGGGGACGATGCTCGAACAGCAGGGCATCGACGGCGCGGGCCCCGCACCCCTCGAGCCGGTCGAATCGGAGCCGGGAGGACGATCGTGAGCGTCGACGTCGAATATCTGCAGGAATTGCGGGCCGATCTGATCGACGCGGCCACCCGTGCCACGAGCGTGGCGCCCGCGCCGTCCGGAGGCGTCCGCGTGCCGCGGGTTCGCCGGCCCGGGGCTCGATGGAAGCTCGCGAGCGGCCTGGCGGCGGCGTTCGTCGTGGTCGCGGGCGTGGTGGGGTTCCTCGCCACCGGAGGGCCGAGGGCCCCGGGCGGGGCGGTCAGTGACCAGTCCAAGAATCTTCCGTATCTCGGGAGGAACGATCTCGGGGGCGTGGCGGCCCGGCACGCGCAGCCCGGGGACGGTGGGTATTCGATCGATCGGCCCGTTCCCGGGGTGGGAGGCGGCCCCGCGCCGGCCCCTTCGGTCGCACCCTCGGTCGCGGCGCCGCCGGTCGACGGCACGCCGGCGATCGGGCCGAACATCGTGAAGACCGCCGAGATCGAGGTCCGCGTCGAACGCAACGAGTTCGTCACGCAGTTCGAGAAGGCGATGTCGATCGCCGAGCGGTACGGGGGCTACGTCCAGACGTCGTCGACGTCGGGGACGAAGACGCACAGCGGGACCATGACCATGCGGATCCCCGCGGACAAGTTCGCGCTGGCACTGGCCGACCTCCGCGGGCTCGGCCGGGTGCTGCACCAGGAGATCACCGGCGTGGACGTGACCTCGCAGTTCGTCGATCTCGGCGCACGGCTGAAGAACGCCGAGGCCCAGGAGGCCTCGCTCCGCCGGCTGCTGGCGGCGGCGCCCACGGTCGACGCAACGCTGAAGGTGAATCGCGTCCTGTCCGACACCGAGCTCCGCATCGAGGAGCTCCAGGGCCAGCTCCGGGTGCTGCAGAACCGATCGGACCTCGGGACGATCCACCTCTCGATGGTCGAGCAGGGCGCGAAGGTCGTCGCTCCGCCGACCGACCACGTGAGGAACCCCAAGCTCGCCACCGCGTTCCACAAGGGCGTGGCCGGGTTCCTCGGCGTGGTGTTCTCGGTGGTGGTCGGGGTCGGATACCTCCTCCCCGTGCTCGTGGTGGGCCTCGTCGCCTGGTTCGTGGTGCGGCGGATCCGGCGCTCCCGCATGGCCACGGCCTGAGGAGGCGTGCGGCCGCCCGGCGGATTGGGGAATCCCGCCGGGCGGCCGCATCACACCCGTCGTTCCTACACTGGCCCGGATGCGCGTGATGGCGAACGGGAGGCCCTACGAGGTCGAGGGCGGCACGACCGTGGACGGGTTCATCCGGCTCCGCGGGCTGGATCCCCAGCTGGTCGTGGTGGAGCTGAACGGCGAGGCGCTGGAGCGCTCCCGGTACGGGACGGAGCTCGGCGACGGCGACCGGATGGAGCTGGTCCGGGCGGTCGCCGGGGGCTGAGAATGGAACCCTCCCAACGCCGTCGCCGACTGGCCGCCGCGCGCCTGTACGTGGTCACCGGCGCGAGGACCGAACGGGGCGACCTCGCGGACTTCCTCGACGCGATCCTCGGGGCCGGCGTCGACATCGTGCAGCTCCGGGAGAAGGAGGCCGAGGCCGGCGACGTCCTGCGGTGGGGCGCGACGTTCCGCGGAGCCGCCGATCGGCACGGGGCGCTGTTCACGATCAACGACCGGCCGGACGTCGCGCTCGCGCTCGGCGCCGACGGCGTGCACGTCGGGCAGAACGACCTCCCCCCGGCGATCGCCCGCGACATCCTGGGCGACGAGGCCATCGTGGGGCTGTCGTGCCATTCGAGCGCGCAGCTCGACGCGGCGCCCCGGGCCGCCGACTACGTCACCGCCGGCCCGGTCCACGCGACGCCGACCAAGCCGGGACGGCCGGGGACCGGACTCGACCCGGTGCGGCACGCGGCGGCGACGGTGGAGCGGCCGTGGTTCGCGATCGGGGGCATCGACCCCGTGACGCTGCCGGCGGCGGTCGACGCGGGCGCCACGCGCGTCGTCGTGGTGCGCGCCGTGACGGAGGCCCCCGATCCGGAGGCCGCGGTCCGGGCGCTGCTCGCCGGGCTCCGCGGTTCGCCCTAGCGCGACGCGGCCGGCCGGTCCGGTCGATTCCGGCGAAGGCCCCGCGCCGCGAGCGCGAACCCCGCCGCCGCGACCACGACGGTCGTCCCGACGCCGGGGGCCTCGGCGACGTGCAGCCCGAGCTCGGTCGCCGCAAGCGCGACGAGGACGAGGACGGCGGCTCCGGCGGCCGGAGCCACCGACAGCACCACGAGCGGCCGGGCGGTCGTTCCCAGGAACCACAGCGCCCAACCAAGCCCGGCCACGCCGAGCAGCGCGACCAGCCAGATCGCCTCCAGCACGCCGACCTCCGTCGTCGGGACGACGTGCAGCGGGGGAGGGGCGCCGAGCGGCGACGCCGGAGCGGGCCCCCGGAGCAGCGCGACGCCGGGGGCGATGACCCGGGCGTGGTCCTGCCGCACGGCCCGCCGGAACTCCTGCACGCCCAGGGCCCGCGGCACGACGATGGCCGCGCCGGACCGCAGCGCGGGCGCGGCCAGATCGAAGAACGGCCGGTTGTGGGAGTTCGCCGGCTCGCCGGGCACGCGGGTGAACCGGCCGGCGAGCAGGTCAGCCGGCTCGCCCGGCACCACCCAGACCCGGGACTGATGCTCCGGAGCGAGGCCGGCGCGGACGATTCGTTCCTTGAGGGAGATCGAGATCGGTCCGGACGAGCCCAGCGGCCCCACGCCCACGACGACCCGCCGCCCCGCCGGCAGCTGCGCGACGTACGCGTCGATCGAGCGTGCCTCCTGGTAGGCGTCCTGCTGGAACCACTGCTCGGGCCCCAGGGCCGGCTCGTTGAGGACGACGTCACCCCGGACGTCGGCCGGGCCGAACCACCACCGAACCGTGGGGATCGACAGGGCCGCGACGATCAGCACGGCGGCGGCGATCCCGGCCGGCCGCCCTCCGTGCCGCGCCACCCAACGCCCGGCGGTCCACACCAGCGCACCGAGCGCGACCGCCATGGGCAGCGCCACGAGCAGCCCGAGGAACCGGTGCGGCGGGAGGGCCAGCGTGATCGCGGCGACCAGCATCCCCAGCAGGCACACGGCGGTCCACCCGCCGAGCATCCGCAGGAACGCCCCCCGTTCGGGAACGTCCGAACGGTCCGGCGCGGCCGGGCGGGCCACGAGATAGCCACCCAGGGCGGTGGGCGCCGCGACCGCCCACGCCGCCATGCCGTTCAGGTCCTCGCGGAGCTTCGGCAGGTACCGGCTGTGCAGCTCGCCGATCTCGCGGGTCGTGAGCGACGACCCCAGAACTGGATAGATCAGCGTCACCGTGGCCGCGCCACCGATCCCTCCTGCGGCGAGCAGTGCCCCCGCCTCGGTGCGGAGCAGCGGCGTCCCGGCCCGCCGGGCCCGGATCGACGACGGCAGGGACAGCAGCCACCACGCCGCCATGAACAACGCCACGACCGGCATGAACAGCCAGTGCGAGAGCGCCGCGGCGGCCAGCAGCACCACCGCCCCGACGAACCCCGGCCACCCGGACTCCTCCCGGTCCGGGGCGGCGAACCGGATCAGCAGGAGGAACGCGACGACGACGAACAGCAGGTTCATCAGGTTCGAGACGTTCTCCCCGACCAGCCGGGTGGTTCCGATGGTGACACCGGAGACCGCCGCGACCGCCGCCCACCGCCACCATTCCTGTCGTCCCGTCCCGACCGCCGCGACGGCTCCCACGGCGAGCGCGAGCATGCCGACCAGCACGTAGGGCAGCACGACCTCCATGCGGATCGAAGGGATGCCCGTCAGCGACGTGAGCGTCGCCGAGAGCAGCGCGTGCCCGGGCCGCACGGCGGTGTCGAGGATGCCGATCCCGACGTGGCCCACGTAGTCGGCCCGCCACACGTACCACGGCGTGTCCCACCCGAGCGGCAGCGAGAAGTGGCGCACCCGGTAGACCAGGAAGTAGAGCAGGAACGTCCCGACGAACACGGCTCCGACCCCGGCCGCCGCGCCCATCCACCCGGCCGCCGCCGCGCGGCCGCGATGCATCGGTCCCCCGTCCGGTCGGTGCGCCGGCTGGGCCGCACGACGGCGCGCGGGCGCGGTCTTCACCGGCGGAGCTCCCCGACGGGGACGGGTGGGTCGGCGAAGGCCGGCGCGTCGCCGGGCCCGCGCCGGAGTCGCCCGGACGCTGCCGCCACCGCCCATCCGGCGATCGCGGCAACGGCGAGCGTGGCGATCCCGCCGCCCGAGGCCAGCCGGATCCCGGCCCGGTCGGCGACGACGCCGGCGGTCACGACGAGCGCGACGCCGACAGCGGGCGCGAGCGCCGCCGCCCCGAACCACCGCCCCCGTGGCGGGCCGGCCGCCACGGCCCATCCGGAGCCCACCACCCAGACCACCATCAGCAGGGCGAACGCCGACCATCCCACCGCCCCGGCGGGGACCCGGGGGAGGTCGGCCGTCGACGGGACGGCGTGGGCCGCCACGGGAGCGGGCGGACCGGCGACGACCCAGACGCCCGGCGGCCCCATCGGATGGCCCGCGGCCCACCGGTCGAGGTACCCGTGGTCCGGGTTCGCCGCGGACAGCAGCAGCGCCACCGGCGTGGGGCCGTGGCGGAGCAGCGGACGGACCGAGCGGAAGTACCGCCACGACGTTCCGTCGTAGCCGGCGACGTCGCCCGTCACCGGACGCAGGATCGTCGGGTGGCCCGCCATGTAGCCGGCCGGGTCGCCCAGGTACACGAACGCGTGGTCGATCCGGCCGGGCGGGAGCGCCGCCCGGATCTGATGGGCCATGAGCGCGACGTCGACCCCCGGGTTGCGGGTGCTGTTCGCGATGAACACGACCGGAGTGCCGGCCGGGACGTGGGCGCGATCGAGGTATCGAGCCGCATCGGCGGCCTCCGCCCCCAGGACCGCGTTCGACTGCGGCGCGACACCCGACCACAGCGCCTGCGCCGTCACGAACCCGCCGGCCAGCAGGACCGCCGCGACCGCCATGCCCGTGGCTCGACCGGCCCGATCCCATCGATCGCCCAACACCCGGGGAAGGGCCACCGCGCCGGCCGCCATGAGGAACGGTACCGGCAGCGCGAACGCCAGGAACCGGTGGGTGGGGACGGTCGCGCCGGCCACGGCGACCAGCGCGGCCACGGCCGTCACGGCCAGCCACGCGATGAGCACCGCCCACGCCACCCGCCGACGGCCGGTGCGCCGCGAGCCTCGGCGATCCACCGCGAGCGACGCCGATCCGATCGCCGCGCCGGGCACGGTCAGCCAGGGGGCGTAGCCGGCGAGGTCGTGCCGGATCTTCTTGCCGTACTCCGCCCGGGCCTGCGGCGACGTCTTCGGCGCCCTGAGTTCCGCGCCGAGGGCCCCGTACAGCGCGGCCACGCCGGCCAGCGCACCCCCGGCGGCGACGGCCGCCAGGCCGGCCGAGGGCGTCCGGAACAGCGGGGCATCGCCGCGGCGCCACTGCCGCACCGAGCCCGGGGCGAGCAGGAGCGCGGCGCCGGCAAGGATCGCGGCGAACAGCACGGCGAAGGGCCAGTGCACGAGGGCCGCCGCGCCGAGCAGGAGCGCCGGCCCGAGGAACCCCCGCCCTCGTGCGGCCGCGGCGACGCCCAGCGCCGCGACGGCGACCACGATCGCGGCCACCATCAGGTTGTCCTGATAGGTCTCCGGCCCCGCCATGCGTGCCACCCACGCGGAGGCTCCGACCGACGATCCGACCACCGCCGCCTCCCACCGCCGCGCGTCGAACGCGATCGACGCCAGGCCCGCGCAGGCCAGCCCGATGGCCGCCGCCATGGCGAACGGCAGCGCCTCGGCCACGCGGACGGCGTCGAGGCCGAGGGCCCGGCCGGCCGTGAGCGCGACCACCGCGAACGCCGGCCGGTCCGGGCTGCCGTTGACGGGCGGGGGGAGCCGGGCGGGCAGCGACGTCACGCCGAGGTGGGACGCGAGCGAGGCCTTCCAGAGGTACTTCGGGGTGTCCCAGCCCAGCGGGGCGACGAAGTGGTGCACCGCGTAGGTCGAGGCGAAGAACGGGATGACCACGACGACGACGACGAGGAGGGCGGCCGCGCCGCCGAAGGCGGCGCGGCCCCGACCCCGGCCACCCCCTCGGGCCGCGCCGGCCGCCTCGGCCCGCTCCGACGAACCGGTCGGGGCCGGGACCTGCGTCTTCACGCGGTCACCGTAGCAAGGGCCCGGGCGCGGCGCCCGCGCCGGCGGACGCGAGCGCCCGACCGGTCGTCCGGGGGCGGAACGCACACACGAAGGAGGCGGCCCGCCGACGCGGACCGCCTCCTGCGACGTCGGACGCGGCGACGCTCGTGGACGGGGACGCCTAGTGGCAGCGCCCGCCCGGGTTCGAGGTGTGGCACTTGTTCCGGGCGAAGGTGTTGCCGTGCCCGCTGCCGTCGTCGTTGATGTCGAACTTCTTGTTGCGGTACAGGACGTTCCCCGTGACGACGTTGTGGTTGGGCGTCGAGCCCTTGTCCGACTTCGTGGTGTCGAACAGCACGATGCCGCCGGAGAACGCCGTCGCGCCGCCCGGCTGGTTGGCCCACACGGTGTTGCGCTGGATGTGGTTGTTGCTCGCGCCGAGGATCCCGATGCCGACGCCGGAGATGGGCGGACCCTCCCCGCCCCCCGGGCACGCCTTGTCGTTCTGGTTCACGTCGTTGTTCATGAGCGTCCAGCCGTGGACGTTGTTCGGGGCGTTCGTGTTCAGCAGGGCGAAGCCCATGCAGTTGCCGTGGGCGTGGTTCCCGATGGCGGTGCCCATGTTCGAGTCGCGGAAGAAGAACCCGAACAGGTTCCCGAACGAGGAGTTGCCGATCACGGACGCGTCCGCGTTGGCCGTGTCGCCGATGTAGAAGCCGGCCTCGCCGGCCCCCGACGCGGTGTTGTACAGGTACCGCAGGCCCGTGCAGCCGAAGCACGTGATGCCGTAGTCGCCGGTGTTCATCGCGACGTTGCGCTGGACGGTGAGGTCCTTGGCCCCGAACCCGACCAGCCCGAACTGGCTGTATCCCTTGAACTCGAACCCCTCGACCGTGGTGCCGACCCGGGGGCCGTGCTTGTCGCCGAAGACGCAGATGCCGGCTCCGCCCTTCAGGCACTTGTTGCTGGACTGGGCCGGCATCATCACGGTCCCGGCACCCGAGGCTCCGGCGCCTCGCAGGGTGAGGTGGTTCACGGTCACGACCACGGACTCGTGGTACACGCCCGGGTGCACGACGATGGTGTCGCCCGGCTTCGCATGGTTGATCGCCGCCTGGATCGACTGCCCCGGGTGGACGTCGATGGTCGCCGCTTGTGCGGCCGGTGCCGCTCCGAGCATCCCCGCCACCAGGCCGGCGACGAGCATGGACAGTCCCAGGACTCGTTTCATGGATCCCCCTTCGGTCGGATGTGTGCGGGACCGACCGTATCGGCCATCCGTCCCACTTGGCAATGGGGAGCCGGGCTACCGGAGCCAGGTCTGGATGATGGCCTTGGAGAAGTTCCAGCCGTACTTGAACGACTTCGGCTTCTTCGACTTGCCGCCGGCGCGGGCCTTGATCGTGATGGGCACCTCGATGATCCGGGCGCGGTGGCGGAGCCCCTCGATCAGCAGCTCGCTCGTCCAGAACTGGTCCTGGGTGAGCACGAACTTCCGCAGGATGTCCGCCCGGGTCGCCCGGTAGCCGCTCGAAGGGTCCGTGATCCGCTGGCCGGTCATGATCGTCACCAGCCACGAGAAGAAGTGCACGCCGACGTGCCGGACGACGCTCTCGCTCTCGAACTCGCCGAGGAGGCGCGAGCCGTTCACCATGTCGGCCTCGCCCTTCAGGACCGGCTCGACGACCACCGGCATCTCCTCGGGGAGGTGCTGGCCGTCGGCGTCGAGCGACACGACGACCTCCGCGTTGAGCATCGCCGCCACCTCGTAGCCCACGCGGAGGGCGAGGCCTCCGCCCCGGCGGATCGGGTTGCGCACCACGATCGCCCCGGCCCGCCGGGCCACGTCGCCCGTGCCGTCGTCCGATGAGTCGTCGACCACGATGGCCACCACCGGGTACCCGCCGATCGACTCGGGGATGTCGCGGATGACGGCGGCCACGTTCTCGGCCTCGTTGTACGCGGGTGACACGGCGACGATGCAGGGCCCGGTCGGGAGCTGGTCGCCCAGGCGAAGCTTCTCGGCCTCGAAGTCGCGCACCGCGAGCGCCTCGACCAGCAGCCGCAGCGAGCGCTCGTTCTGGTCGGTGGAGATCATCGCCCGCACGAGCAGGGCGAACAGGATCAGCAACGCGAACAGCTCGACGGCGATCAGCCGTTGTCCGCTGCCCTTCTCCCGGCTGAACGAGAACAGGTCGAACAGCGGCGTGAAGATCACGGGGGCGAGGGCGAGCAGGATGAGGACCACGCCGAGGACCCAGGTGATCAGCAGGTTGAGGCGGCTGATCGCCCGCCGCCGGTACCGGAGCACGGCGAGCACGAGCAACCCGACGGCGAAGATCCCCCCGACGATCCGCAGCGTGTACATGGCCTAGCCGGCCGGCTCCGACTCGAGCACGGTCTTCCACTTCGTCGCGGGCATGATGTGGTCCGGGATCACCCGGTCGCGGTACTTCGCGATCTCGTCGAACATCGACTCGACCAGCGTGTCCGAGAGCAGGTGCGGCTTCAAGCCGAGGTCGCGGAGCTTCTGGTGCTTCGCGTTGTAGTAGTGGTCCTCCTTCTCGAACCGGGGGTTCTCGACGTGGTCCACCTCGACGTCGAGCCCGTGCGCCTGCCCGGCCCGCTGGACCGTCTCCGCGAGCTGCATGATCGAGAACTGCTCGGTGAACTGGTTGAACACGCGGAACTCACCGGGCTCGGCCGGATGCAGCGTCGCGAGCTCGACGCACTGCAGCGTGTCCACGATGTTGAGGTAGCCCCGCGTCTGGCCGCCCTGGCCGTACACGGTCAGCGGGTGCCCGATCACCGCCTGCAGGCAGAACCGGTTGAGCGCCGTGCCGAACACCTCGTCGTAGTCGAACCGCGTGAGCAGGCGGTCGTCCATCTGTGTCTCGTCGGTCTGGATGCCGTACACCACGCCCTGGTTGAGGTCGGTGGCGCGGATGCCCCACACGCGGCAGGCGAAGTGGATGTTGTGGGAGTCGTGGACCTTCGACAGGTGGTACCAGGACCCTGGGACCTTCGGGAACGGCAGCGTGTCCTTGCGGCCGTTGACCTCGAGGTCGATGTACCCCTCCTCGATGTCGATGTTCGGCGTGCCGTACTCG
>DATBHM010000314.1:0-5765 GCA_036557505.1 Actinomycetota bacterium | reverse complement strand
GGCCGGCGAGCTGCATCTGCTGCTCGAACGCGTCGACCTCGGGGCCAGATGGCGGGACGAGCTCCGCGACATGGCCGAACGGCTCCGGCTCGGCGACCTCCGCCGGTCGGTCATGGCCATGACGCGAACCGAGTCGCTGGGCACGCCGCTCGCGGAATCGCTCCGACGTCGCGCCGACGAGGTCCGCGAGGCCAGGCGGGCCGCCGCGGCCGAACGCGCCCGCAAGGCGCCGGTGAAGATGCTCTTTCCCCTCGTGTTCATGATCCTGCCCGCCTTCCTCCTCCTCACCGTGGTGCCGGTGCTGCTTTCGACGCTCCGGTCGGTCCGATGAGAGGAGGTGAACGCGATGTTGCTCAAGCTCTACGTCCGCCTGCAGACGCTGTTCGTCCGGGAGGAGGGGCAGACGACCGCCGAGTACGCGCTCGTGATCCTGGCGGCCGTCGCGGTGGCGGTCGTCCTGATCGCCTGGGCCAAGTCCAGTGGCAAGCTGCCGGCGTTCTTCGACAAGATCATCGACAGCGTGTCCGGCAACGCCTGACGGCCCCACAGCCGGGGCGGACCCTCGCCCGACGACCGAACCCCGAGCGGGGCTCCGCGACGCTCGAGTTCGCGATGGTCCTGCCGCTGCTGCTGGTCGTCACGCTCGCACTCGTGCAGGTCGGGCTGGTCGTCCGCGACCGGCTCGTGCTCGCCGACGCCGCCCGGGCCGGGGCCCGGGAGGCGGCCGTGACCGACGATCCGGGCGCGATCCGAGACGCGGTGGTGCGTGCCGGAGCTCCGCTGGCGACCGATCGCATCGAGGTCCTGGTGAGCCGCGATGGGGGCCGCGGCACGGCCGTCACGGTCTCCCTGGGGTACGCGGACCCGCCGTCGATCCCGGCGGTGGCGTGGCTGTTCCCGTCGGCGATCCACCTGTCCGCCTCGACCACCATGCGCCAGGAGTTCGGGGATGGATAGACGCTCCACATGGCTGCCGCGCAACCCCGAACGCGGTTCCGTCTCCGTGCTCGCGGCGGCGGTCATGCTGATGCTGATCGTCATGGCGCTCGCGACCACGGACGTCGCGCGGGCGCTGTCGGCGGCCTCCCGGGCGCAGGCCGCAGCCGACGCCGCGGCGCTGGCCGCGGCCCAGGACATCGTCGAACCGCCCTCGTCCGGCGAGATGCCCGCCCAGACCGCCTCGCGGTATGCGGACCGGAACGGGGCCCGGCTGGTCGACTGCGACTGCCGGCCCGGCGGAACGGAGGCGACCGTGACGGTCCGGGTGGGGATCGACGGGCTCCTCCTGCTGCCCTCGGGGCGCGAGGTCACGGCCACCGCCAGGGCGGTGATCGACCTGTCCGGCGCCGGCTGAGCGGGGGGACGCTCCCGGGGGGTTGGGGGCGCGAACGGCGAACCGGACCGTAGAATGGCCGGACCGTGAACAGACCTGCCCGGCCACCGAAGCCCCTGCGGGGGGCGCGCCGCCCGTTCGGGGCGGTCGACTACACCCTCGCCAAGCGGGCTCTCCTGCGCGAGTTCCGGACCGGGCTGCTCTCCCGGCTGGACGTGTGCGACGCCCATCCCGAGCTCCTCCGGGCGGCGAAGTACGTGGGGCACAGGACCGACAAGACCTGTCCCGTGTGTGGGAAGGAGGACCTCCGTCTCCTCGCGTACGTCTACGCCGACGATCTTCGGGCGGACAACGGCCGTGTCTGGGAGCTCTCCGAGGCCCTGAACGTGGCGGCCGCCCACCGGGGCGGGGCGTGCTACGTGGTCGAGGTGTGCACGCGATGCCACTGGAACCACCTCTCGCAGGCGTACACCGCCCGGCAGGCTGCCGCCGGGGGCACCCGGTAGCGCCGCGTCCGCGGGTTCGTCCGCCGGCCGAGGGACCTCTGATGCCGTCTCGACATCTTCACGATTCCGTCGCACGGGTGCCGAGATTCCTGGCGATGGCCGTGGGTAGGATGGCCTGAACCGTGGCCCCCAACACGTCGTTCTGGCGCTCGTCACGAGGCAAGCACGCGGCCGGCAGGAACAGCGCATCCTCTCAGTCCTCCAGTGCGGGCCCCGCAGACGCCCGCGCCGCAGCTGCGCCGACCGGACGAGCCGCGGCCAAGCGCTCCGCCGCCGACGGCACGGGGACCTCCTCCGCCAAAGGCGGTGGGGGGAAGAAGTCCGGCTCGTCGCGCACCACCGCGTCGGGCGCTTCATCGAGCCCCCGCACCGGAACCCAGCGTACGGCGCGCCCCGCATCCGGCAAGCCCGGCAGCGCGAAGCCCGGCCGCGCGAAGCCCGGCAGCGCGAAGCCCGGCAGCGCGAAGCCCGGCGGCAAGCAGGGTCAGAAGGGCCCGGGTGGCTCCAAGGGGTCCTCGTCGGGCAACGGCAAGGCCACCAACGGCAAGCGCGCCGTACGACGGAAGCGGGGGTTCTTCCGTCGTTGGTGGTGGGCCTTCGTCGCGGTTCCGCTCGTGCTGATCCTGGCCGTCATCGGGACCCTGCTCTACGCCTACGCCCACATCCAGATCCCGGACGCGCCGCCGGCGGCGCAGACGACGTTCATCTTCGACCGGCACGGGAACAAGATCGCCGAGTTCCACGCTTCGGTGAACCGGACGAGCATCTCGCTGAAGCGGGTGCCGATCGTCCTGCAGAATGCGGTCATCGACACGGAGGACAAGGACTACTACCACCACGGCGGCATCAGCGTGACCGGCATCATCCGCGCGGCCTGGGAGGACCTCGTCCACCACGGCGCCGTCCAGGGCGGCTCCACCATAACCCAGCAGTACGTGAAGAACGTCTACACGGGCGGCGAGAAGTCGATCTTCCGCAAGGTCAAGGAGGCGCTGCTCGCCATCAAGCTCGAGCACAAGTACACGAAGCAGCAGATCCTCGAGAAGTACCTCAACACGATCTACTTCGGGCACGGCGCGTACGGCGTCGAGGCGGCGAGCCAGACCTACTTCTGCCATTCGGCGGCGCAAGACGACGTGCTCGAATCCGCCACCCTCGCCGCGATGATCGCGTCGCCGGGCACGTTCGACCCGATCAACCACCCGGAGACCACACAGACCCGGCGGAACTACGTCCTCGACCAGATGGTTCGGCAGGGGCACCTCGACGCGGCCAGGGCGGACCAGCTCAAGCACAAGAAGGTGAAGTCGTACATCTGCCGGAGCAACAACCAGGCAACGCCGTACGCGTACTTCATGGACTACACGCGACAGTGGCTGCTGCGGAACCCGACCTTCGGCGACCAGGCCACGTACGCCGGCGGCCTCCGCGTCTACACCAGCCTCGACCAGAACATGCAGAAGGCCGCCCAGGCCGCCGTGGCGAGCAACCTGTCGTCCAAGGGCGACCCGAGCGCGGCGCTCGTGGCGATCGACCCCCGCACCGGCGAGATCCGGGCCATGGTCGGCGGCCCCGACCCCAACCAGCTCACCAACGACCAGAACCTGGCCGTCGCCCCCTCGCGCCGGCAGGCCGGTTCGGCCTTCAAGCCGTTCACGCTCACGGCCGCCATGGAACAGGGCTTCAGCCTGTCCTCCTACTGGAACGGCCCGTCGCAGATCACCATCCCCGACCGCGAGTGCTACACGACGGACCCCGACACCGGCCAGTACGGGCCGTGGACCCTCTCCAACGCCGCCGACGAGGAGTCGGGCACGTTCCAGCTGGCGGACGCCACCGCGTTCTCGGTGAACACCGTGTTCGCGCAGCTCGTGGTCGCCCTGAAGGACGGGCCCAAGGACGTCGTGACCTCCGCGCACGACCTCGGCATCGAGAGCCCGCTGCACGACGTGTGCTCGATCACCCTCGGGACCCAGGAGGTCTCGCCACTCGAGATGACCCGGGCGTACGCCACCCTCGCCGACCACGGCGTCCGCCACTCGGCGACGCCCGTCGCGGAGGTCCGCGGGCCGGACAACAAGCGGGTGCTGGAGACCGCCGACACCAAGGGCGTGCAGGCCGTTCCCGCCAACGACGCCGACCTCGTCACCTACGCCCTCCAGCGGGTCGTCCGATACGGAACCGGCACGGCCGCGTCGCTCGGCAGCCGTCCGGTCGCCGGCAAGACCGGTACGACGAACAACGAGTCGAACGCCTGGTTCTGCGGCTACGTGCCGCAGCTCGCGGCCTGCGTGTGGGTCGGCTACCCCAGCGGGAACAAGCCCATGCACGACATCGAGGGCGTCTCCGACGTGTTCGGCGGCACGATCCCGGCGGGGATCTGGCACGACTTCATGACGCAGGCCACGGCGGACCTGCCGATCCAGGACTTCGCCACGCCCGACTTCAACGACAACCAGAAGCCCGGCCCGGTGTCCTCCCCGACGCCGTCGCCCAGCCCGTCGCCGTCCCCGTCGCCCAGCCCTTCGCCCTCGCCCTCGCCGTCACCGACCCCGCCGGCCAGCCCGTCTCCGTCGCCTCCGCCGCCCCCGACCAGCGTCCCGCCGCCGACCTCCGTTCCGCCTCCGACGAGCGTCCCGCCGCCCACCTCCCAGCCGCCCACGACGCTGCCGTCGCCCACCACGGCGAAGTCCCCCACGCCGACGGCCCAGAGCTCGGGAGGGGCAGGGGGTTCGCTGGCGCTGGGGTTCGCGCGTGCCCGATCGCCCGGATTCGGTTGAGCGTCGGCGAGAGCGCCGGCACCCGGAGTCGAGGCGCCGGCGGGCCGTTCAGGCCAGCGCGCGCTGGTTCCTGGGCACTCCGGCGTCGATCGGCAGGGTCGCCACGATGCTGGTCCCCTGCCCGGGCGCCGCTCGAACGATGAACGAACCGTTCGCCAGCTCGGTCCGCTCGCGCATGGACGCGAGGCCGACCCGTCCGGCGCGCAGGAAGTCACGGGCGCGGTTGGCGTCGAACCCCTGCCCGTCGTCGGTGATCTCGATGCGCAGGCTGCCGGCCACCGCCTCCACGTGCACGCTGAGCTCGGTGGCCTCGGCGTGCTTGCCGGCGTTCGTCAGGGCCTCCTGCACGACGCGGTAGGCGAGCGTCTCGAGGTCGGGCGGGACATCCACCAGCGACCGCGCCGAGAACCGGGTCTTCACCCCGGTCTCCCTGCCGAACCGCGCCAGGATCTCCCGGAGCGCCGGCACCAGGCCCCGTTCGTCGAGCACGGGTGGCCGCATGTCCGACATGAGCCGCCGGAGGCTCTCACCCTCCTCAGCCAGCTCCTCCCGGATCTTCTCGAGGGTCGCCGCGGCCTTCTCGGACTGGCCGTTGCGGAGCAGCATCAGCACCGCCTCGAGCGACAGCGACGCCGCCGACACCCCCTGCACGGGTCCGTCGTGGAGGTCGCGGGCCATGCGGTTGCGTTCGGACTCGATGGCGGCGTTCGTCCGCTGCAGCAGGCGCGTACGGTCCTCGTCCCGGTCCTGCAGGAACTGCAGCAGCGACCGGATCGTCTGGTCGGCCACCCGGGCCGCGGTCACGTCGCGGACGACGAGGAGCTCGCCGTTGCCCGGCACCTGGCTGGTGCGCGCCTCGAGGTGGAGGTCCTGTCCCCGCCGGGGGAGCGTCGCCTTGCCGGTCTCGGGGAGGTCGATCAGCGACTCGCCGCCCTCGACCATCGTCCCCAGGCGCTCCCAGGCAACGTCGATCACCTGATCGTGCTCGAGCCCGAGCATCGAGCAGAACGCCTCGTTCGCCCGCCGGATGAACCGGCCGCCGTCGAGCTCGACGATCCCATCCGCGGCCGCCTCGAACAGCAGCCGAAGGCGTTCCTCCGAGGCCGAGAGCGAGCGGTACACCTCGCGCAGGCGGGCCAGCGCGGC
>DATBHM010000313.1:0-3536 GCA_036557505.1 Actinomycetota bacterium | reverse complement strand
GAGGTCCACGTAGGCCCCGGTGCTGCAGTACTTCGGGGCGTTGTCCGGGATCCCCTCCACGGCGACGTCGGGCGCGGCGCCCGCGTGGATCGCGTTGAGGACGTCGGTGTCGTTCTTGTTGGGAACCGAGACCACGGTGATCCAGGGGTACTTCTTCTCGAACGACGAGACCACGGTCTTGAACTCCGAGAACTCCGGGTTGGCGAACGGCACCCAGATGCACAGGGTCACGGGCTGGTGCCCCGCGACCGCCGTCGCGGAATGATCGGCCCCGCTCGGGCAGGCCGACGACGTTCCGCCACCGCCGCCACCGCCGCCACAGGCGGCGCCCAGGAGCGCCAGCGAAGCGAGCGCGGCCACCACCGCGCGAGAGCGAACCATCCTCATCACGAACCTCCTCCATGCGCCGCGTGGAGCGCCTCCACGGTCGGGATCGCGCGGGCGAACGCCGCCGCGCGATGGTCGGGCTCGGCTGCCGCCACCGGGCGGCCGGTCGGGCGATCGAACACCGCGCGCCTCCCGGCCTCGAGGGCCGTGGCAACCGCCCCCTCGAGAACGGCCTCGTCACCGAGCGCGGACACCATGATGCGGGGTCGGAACGGGGAACGTGCGATGAGCTCCCGTTCGATGGGACCGACCAGGAGGTCGCCGCTCCGCCCCACGCCGCCTCCGATGATGACGGCCTCGGGATCGAGGACCGGGACGATCGAGGCCACGCCGAGCGCCAGCAGGTGAGCCTCGATCGCGACGGCCCGGAGGGCGAGCCGGTCGCCCCGTCGCGCGGCCGCGAACACCTGCTCCGCCGTGTCGGCCCCCTGCAGGCCGACCTCGCGGGCCAGCTGCACGATGCCCCCCGCCGCCGCGGCCTCCTCGAAGGCCCCGCGGCGCCGGGTGGCGCGGGTGGACGGGTCCCCCGAGCCGATGGGGAGGTAGCCGATCTCGCCGGCGGCGCCCCGCGATCCGCGGTACAGCTCGCCGCCGAGGACGATCCCGATCCCGATGCCGGTGCCGATCCACAGGTAGACGAAGTCCGAGAGGGTCCGGCCGTGCCCCCGGGCCCGTTCGCCGAGCGCCGCGAGGTTGACGTCGTTCTCGAAGGTGACGTTGGTCCCGAGGTGCTCCCGGACGGCCTCGACGATGCCCTGGCGGCCCCATCCGGGCAGGTTCGGCGCCATCTCCATCAGGCCGCGGCGAGGATCGAACACGCCTGGGCTGCCGATCGTGGCGTGATTGACCTGTTCCCAGTCGATGCCGGCCTCCGCGGCGAGGTGGTGGGCGACATCGCCGATCTGGCCGATCAGCGAACGGGCGCTGCGGGCCCGGGCCCGCTCGGAGCGGCGGGCCACGATGCCCCCGGTGATGTCGGCGATGGCCGCGTGCACCCACCGGCGCCCCACATCGATGCCGACGACCCAACCGGCGTCGGGGTTCAGCTCGTACAGGACGGCGCCCGGTCCCTTTCCGCCGGTGGACCGCCCCATCTCCCGGACCAGGCCGGCCTGGTGCAGCGAGGCCAGGGCGAGCGAGACGGTGGGCTTGGACAGACCGGTGTCGCGGGCCACCTGGGCCCGGGAGAGCGGGCCGCGTTCGCGGATGAGCTCGAGGACCGTGCGCCGGTTGATCGACCGCAGCAGCCGGGGCGTTCCCGCGGTGACGCGCGGATGGTGGTTCGTCGGTCCGTCTCCCTCGCCGGCTCCCCGCGGGCGCGGTGGAACGTGCGGCAATAGTAAGGAACCCTTCCGATTGCGGCGGACGATATGCCCTCGTCGCGCCGCCGTCAAGCGAACCGCGGGAGGTGCGCTCGGTTCGCCTCGAGGAGCGCGTCGAGCAGCGGTGTGGCCACCCCGTACGAGGGCACGAGGGGGTTGGTGGCGAGGGCCTTCAGCGCGACGTCGCGCCGCCCGCTGGTCGCCGCCTCCACGGTGAGTCGCTCGTACGCCTTGACGTGTTCGACGAGGCCGAGCAGCTCCGGGCGGAGCGGCGCCACGGAGACCGGGTGGGCGCCGTCGCGGTCCACACGGGCCGGCACCTCCACGACCGCGTCCGCCGGGAGGTCGGAGAGGGCGCCGTCGCCCCGGACGTTCACCTCCTGCACGTCGCCCGTCCCCGCGTGCAGTGAGGCCATCAGCCGGACCGCCGCCTCGCTGTAGAACGAGCCACCCCGGCTCGCCAGGAGCTCGGGCTTCCGGTCGAGCCCCGGATCGCGGTACCGCTCGAGCAGGTCGCGTTCGATCGCCATGACCTCCTCGGCCCGGGTCCGGTGGCCCTCCGACCGTTCCTCCGCGAGCACCTCGTCGGCCAGGTAGTAGTAGCGCAGGTAGTACGAGGGGATGGCCCCGAGCAACCGGAGGAGCTCGGCCGGGATGTCGACCTCGCCGGCGACCTCTCCGGCCCGCCGTTCCAGCAGGTCGGGAAGCACGTCGACCCCGTCCACCCGGACCTGCCGGACCCACGTGAGGTGGTTGAGGCCCACGTGTTCGAGCTCCACCCGCTCCCACGGGACGCCGAGCATCAGGGCCAGCCGCCGCCGGAGGGTGATCGCGACGTTGCACAGCCCGATGGCGCGGTGCCCCGCGTCGAGCAGGGCCTGGGTGACGATCCCGACGGGGTTCGTGAAGTCGACGAACCACGCGCCGGGGGCGCCGCGGCTTGCGGTGGCCTCCGCCAGGTCCAGGATCACCGGCACGGTGCGCAGGGCCTTGGCGAACCCACCAGGGCCGGTGGTCTCCTGCCCGATGCACCCGAACTCGAGCGGGATCGTCTCGTCGAGCAGGCGGGCCGCCTGGCCGCCGACCCGGATCTGCGAGACGACGAACGACGCGCCGTCGATCGCCCGGTCGCGGTCCAGCGTGACGTCCAGACGGCCGGTCCATCCCTGCCGGGCCAGGATCCGCCGCGACAGTCCGCCGACCACATCGAGGCGGTCGGGATCGATGTCGAGCAGCGCCAGCTCGTCGACCGGCAGGCGGTCGCCGTGCGCGACGAAGCCCTCGATGAGCTCCGGCGTGTAGGTGCTGCCGGCGCCGACGACGGCGACCTTCACGCCCAAGCGCGTGCTCCCTCTTTCACGTCGGCGCCATCCTAGGGTAGAGTGCGGCCGGCGTGAAATCGTTAGGAAGGTTTCCTGACCGATTCCTGCACGAGATCGCGGATCAGCCCGCGGCCATGCGGCGGGCCTCCGCGGGGCTCGGAGAACAGGCGGCGCTGCTGGAGCGGGTGGCAGCCGCGCCCCGGCGGTCGGTCCTCTTCACGGGAATGGGGGCCTCCTACGCGGCGTGCTACGCGCCGGTCACGGTCCTCGCCGGGCTCGGCGTCCGCGCGTCGATGGTGGACACGGCCGAGCTCCTGCACTTCCGCCGGAGGCAGCTGGGTCCCGACGACCTCCTCGTGGTGGTCAGCCAGTCGGGCCGGAGTGCCGAGGCGGTCCGCCTCGTCGACTCGCCGGCACCGGGGGGGAGGCCGGTGGTCGTCGCCGTCACGAACGGCGACGACAACCCCCTGGCGTCGTCGGCCGACGTGTCCATGGACACGTCGGC
>DATBHM010000312.1:0-2851 GCA_036557505.1 Actinomycetota bacterium | reverse complement strand
CGCCCTGCGGAGGTCACCGAGATGGAGTCGTTCGGCCATGGCGTGAAGCTCGTCGCGCCATCTCGCCCCGAGGTCCACCCGTTCGAGCAGCAGGTGCAACTCGCCCGCGAGGGGGTCGCGGACCGACTCGGCGGCTCGCCGGAGGGCCAGCAACGCGGAGAGTCCGGCGGTGGATCCGGCGGCGAGCAGGTCGAGGAACTGCGGCAACTGCGCCTCCATCCGCGCCCGTCGTCGTCGGGCCATCCGCGCCAGCACCAGGTCCGGGATCAGGAACGCCCCCGCGGCCAGCACCGGCGCCAGCAGCGGGACCGGCGACGGGGCGAACAGCGCGACCACCATGAACGCCAGCGCTGAGACCGCCTTCATCCCCGCATACCGGTCGAGGCCGAGATGGACGGGCGCGGCCTCGAGCCGGACTCGGCTCACCTCCACGCGCGTGATCCGGCGAATCCAGGCAGTCCGCCCGACCGCCTCGATGGCCGTCCCGGGCCACGTCGGCCGTTCCGCTGAATGACGGGGGGGAGGGATCCGCGACACGACGGCCCGGTCGTGGCGGCGCACAGCCAGCATCGCCGCCCCGGCCGCACAGCCTGCGAGAACCGCGGGAGCGAGCCCGCCGTCGCCGATCACGAGCCGCTCCCGAGCAGGTGGCGGATCCACAGGAAGGCGGCGCCGTCGAGCATCAGCCCGATCACGATCGCGGCGAGCCCGATCGGCGAGGCGATCGCCCCCGCGACCTCGCTCCGGGACACGACCGACATGAACAGGAAGAACCCGATCGGCAGGAGCCCCAGGATCGTGCCGGACAACCGGGCCTGCGCCGTCAGGGAACGGAGCTCCGCGGCGGCGGCCACCCGCTGGCGCAGCGTGCGGACCGCGTCGTCGAGGACCGCCGGCGCGTCGCCCCCCACTCGGTGCTGCAGCTGGAGCACGGCGACCGCGAGCCGAACGTCGTCGCTCCCCTCCTCCCGCGCCAGCAGCTCGAGGGACTCGTCCAGGGGCATGCCGAGCGCCTCGCGCCCTACCACCGCGCGGAGATCGTCGGCGAGCGGTGGCTCCCCCTCCTCACAGGCGAACGCGATCGCCTGGGAGGGGGACATGCCCGCGCGGAGCGCGGCCGCGATCCCGTCCATGGCGTCCGCGAGCTGCTGCTCGATCAACGCCTCGTGCTTGGCGACCCGGCGCCGGGCCAGGCGCCGCGGCACCCACACGCCGGCGGCGAGACCCGCGATCGCGCCGGCCGGTCCGGCGAGCATGGCGCCGAACCCGGTGCCGATCGCGGCGGTCGCCCCGGTCAGCGCGAGCCGGGGCCGGGGTCCGCCGCCGCGAAGCCGACTGAGGGGTCCGGGACCGACCGGAACCGCGTGTCCGACGTCCGCTCCGGCTCGGACCAGGAGTCGACGTCGTTCACCGACGGCCGTGGCGTGCGCCACCGCGAACCCGGCCGCGACCGCGCAGGCCGGCCCGATCAGCTCGGCCGCCACGGACGTGCTCCGATCCGCACATGTTCGAGCGGTCGCGGCGGGAGGCGGGGGATCGGGGCGCCGCGATCCCGCAGGTCCGGCCCCTCGTCGAACAAGCCCGCCGGCAGCGACTCACCCCGTTCGGCCAGGACGCCCGTCAGCTCGGGCACGACCCCGGTCGCCACGAACTCCCCCGCAGAGCCGTTCCCGGCCCGTGGCCGGAAGGAAAAGGCCTCGTGCACCACCGCCTCGCCGTCGCGGAGGCCCTCGACCACGCTGACGTGCAGCGCGACACGGCGACCGTCCCGCAACCTCGCCATGTGGATCACGACGTCCACGGCGGAGGCCACCTGCTCGCGGACATGGGCCGCCGGCAGGTCGACGTCCGACATGAGGGCCATGGTCTCGAGGCGCCACAGGAGGTGGTGCGGCGAGTTCGCGTGCGCCGTCGAGAGCGAGCCCTCGTGGCCGGTGTTGAGCGCCTGGAGCATGTCGAGCGCCTCGGCGCCGCGCACTTCCCCCACGATGATCCGGTCGGGACGCATCCTGAGCGCGTTGCGCACGAGCTGGCGGACCGTCACCTCGCCCCGTCCCTCGACGTTGGGCGGCCGAGCCTCGAGGCGGACCACGTGCGGCTTCCCGAGCCGCAACTCGGCCGCGTCCTCGATGGTGATCAGCCGCTCGGCGTCCGGGATGAACGACGCGAGGACGTTCAACAGGGTGGTCTTGCCCGAGCTCGTCCCGCCCGAGATGACCACGTTGGCCTTCCCGCGCACGCATGCCGCCAGGAACGCCAGCATTCGTGGGCCGAGCGTCCCGTCGGCAACCAGGTCGCCGGCCGAGAACGGGATCAACGAGAACTTCCTGATGTTGAGCACCGGTCCGCAGAGCGAAAGGGGCGGGATCAGCGCGTGCACCCGCGAGCCGTCCGGCAGTCGAGCGTCCACCCAAGGTGACGATTCATCGACCCGAAGACCAAGCGGGGCCACGATCCTCTCGATCACGTGCAACACGGCCTCCTCCCCCTCAAACAGACCGTGCCCCACCCTCTCGAGCCGCCCCTTTCGCTCCACGTAGACGTCGTCGGCCCCGTTCACCATCACCTCGCTGACCTCCGGGTCCCGCAACAGGGACTCGATGGGACCGAGGCCGACGACACGATCGGACACGTCGTTGACCACCCGCGCCAGCGCCTCCTGGGGCAGGAGGTGCCCCTCCTCCCGGAGCACGGAGAGCGCCTCCTCCCGGATCAGCAGCCGCCTGGCCGCGGGGTGCAGGGACTCGACGCCCCGCCCGGCCACGCGCCGCATCAGCGCGTCGTGCAGCCGGCGCTTGATGCCCGCCAGCGGATCCGGCACCACGTCCGCTGCTGGCGTGGCCGGGCCCTG
>DATBHM010000311.1:0-4059 GCA_036557505.1 Actinomycetota bacterium | reverse complement strand
CGGGGACGTCGCACGGGCGGAGCACCTCCTGGCACGGCACTGGCCTCCGCGGCCCGAGGAGACCGACGTGCAGGTGTTCACCTTCTCGGCGTCGGCGCGGGCGCGGGTGGCCCTCGGCGCCGGGCGGTTCCGGGAAGCGCTGGAGATCGCCGAGGAGGGGCTCGGGCCGGTCGACAAGCTCGGCCTCAACCACCCGGCGGGCCGGATCTGCTGGATCTCCGCCATGGAGGCGGCGCTGGCGCAGGGCGACCTCGCCGAGGCGGACCGGGTCTTCGAGATCGCCGCGTCCCGCCCCGCCGGCCACGTCTATCCCTACCTCCGGGCCAACATGCGGCGGTTCCGGGCGGCGCTCGCCGCGGCCCGCGACGACCCGGGCACCGCCGAGGCCGAGTTCCGGGCCTCGGCGGGGGCGTTCCGCGACCTGAAATGCGTCGTCGACCGCGCGGTCGTGCAGACCGAGCACCTCGAGTGGTTGGACCGTGAGGGCCGCGCCGGCGACGACGAGGCCCTGCGGCTGGAGGCGGAGGCGCGGGCGGTCTTCGAACCTCTCGGCGCCGCCGCCTGGCTCGAACGCCTGGACCGGGTGGTGGCCGGCGCCGCCCAGCCGATCGGCTGAACCCGAGGGCGGCTCAGCCAGCCGCGGACACGTCCAGGTGGGACGCGACAACCCGGAGACGGAGGCCCACCAGCCCCATCACGGGCAGCACCGCCGTCATGGCGACGTAGATCCAGGACGCCGGGCGGCTCCAGTCGACATGGCCCCAGTACCGCACGAGGGCGATGAACAGCAGCGGGCCGAGCACGAGTGCCGTGGCCATCGGGCCCCGCAGGGACGGGAGATCGTCGTCCCATCCGGTCAGGGCCATCGTGACGCCGACGCCGACCCACCAGGCGCCCAGTGCCTGCGAGGTCAGCGCGGTGAGCGCCCAGGGCCACCACGTCGCCGCCCACCCCGGCGCGACGAACAGCACCACCCCGGTGAGCACGATCAGCGCGCCGATCGCGACGACCGGCCCCCGGAACCACCCGGGCAGCGGCACCCGGGCGGGGATCGGGACGCGCGCCGCCCGCCGCCCCTGCGCGACCAGGACCACCAGGGCCACCGGTTCCACGGCGTAGACGACCAACCACGCCCAGCCCGCGATCACCGCGGTGACCGGGCCCTCCGTCAGGTGGAACGTGCCCAGGTGGATGAGGGTCGCGACCAGCGACAGGATGACGAAGGCGGTCGTTCCCAGCAGCAGCGAACGGGCCGTCGCCCACGTTCGCTCCCGCATCCCGAACCGGACGGTGACGAAGCTGGCCCAGTACAGCGCGCCGAGCGTCGCCGCGGTGAGTGGCTCCGCGATCGTCCAGGCGAACCAGCGGTCGGTGTAGCTGGACAGCACGAACAGCTGGAACCCCGCCACCGAGACCAGGACGAGCGCGATCGACAGGATCCGGCGGAGGCCGGGGCCGATCGGCCAGGACGTCCGCGGCCCGGCGACGCCGCGGGAGCTCATGCCCGCACCGCCAGCAGCTCCCATTCCCCGTCGATCCCCTTGAGATGGTGCATGCCCCGGTCGTCGAAGGCCACGTCCGACCCGACCACCAGGTCCTTCACGGTTCTGGACACCAGGATCTCCCCGGCGGCGGCCTCGTGCAGGATCCGCGCCGCCAGGTGCGCGGCGATCCCCCCGATGTCGCCGTTTCGCAGCTCCACCTCGCCGCAGTGCAGCCCGGCCCGGATGCGCACGTCGAGCGGCCGGAGGTGGTCGCGGAACGTCGTCGCGAACCTGATCCCGCGCCCCGGCCCGTCGAACGTCGCCAGCACCCCGTCGCCCGTGGACTTGATGTACCGCCCGCCGAGCCGGTCGACGAGATCGGCGGCCATGCCGTCGTGCACGTCGAGGACGCTCCGCCACCTCGTATCGCCGAGGCGTTCGACCATGGCCGTCGAGTCGACGATGTCCGTGTACAGCACGGTCGCGAGGGCCCGCGAGGGCGGGGGCGGCGGGGCGATGCCGGTGAGGAACCCCTCGACGGCCTCCAGCGCGACCTCCGGGTGCTCCCAGTACAGCGGGCCGTCGCTCCCGGGCAGCTCCACGAACCTGGCCCCGGCGATGTGGTCGGCCACGTACCGCCCCATCTCCACGGGGACGTACCGGTAGCCGGTCCGATGCAGCACGAGCGTGGGGGCCTGGATGGCCGGAAGCAGCGCGCGGGCGTCGGACATCGTGGTCGATCGGTAGAACGCCTCGATGGCGGCCGGCCCGGCGATCGAGCGCGTCTTCTTCGCGTACCACCTGCGGAACCGCGGGTCGTCCGCCCGGCTGGGGACCTGGAGCAGCACGTGGTCCTCGGTCCCCCATCGGTCGGTGATCGTCTCCCCCATCCGCTCGATGGTCTCGAGCGGCACGCCGATCGGGTAGTCGTCGTCCACGAGGTACCGGGCGCTGGTGTTCACCAGGATCAGAGCCGACGTGAGCTCCGGCTTGGTGGCCGCGAACAGCATCCCCATCGGGCCGGCGTCGTAGGCGGTCATGATCGCCGCGCGCCGGGAGCCGACCGAGTCCATCACGCACTCGAGCTCCTCGACGAACGACTCCCACGGCGGGAGTTGGTCGATGTCGAGGGGGTCGGAGGCGCCGGTCCCCCGGCGGTCGAACCGGATCAGCCGGCTGAACGAGGCGAGCCGGCGGAAGAACAGCTCCGCGACCGGGTCCTCCCAGTCGGTGTCGAACGCCCCCCAGCTCCCCGGCGTGAGCACGAGGTCGATGGGCCCCTCCCCCACCACCTCGTAGGCGACCCGCTGGGTGCCCAGGCGCGCGTAGCCCGTGCGCCGCTCCACGACGCGATCATATGTTCCGGCCGGGGCCGCCTCGCACCCCCGGTGTGACTGGTGTCGGCCTCGCGGTCCATACTGGTCGGAACCCACCGACACGAAGGCGGACGAACATGTCCGAAACCGATCTCCAGCATCGAACCCGGCCCGCACGGGCCGACGACGAGGTCATGGTCCGGCTCGAGCCCCACCGCGTCGAGCTCACGGCGTACTGCTACCGGATGCTCGGGTCGCCGTTCGAGGCCGAGGACGCCGTGCAGGAGACCCTGCTCCGCGCGTGGCGGGCGTTCGACTCGTTCGAGGAACGCTCGTCGCTGCGGTCCTGGCTGTACCGGATCGCGACGAACGTGTGTCTCGACATGCTCTCCGGGCGGGAGCGGCGCGCGCGGCCGATGGACCTGGGCGGCGCGGGATCGGCCTCGGGTCCGCTCGGCGAGCCGCTCCCCGAGGTCACCTGGCTGGAGCCGGTCCCCGACGCGCACGTCCTGACCCCGGTTGCCGCCGGCGAGGACGCCGACGCCGGCGACCCGGCCGAGGTGGCCGAGCACCGCGAGTCGATCCGGCTGGCGTTCGTGGCCGCGCTCCAGCATCTGCCCCCGAAGCAGCGCGCGGTGCTGATCCTCCGGGAGGTGCTCCGGTGGAAGGCCTCGGAGGTCGCGGAACTGCTCGACACCACGGTCCAGTCGGTCAACAGCGCGCTCCAGCGCGCCCGGGCGACGCTCGCGGCGAGCGACGTCGAGGACGAGGGGGCCGACTCGCTCGACGCCGACCACCGGGAGCTGCTCGCGAGGTACGTGCGGGCGTTCGAGTCCTACGACATGGGCGCGCTGACCGCCCTGCTCCGCGAGGACGCGCGGTGGAACATGCCGCCGTACGCGCTGTGGCTCCAGACGCACCGGGACATCGTCGACTGGTGCATGGGCATGGGCTACGGGTGCAAGGACTCGCGGCTCGTCCCGATCTCGGCGAACGGCCAGCCGGCCTTCGGCCAGTACAAGCCGGATCCCGAGAACGGCGGCCTGTCGCCGTGGTCGGTCCAGGTGCTCGAGTTCGACGGCGACCGCATCTCGGGGATCACGTTCTTCCTCGACACCGGGCGGCTGTTTCCGCTGTTCGGGCTGCCGATGCGATTCGAGGGCTAGTGCCGGGCCGGGGTGCGGCGGCGGACAACGCGGCGCACCTCCGCGATCTCGCCGTCCTGCGCCGCGTTCGCGACCGGATCGACCGGGAGTACG
>DATBHM010000310.1:0-4641 GCA_036557505.1 Actinomycetota bacterium | reverse complement strand
CGCGGCGGGCCGCGAAGCTCGACGTGCTGCGCGCGGTGACGTTCGAGTAGCCGGCGCTCCGGGTCCGACACGCGAGAGGGCCCGAGAGACTTTCCGGCTCACCGCCTGCCGAAGCCTGCGGTCACCATCGGCCTCTCGGGCCCAGGTGTTCCGAGCAACCTACCGGCCCACCGAGGGGAGTCGTCCTTCCGGCTTCCCTTTCGTTGGGCTTTGGGGCCTCCCGAACCTCCCCACCCATCCGCCAAGGTGGCCTCCCCTAACGGTAGAGCAGGTGCGCCCAGTCGGCCTTACGGCTTTCCCAGGGGTCCCCTTCGGGACCTCTCCTCGGAGCCCTTCGGCTCCTCGGAACGAGGCGAAATGTAGCGGCGCCCCCCGGTACGGTCAAGACCGCAAACCCGCAGGTCAAAGGCCATAACCGCAGGTAGACGACGTGCCAGAAAGAGTGACAAAGAGCCCGCGTTTTCTTGTCGTTCTCGGCGCGGTGAAGTCTGGAACAGACGAGTTGGCGACTAGTCTGACGTGGACGTGGTCGCGCTCCGGGATCACTGCGCGTCGGCGACCGGCGGAGCGGCCTCGGGACCGGCCGGGCGAGACGACGGCGGCATCCCGAGCACCTCGCGGTACACGTCCACGATCTCCGCAGCGGTCGCGTCCCACGAGAAACGCAGCGCGTGGACCGCGGCCGCGTCGCTCATGCGCCGGGCGCCCACACGGTCGGACAGCACGCGGAGCAGCCGGTCGGCGTAGTCGCCGGGGTCGTGCCCCGGTACGAGGAACCCGGTCTCGCCGTCGCGGACCACGAACCGCAGCCCACCCGTGTCGGCCGCGATGACCGGAGTGCCGCAGGCCTGCGCCTCGAGGGCGACCAGGCCGAACGACTCGGACCGTGAGGGAACGAGCACCGCCTCGGCGGCCGCGTAGAAGTCGGCCAGGCGATGCTGGGGCTGCGGCGGGAAGAACACGACCCGGTCTCCCACCCCGAGCGCGCCGGCCAGGTCCATCAGCCTGGCCACCTCGTCGCCGGCGGACGAATGCCCGCTGGGGCCGCCCACGACGGCGAGCACCAGGTCGCGGGTCGCCTCGGGGGTGCGGGCCACGGCCTCCGCGAGCGCCCGGATCGCGACGTCCGGGCCCTTGTGGGGCTGGAGCCGCCCGACGAACACCACCAGCCGGACGCCGGTGAGGTGCAGGCGGCGCCGGGCATCCTCCCTCGAACGGGGGAAGAACACCTCGTGGTCGACGCCGCCGGGGACGATGCGGATACGGTCGGGGTCGGCCCCGTACAGACCCACCAGATGCGCGGCCTCGGCCGGGGTCGGCGCCAGGATGCGGTCGGCGTCCGCCACGACCAGGGACTCTCCCTCGATGCGCGCCTCGGGCTCCGGCCCCTCGTCCCGCGCCAGCGACCGGTTCTTCACCCGACCAAGCGTGTGGAACGACGCCACCAGCGGGACCCCCCAGATCTCCTTCATCCGGTCGCCGATCCAGCCGGACAGCCAGTAGTGGCCGTGCACGACGTCGTAGCGCGCCCCCTCCGCCTGCTGCCGCTCGAGCACGCCGCTCAAGAACCCCGGCACCAGGTGATGGAGGTCCTGTTTGTCGACCGGCGCGCAGGGGCCGGACGGCACCTGGATCACTCGGTTCCCGGGGCCGAGCTCCTCGACCGTGGGAACGCCCCGCCCGGAGCAACGGGTGAACACGTCCACGTCCACGCCCAGCTCGGCCACCCGTTCGGCGACCTCGCGGACATAGACGTTCATGCCACCGGAATCACCGGTGCCGGGCTGGTCCTGCGGCGACGTGTGGAAGCTGAGGACGGCGACACGCGGGCGCCCGCCCGGGGAAGTGCCTGATTGTTCGGTCATCTGGCCGTTCGATGGTACGCGAGGATCGATCTCACACCGCCCGAATACAACCGTCGGCAGGGTTCTTCCCATCCCGGCGACGGGAGATTCCTCGGTCATCGGTCGGCGAATTTGCGCGGTCGATCCACCACGTGCAACACTGATGTTCGATGAACGAATCATCTACGACGCACACACGCACCATCGAGGACGCCGACCTTCGGAGCGCGACGATCCAGGTCCTCGGCCAACGGGGATGGGACGGACTGACGCTGGAACGGGTCGCCGAGGTCGCTGGCCGGGCCCGTTCCACGCTCTGGCGTCAGGGCTGGACCCGCGAGACGCTGGTGCACGCGCTCACCGGCGAGCTCGCGGCGGACTACCGCGAGGCCATGTACCCCGTCCTGACCTCCGGCGGCACGGGGCGCGAGCGGTTGCTCAGCGCGCTCGAGGTCCTGTGCGGCGTGCTCGACCGCCACCTTCCCCTGATGCTCGCCACCGACGAGGCCTTCCACCGGGACGGCGAGGCCGACCAGCCACCCGAGTACCTCCAGCCCATCGTGCAGTTCGTCCGGGAGGGGGTGGCCGACGGTTCGCTCGGGCCGACCCACGACGTCGTGGAAGTCGCCGACCTCGCGTTCAACACGCTCGTCTGGCCGTACGTCCATCTCCGGGGCCGGCACGGGTGGGAGTCCGCCCGTGCGCGGTCCGGCCTGATCGAACTGGTGATGTACGGCATCGCCGTTCCGTCTCCGAAGGAGGGATGACCCCGTGCACCTTCCCTACCGTGATCCGCTGATCCCGCGCCACCCCGCCCCCCGCACGATCCCCGAGCCTCCCCGCCGCGGCGAGGAGGGCGGGCCGCCCTGTTCGATCTGTGCGGGCGAGACGACCGAGGCGGTGTGGTCCGACGAGCGCTGGACGCTGCATCCCCCCACCGGGAGCAGCCTGCCGGGGACCGTGTGGCTGGCCAGCCGGGCGCACGTCGACTCCTTCTGCGATCTCCCCGATGAACTGGCGTCCGACTTCGGACGCGTGGCCGCGAGGATCGAGCGGGCGATCCTCGGCCTCGGCGACGTCGCCCGCGTGCACCTGTATCGGTGGGGCGACGGCGGGGCCCATTTCCACGTCTGGTTCCTCCCCCGGCCGCTGGGCATGGTGGAGGCCGTGGGTCACGCGCTGGCGGTCTGGGAGGACGTGCTCCCCAACGTGCCGGACGAGGAGCTGGCCGCGGCCGCCCGCCGGATTGCGAGGGCTCTGTGAGCTCCGGCGCCCTCGGACGGCACCTCGGAACCGCCGACGCGGTCGTCATCGGCCTCGGCGCCATGATCGGCGCCGGCGTGTTCTCCGCCTTCGCCCCGGCGGCCGAAGCCGCCGGCTCCGGCCTGCTCATCGGACTGGGAGTGGCCGCGGTGATCGCGTACTGCAACGCGGTCGCCTCCGCCCAGCTGGCGAGCCAGTACCCCACGTCCGGCGGCACGTACGTCTATGGACGCGAGCGGCTGGGGCCGTGGTGGGGGTTCGTCGCCGGATGGGGATTCGTGATCGGCAAGACGGCCTCCTGCGCCGCGATGGCGCTCACCTTCGCCGCCTACGCGCTTCCCGGCGACTCGCTGGTGCAGCGCCCGATCGCGGTCGCCGCCCTCGGCCTCCTCACCGCGGTGAACCTTCGGGGGATCACGAGAACCGTGCGCCTGGCGCGAATCCTGGTGGCGGGGTCGTTGACCTCGCTCGGGATCGTCGTGATCGCCATCGCGACCGGCGCAGGGGGGCACGCGGATCTCGCCGGGTCGTGGCAGTTCACCGGTGGCGCGCACGGCGTGCTGCAAGCTGCCGCGCTCCTGTTCTTCGCGTTCGCCGGCTACGCGCGCGTCGCCACGCTGGGAGAAGAGGTTCGGAACCCGTCCGTCACCATCCCCCGCGCGATCACGATCGCGTTGGCGATCACGGTCGGCGTCTACCTGCTCGTCGGCGTCGCGGCGCTGCTCGCCGCGGGACCGGGGGCGATCGCCGCGAGCCCGGCTCCGCTCGCCACCGCCGCCCAGGCGGCGGGTGCCGGCTGGGCCACCCCGGTCGTGCGGGCCGGTGCCGCCATCGCGAGCCTCGGCGCCCTGCTCGCCCTCATCGCGGGAGTCGGACGGACCACGCTCGCGATGGCCCGGAACCGGGACCTGCCCCATCCGCTGGCGTCGGTGCACCCGCGGCATCAGGTCCCCTGGGTCGCCCAGGTCGCCGTCGCCGGTGCGGTCGCGATCCTGGTGCTCACGACCGACCTGCGCGCCGTCATCGGCTTCTCGTCGTTCGGTGTGCTCATGTACTACGCGATCGCCAACGCATCGGCCTGGACCCAGGACGCGGCCCATCGACGGTGGCCGAGGGCACTCAACGTGCTCGGCCTGACCGGCTGCGTCGTCCTGGTCGGTTCGCTTCCGATGCGTTCGGTCGTGGCCGGTCTGATCGTGGCGACGGTGGGGGTGGCGGGACGGGCCGTGCTGCGGCGCCCCGCGACGGCGGGAACCGACCACGGAGCCCAGCCGAGCCCGTCCTGAGCCCGGACACGGACGATCCGCCCCTCACGGGGCGGATCGTCAGCAGGTGACCGCTGTTTTCGTCGATGTCAGCCGACCTTCTTGGCGGCCGAGCGGGTCGCCTCGGCGTTGGCGGTGACAGCCTTGCGGATGCTGGTCGCCGCCGCCTTCACCTGGCGCCGGGCCTGGCTCGTCTGCGCCGCGGCGCGCTTGGCAGGGGCGGAATCCGTGATGCCCTTGCGTAGGTTCGCGCCCCGCACGGCCAGCTG
>DATBHM010000309.1:0-8913 GCA_036557505.1 Actinomycetota bacterium | reverse complement strand
GTCAGGATTCGCGCTGCGCGGTCATCGCGGGGAGAGCCGGACGATCGTTCCCTGGCCCGGTCCCTGCGGGCAGGTCCCGCCGGTGAACGTCTCGGCGATCACCCCCGGGCGCACGACCTGGTCGTGGTAGATGATCGTCTGCCCGGCCTTGCAGCCCAAATAGGGCTCGTCCGTCGCGAACGTCCACACGAGCTTGCCGCCCGGCCGCACCTCCCACGTCCCCGAGTTGTCCGGCGGTCCCTCGAGGTTCCCGCTGTCGTAGCTGACGAACTGGCCGTCCGCCGACTGCCGCGTGATGACCGAGTCCCCCACCAGCGCGAACACCCCGGTCTCGTCGGCCGCCGTCACGTCGCGGCCGCTGCCCTCCGGGAAGAACGGGAAGCTCACGTTCCGGTACGGGACGTTCTCCCAGACCGCGTCGCCCGCGGGCGCCGCGGCGCACGTCGCGCCGGACGTGGTGGACGACGCCATCCTGATCACGATGCCGCTCTGCCTCGACAGTCGCAGCGGGTCGAACGTGAACGCCTGCCCGGACCCGCACGCCGTGCCGCCCGTGCTCGTGAACACGAGCGTCTTCCCGACCACCGCGACCGTCCCCACGTCGGCGGGCGTCGTGTCGATCAGCCCGGCGTCGTCGATCGCGTAGGTGCCGTCGCTCTTGATCGAGAGCAGGTGCGAGCCACCCTTCTCGGACCACAGCGTGGCCACATCGCCCAGTGCGAACGCCGGAGCCGGCGGAGCCACGGTCGCGCTCGGCACCGCCGACGGGTGCGCACTCTGCGAGATGGCCGGCTGCGGGTTGCCGTTCCCGCCGCCGTTCAGCAGCACGACCCCGAGCACCACGGCCGCCACCACGATGATCCCGCCCGCCACGAACCCGCCGATCCTGCGGTTGCGGGCCCTCCGCCGCTGGCCCTGGAACTGCCGCTCCAGCGCTCCCGGTTCGGGCTTCACCTTCTGCGTCGCCATTCGGAACACCTCCTGGACGTCAGGCATCCCGATCACCCTCCGCTCTCAGCGCTTTCCGGCCCTGGGTCGCCAGGGCCCGCACGGTCGACGGCCGGATCCGCAGGATGCGCGCGGCCTGTTCGGACGGGTATCCGTACAGGTCGACGAGCAGGAGCGCCGCGCGCTGTCGTGGCGTGAGGCCGAGCAGCAGCCGCCGTACGTCGGCACGCATCTCGGCCTGGGAGAAGGCATCGGGCTCGGATTCGTGCAACCGGGTCACCTTCCGCATCGCCATCGCCGCGCGGCGCCGCGTCATCCGGAATCCGTTCAGCGCCACGCGGAACAGGTAGGCGGTCGGGTCTGCGATCCGGTCGATCCGGTCCCATCGCTCCCACAGCTTCAGGAAGGCGTCCTGGAGGATGTCCTCCGAGTCCTGGCGGCTCCCGGTCACGAAGTACATGGCCCTGAACAGGCGCTCGTACTCGTCTTCGAAGAACGAGTCGAACCGCGCCCGGTCCGCCACGCGCCCCGCCGGCAACCGCACGACCTCCCCTCCCGCTCGCATGGTTCATGGATGCACCACGCGCGCGCATTGCTTATACGCGCCGCGAAATTCCGAAGCGAGCCGCCGCCCGCGTCCACGAGACGAGCACGTGACGGCCTCGGCGCCTCCGAAGCGCGGACGGGCCGGCATGGGTGACAATCGGTTCGTGCGGCCAACGGAGCGGGCGAGGTGACGGCGTTCATCTGCGCGACGTGCGGCGTCCAGCACCCGGACACGGAGACGCCACCCGAGCGGTGTGCGATCTGCGACGACGAACGCCAGTACCCGGGGCCGGACGGCCAGCTGTGGACGACGCTCGGCGAGCTCGGCAGGGAGCACCGGAACTCGGTCCGGGAGGTCGACGCCGGCCTCGTCGAGATCCACACGGATCCACGGTTCGGGATCGGACAGCGGGCGCTCCTCGTGCGGACGCCCGCGGGGAACGTCCTGTGGGACTGCATCAGCCTCTTCGACGACGAGACCGCGGCCGCGGTGCGCGACGCGGGGGGGCTCGCGGCCGTCACGTGTTCGCATCCGCACTTCTACGCCTCGATGGTGGAGTGGGCCCTGGCGTTCGATGCGGAGATCCTCGTTCCCGAGGCCGATCGGGAATGGGTGATGCGTCCCGACCCCTCGATCCGACTGTGGTCGGGGACGGAGGAGATCGTCTCGGGCGTGACGGTCGTGCAGACGGGCGGACACTTCGAGGGCAGCGCGATCCTGCACTGGGCGGACGGCGCGGACGGCCGGGGGGCGATCCTCACCGGCGACTCGATCACCGTCGTCACCGACCACCGGTGGGTCTCGTTCATGCGTTCCTACCCGAACGCCATCCCGCTGCCGGCCCCGGCCATCGCGGGGATCGTCGACGCCGTGGAGCCGTGGGCGTTCGACCGCATCTACGGCGGCTGGCCGGACGCCGACGTCGCCACGGACGCGAAGGATTCCGTGCGCCGCTCGGCAGAGCGCTACCTGAAGTGGATCGGCGCCGGCTGAGCCCCGCAGCGACGGCCTCTTGAACTATGCGGCGGCGGCCGGGATGCCGTCGAACGCCTCGCGCACCCACGCGTGGACGTCCCACATGGCCTTGCGGTACAGGAGGCGGGTCTGGGTCATCGGGCCGTTCCCCTTCACGGTCGTCCAGAACTCGTCCCAGTCGACCCACTCGCCGTCGTTGCCCCAGACCCAGTCGCTCTGGTCCGCGTCCCAGCGGAGCTCCTCGTCGGGAACCGTGATCCCGACGTCCCAGAGCTTCGGCACGTACGTCGAGAAGAACTCGGAGCGCAGGTCCTCGTTCGACCGTGTCTTGATGCCCCAGTAGAGCAGGACGTCCTTCGCCGGGTTCGAGGGCGGGCCGTAGAAGTGCATGATCGGGCGCCACCACCGGTTCACGGCGTCCTGGAACATCTCGCGCTGCTCGGGTGTGCCGGAGACGAGCTCCAGCGCGAGGTCCTCGCCGTGGCGGAGGTGCAGCGACTCCTCGGCGCAGATGCGGCGCATCGCGCGGACGTACGGCGCGTAGGACGAGTCGAGCAGGGCCTTCTGCGTGACGAGCGCCGCGCCGTCGATGAGCCACCCGATCACCGCCACGTCACCCCACGTCTCCGTCGGGTAGTGGAAGACGTTGTGGAACTTCGTCCGGCCGTTGACCAGGTCGTCGAACATCGCCTCGCGCGACTTCCCGAGGTCCTCTGCGACGCGATACAGGATCTGGCCGTGCCCGACCTCGTCCTGGACCTTCGCGGTCAGGGAGAGCTTGCGCTTGAGCGTCGGCGCCCGTGGGATCCACTCCCGCTCGGGCAGCGCCCCCATCACCTCGGAGTTCGCGTGCATCTCGATGAACTTCAGTGCGGCCTGCCGGTACTCGTCGGGCATCCAGTCGCCGGCCTCGACCTTCTCCCCGGCGTCGACGCGCGCCTTGAACGCGGCGACCTTCTCGTCGTAGGTCATGTCGTCGGAACCTCCGCGTTCAATCGTACCCATCGGTCGCGGCGGCCACGTCCGCGTCCCCCGGCTGCACCACCCCGGACTCGTAGGCGAACACCACCGCCTGCACGCGGTCCCGGACGCCGAGCTTGGCGAGGACGTGGGCGACGTGCGTCTTGACGGTCGTCTCGCTCACGAAGAGCTCTCGGGCGATCTCCGCGTTCGACAAGCCCCGCGCGATCATCCGGAGCACCTCCGCCTCTCGCGCCGTGAGCTCGTCCGCAAGAAGGGGCGGGGCCCGGAGCGCCTCGGGCGGGCGGCGGACGAACTCCTGAATCAGCCGCCGGGTCACCGACGGCGCGAGGAGCGAGTCTCCGGCGGCCACCGCGCGGATGCCGGCGAGGAGCTGTTCCGGAGGAACGTCCTTCAGCAGGAACCCGCTCGCGCCCGCCCGGAGCGCCTCGTACACGTACTCGTCCATGTCGAACGTGGTGAGCATCACGACCCTCGTTCCCCCGCCGGCGCCGTCCAGCAGCCGGCGGGTGGCCTCGATGCCGTCCATCTCCGGCATCCGGACGTCCATCAGCACGACGTCCGGCTTGAGGTCTCGTGCGGCGGCCACCGCGGCCCGGCCGTCCGCTGCCTCGCCGACGACCTCCATGTCGGGCTCGGCCTCGAGGATCATGCGGAATCCAGCCCGCATGAGCGCCTGGTCGTCGGCGATCAGCACGCCCAGCGTCACGCCGTCACCGTCACCGGGAGCCGCGCCCGCAGCCGGAACCCGCCGCCATCGCGCGGCCCGGCCTCGAGCTCCCCGCCGTAGATCGACACGCGCTCCCGCATGCCGACGAGCCCGTGCCCGCCGTTCATGAGCTGATCGCCATGGCCGCTCGCGGCCACGCCACCGCCGTCGTCGGACACCTCCACCTCGACGTGCCCGTCGCCGTAGCGAACGCGAACCTGGGCGTGGTGCGCGCCCGCGTGCTTGATCGCGTTCGTGAGCCCCTCCTGCACCAGCCGGTACGCGGTGAGGTCGACGCCGGCCGGGAGCGGGACGGGTTCGCCCTCGACCGACAGCTCCACCGGCAACCCGGTCTCCCGGGCCTGCACGACCAGCGCGTCGACGCGGGCCAGGGTCGGTTGCGGGGCGAGCGCCGGCGACTCGTCCGCGTCGCGCAGCGCCCCCACCACGCGGCGCATCTCCGCGAGCGCCTCACGCCCGGTTCGCTCGACGGCGAGGAGCGCCTCGCGTTCCCGTTCCTGATCGGGCGTGAGGCGGCGGCGGACGGCCGAGGTCTGCACGGTCATGACGCTCACGCTGTGCCCGACCACGTCGTGCAGCTCGCGGGCGATGCGGGTTCGTTCCTCGACGACGGCCCGGAGCGCCTCGGCCTCGCGTTCGCGTTCCAGGAGGGCGGCGCGCTCCTCGGCGGCGTCGGCCTGGAGCACGCGGGCCCGCATCGCCGAGCCCGCCAGCCACGCGATCCCGAACACGATCGGGATGAACACCTTCTGCCCGACGATGGCGTCGGGGTCGTTGGAGACGACGATCGCGACCCCGCCCACCGCGACGGCCAGCCCGATCCGGGCTCGCACGGGGTCGTCGAGGTTCCCGAGCAGGAACGCCGACGCGAGGCCCGCTGCGTACGTCCCGATGCTGAACGTCATCAGCCGTCCGTCGGCGAACGAGACCGCCGCGGCCGCCAGCAGCATCGTGGCCGGGGCCCAGAACGGGAACCGCCGGCGCACCAGGAGCGGCAACGGAACGACCGCGAGGATCAGCGCGGCGGCCCAGGTCGCCATCGTCGGCGCGCCCGGCTGACCGTGCTGGAACACGACCTCCAGCGCGCTCTCGATCCCCGCGAGGACGACGAGCGCGTCGAGTCCGAATCGCCGAACGAACAGGCCGAGCCGCTGCACGGCCGGACGGTACCCCACGGCTCCGGGCCGCCGCGTCATCCCTGAGGAGGAGTTCGGGATCGTCCCCACGCACGAGCCGAAATCGGGCCCGCGGCCGACGAGCACGGACCACGCCGTCCCTAGCGTCCGGAGGCGACGGGATCACCGGGATCCCGACGACGACCGAGGAGGTTCGAACGATGGCGGCTCGGCGGATCTACACACCGGCGCGGATCGTGGCGCTGGCGATGATCGGCATGGTGGTGCTCGGCCTGGTCTCCCTGCGGTTCGACTCGCGCGAGGACCGGGTCTCCGTTCCCGCGGGGGCGAAGGCCGGACAGCTGACCACGCATACGTGCACCTATCCCACGGAGGCCGGGTCGCTGCCGGCGGACTGCGGCACGCTGGTCGTGAAGGAGAACCGCGCGGACCCCGCGTCGCGCCTCATCGCGCTGCCGGTGACGAGGATCCGGTCGAAGGCGGCGCACCCCGGCGACCCGATCTTCCGGATGGAGGGCGGGCCCGGGATCACGAACATGGACTTCCCCCAGGCCAGCCGGTACGTCGGCGACCACGACGTCGTGCTGGTCGGCTACCGGGGCGTGGACGGGTCGTCGCAGCTCGACTGCCCGGAGGTGACGTCCGCGCTGTCGCACTCGACGGACTTCGTGACGGCCTCGTCGTTCGACGCGATGACCGGTGCGTTCCGGGCCTGCGCGACCCGTCTGCGGGACGACGGCGTCGACCTGGCCGGCTACACGCTCGGGCAGCGGACCGACGACTTCGAGGACGCGCGTCGGGCGCTCGGGTACCGGCAGGTCGACCTGCTCTCCGAGAGCGCGGGAACCCGCACCGCGATGATCTACGCCTGGCGGCACCCGGCGAGCGTGCACCGCTCGGTGATGGTCGGGGTCAACCCGCCGGGGCACTACCTGTGGGACCCCGCGACGACCGACGCGCAGATCGAACGCTACTCGCAGCTGTGCGCGCAGGACTCGACGTGCCGCTCGAACACCGCGGACCTGGCGGCCACGATGCGGGGCGAGGCCGCGCACATCCCCGACCACTGGCTCTTCGCACCGATCTCGCCCGGCAACGTTCGGGTCGCCTCGTTCTTCGGGCTGATGGATTCGTCGTCGGACGCCTCTCCCATCTCGGCGCCGCAGACCATCGGCGCGTGGCTGTCCGCAGCGAACGGCGACCCCAGCGGCTTGTGGATGCAGTCGTTCATGGCACGCCTGATCTTCCCGACCAGGGTGTGGGGCGAGGCCGCGGCGACGGCCCGTGAGGACGCCGGCGTGGCACGGGCGTACTTCGCGAAGGCCGAGCCGGGGTCGATCCTCGGGAACGACGCCACGGACTTCATGTGGGCGAACGGCGCCGTGGTGGACTCGTGGCCAGCCGGGCCGGGTGACGACGAGTACGCCCACGTCCAGCCCTCCAACGTCCCGACGCTGCTGATCGGCGGCACGCTCGACTTCGCGACCCCGCCGAACTTCGCCACCGACGAGCTCCTCCCATCGCTCCCGAACGGCCGCCAGGTTGTGCTGCCGAACTTCGGCCACACCACGGACTTCTGGTACCAGCAGCAGGGCGCGGGGACGCGCTTGGTGAGCACGTTCCTCGACACCGGCCGCGTCGACACGTCGGGGTACGTGCACCAGTCGATCGCGTTCGACCGGGGACCGAGCCAGGGCATGATCGCCAAGATCGTGCTCGGGTCGCTGGTGGGGCTCGCGGCGCTGGCGGTCGTCGGGCTCCTGCTGGCCGGGCTGCGGTCCCGCCGCGGTGGGTTCGGGCGGCGCGGCGGCGCGGTGATGAGGACGCTGGGCCCGGTGCTGTTCGGGCTGGGCGGGTGGAGCCTCGGCGTGCTGCTGGCGATGACGCTCCGGCCGACCCTCCCGATCGGCGACCGCGTCTTCGGCGTGGTGGCGATCGGCGTGCCGATCTGGCTCGGCGTGTTCGCCGGCTGGGCCCGACGCGGGATGCCCGGCCGGACGCTGCACGCCGGGTGCTGGCTGGCGGCCGCGGGCGCGCTGGCCGGCGGGTGGCTCGGCATCGTGGCGCTCCCCGTTCCGCTGGCCGTGTTCACGGGGATCGCGGGCGCGGCGGCCGGGGCGAACCTCGCGCTGATCGCGTTCGACATCTCGAGGGAACGGCGGACCCCGACGTCGCCGTCCCCCTCGACCGGGTCGGTGAGCGGCGTTCCAGTGGGAGCCAGCGCTTCCTGACGGACGTCGATTCGAAGCGGCCGCGCCGGAACGCCTCGGCGCGGCCGTTTCGCGTTCCGTCACCGGAGGAGCTGGCGCAGCGCGTCGAGCTCGGCGGCCAACGCCCGTCGCCCGGCGGGCGTGATGCGGACCCACGTCCGGGGCCGGCGGCCCTCGTATCCCTTCTCCACGGCCACGTACCGCGCGTCCTCGAGGACGTGCAGGTGCCGGGACAGGTTGCCGTCGGTGAGATCCAGCGTGTCCCGAAGGAACCGGAACTCCACCTGCCGCGCCTCCCGGAGGACCACGAGGATGCCCAGCCGGTTCCGCTGGTGGACGACCTCGTCGAGGTGCTGGACCGGATGGCTCATCGATCGCGGAGCGCCGCGATGCCGAACCCCAGGCCGCCCAGCAGCAGCGCCACCCCCGCGACGATCGCCCCCGACTGCGGATCCTCCGCGGAGAGGCCGGCCCACCGGAAGTAGTTCCCGATGTCGTACAGGTTCGCCAGCAGGACGAGGCCCAGGAACGCCGCCGAGAACGCGGCGAGCGCCGGGCTCCGTTCGACCCACGCCAGCACGAGGAACCCCAGCGCCACGGCGATCAGCGGCGTCAGACCCCGGATGGCCAGGTCGTTCGACCACAGGAACTTCCCGATCGACGTCGGGAGGCCGAGCGCGTCGAGGATGGACGGCGACGAGATCACCAGGAACGCGAACAGCCCGAGCCCCGCCGCGACGTACGGAGCGATCCGCCCGGCGACGCCGGTTCGGCCGGCGTGCCACCGGAGGAACGCGGCGGTGGCCACGTAGCCGAGCGGCAGCGCGATCAGCCAGTACCAGGCCGGTGCGTTCCCGATGAAGTCCCCGCCCAGGTACCCGGCGACCGGTCCGACGTTCCGGATGGTGAGCCCCGATCCGGACGACGGCCACGGGCGGTAGAACGGCGCGGCTCCCAGCACGATGAGCCCGAACAGCACGAGAGGGAACCAGATGGCCCTGCGGGCGCGCCGGGTGGCGCGCTGCATCCGCCCGACGTCGGCGACCATCTCGGCCGCCTCCGCCCGTCCCATGCTCGTTCCCACGTCGCCCTCCGGACGAATCGTTCCGGCCTTACTTTGCTCTACAAAGTAGTTTGTCGTCAGGCCAACATGCCGGGATCCCGAGCCGTCGCGTGGCGCGGTCTTCCCGGGCGTCCATCCCAGCCGACCAGCGCCGGACGGCGGAACGGCTCGCGTGGGTACGATCTTCGGGATGACCCTGCAGGAGGGCAGACGACCATGACCGACACCTATCAGCTCGTGATCGGCGAAGGACTGACCGACGCCGCGTCGGGCGAGACGTTCGACTCGATCGATCCCTCGACCGGGGAGGTGTTCGCCTCGGT